>NZ_JBIRUL010000008.1:0-359842 GCF_044335095.1 Streptomyces sp. NPDC020597 | reverse complement strand
GCCCGGTTACATTCCGAACCCGGAAGCTAAGCCTCACAGCGCCGATGGTACTGCAGGGGGGACCCTGTGGGAGAGTAGGACACCGCCGAACAATCTTTGGAAGGACCCCTGGTCCCAGCGTTCAGCTGGGACCAGGGGTCCTTTTGTTTTTACAATGTTTGTGGTACCGAAGACAGGAGTCACCGATGTCCACCAACTCTCCCGACGACCGACCGGAGCGCGACCAGCGGCGACGGGACAGTGGGGACCGCGGCGACCGCGGCGCCAACCGTGGTGAGCGTGGTGGTTTCCGCCGCGACAACGACCGCCGTGACAACGACCGTGGGAGCTACGGTCGTCGCGACGACCGGGGTTCCGCCGGCCGCAGCGAGCGGGGCGAGCGCGGTGGCTTCCGTCGCGACGACGACCGTCGTGACGATCGCCGCGATGACAACCGTGGTGGCTTCCGTCGGGACGACAGCCGTGGTGGCTTCGGCGGTCGTCGGGACGACCGCCGGGACGATCGGCGTGAGGGCGACCGTGGGCCGCGCAGGGACGACCGTGGGGACCGTCCGGCGTTCCGCCGGGACGACCGCGGCGACCGGCCCGCCCCCCGTCGGGACGACAACCGTGGTGGCGACCGACCCGCCCCGCGTCGGGACGACAGCCGTGGTGGCGACCGACCCGCGTTCCGCCGCGATGACCGCCGTGACGACCGCCCCGCATTCCGGCGTGACGACCGCCGTGACGACCGCGGTGACCGTCCGGCCTTCCGTCGGGACGACAACCGTGGTGGCTTCGGCGGTCGTCGGGACGACCGCCGGGACGATCGGCGTGAGGGCGACCGTGGGCCGCGCAGGGACGACCGTGGGGACCGTCCGGCGTTCCGCCGGGACGACCGCGGCGACCGGCCCGCCCCGCGTCGGGACGACAACCGTGGTGGCGACCGACCCGCGTTCCGCCGCGATGACCGCCGTGACGACCGCCCCGCATTCCGGCGTGACGACCGCCGGGATGATCGTGGGGACCGTCCGGCGTTCCGGCGTGACGACCGCCGGGATGATCGTGGGGACCGTCCGGCGTTCCGGCGGGACGACCGCGGTGACCGTCCGGCCTTCCGTCGTGACGACCGGCGCGACGATCGGCGTGACGATCGCGGTGACCGTCCCTCGTTCCGTCGGGACGAGCGACGCGATGACCGGCGGGACGACCGGCGGGACGACCGTGGGGGCTTCGGCCGGCGGGACGACCGGGGCGGGGAACGCGGTGGGTTCCGTGGGCGGGACGACCGTGGTCCCCGTCGGGACGACCGCGGTGGGCGGCCGGCCGGAGGTTTCCGCGGACGGGACGACCGGCAGGGCGGCGGAGGCCGATTCCGTGACGACCGCGACCGGGACCGGGAGCCGATCAAGCGGCTGCCGATTCCGGAGGACGTCACCGGCGACGAGATCGACAAGGACGTCAGGCAGGAGCTGCTGAGCCTGCCCAAGACGCTTGCCGAAGACGTCGCGAAGAACCTGGTGATGGTCGCGCGGCTGATCGACGAGGACCCCGAGCGCGCCTACGCGTACTCCAAGATCGCCCTTCGCCTGGCGTCGCGGGTCGCCGCTGTGCGGGAGGCGGGCGGGTTCGCCGCGTACGCCAACCAGAAGTACAGCGAGGCGCTCGCCGAGTTCCGGGCCGCACGGCGGATGACCGGCAGTGCGGAGCTGTGGCCCGTCATGGCCGACTGCGAGCGCGGGCTCGGCAGGCCCGAGAAGGCCCTGGACATGGCCGGCGCCCCCGAGGTGAACAAGCTCGACAAGGCCGGACAGGTAGAGATGCGGCTCGTCGCGGCCGGCGCCCGGCGCGACATGGGGCAGCTGGACGCGGCCATCGTGACGCTGCAGAGCCCTGAGCTGGCCGCCGGTGCCGTCCAGCCGTGGACCGCGCGGTTGCGGTACGCGTATGCCGACGCGCTGCTCGCCGCCGGTCGTGAGGGCGAGGCGCGCGAGTGGTTCGCCAAGGCCGTGGAGGCGGACCGGGACGGCAGCACCGACGCCTCCGACCGGCTTGCCGAGCTGGACGGGGTGGACTTCGTCGACGCTCTCGACGAGAGCGGGAGCGAGGACGACACCGACGAGGGCGTCGACGAGGCGGCGGGCGAGGCCGACGACGCGGCCGCGGAGAAGGCCGACCGCGAGGACGACCGTGACGACCACTGACGTGCGCGCGCGTCGTTGACGGCGCTGAGGGGCGGCATCCGGGTCACCGGATCCCGCCCCTTCGTGCGTTCAGGGCACCGGTTCTCAGACGTCCAGGGCGCGCAGGACCAGGCCGGAGGCGGGCTTGGGGCCGAAGGACGTGGACTTGCGGGGCATCATGACGCCCTGCCGGGCCAGGTCGCGGACGACCTCCTCGCGGACGGGGTGCAGCAGGACCGCCGTGCCGCCGTCGCGTCGTGCCTTGCGCACCGTGGCCGCCGCGTCGTGGATGTAGGCGATGCGGGCCGGGTCGTCCTCGGGGACGTGCCATATGTGCGCCAGGAGCGTGGAGTGCAGGACCGTTGCGTCCAGGGTTCGCCAGGCCTCGGGACGGTCGGCCGGGATCGTGCGGTCGAGGAGGGCGGCGTCGGGACGGTCGAGGAGGTGGAAGGCGTCGTCGCCCGCCAGCAGGAACGCGTTGCCCGCGGTCGTGGCGTCCGCGAGGGCGTCGAGGGCTTCCGGGAGGGCGACGTCGAGCCGGCGGGCGCGGAACCGGCCCTCGAGTGCGGCGAGCGCGTCGGCGACCGGCAGGCCGTGCAGGAGGCGGTGGATGGCGCGGACGCGCAAGGGGTAGCGGGCGGTGTCCACCAGGAGGACCAGACCCTGGTCCCAGGCGCTGGGCGAAGGGTGCTCCGCGCGCAGGCGCAGATAGGTCGCCCAGCGGTGGTGGCCGTCGGCGATGAGGGCCTGACGGTGCGCGAGGTCCGCCTGGACGCGGGCCGTGTCGGCGGGGTCCGTGATCGCCCAGAGGCGGTGGCTGTAGCCGTCGTCCGTGGTGGTGGACAGCAGTGGGGGGCCGGCGGCCGTGCGGTCGACCGTCTCCGTCGCCGCGCCGCCGCCCCGGTACGTGAGCAGGAGCGGCTCGAGGTTCGCGTGCGTGGCCCGCATCAGCGCCGCGCGGTCCGCGACGACGTGCGGCATGACGTCCTCATGGGGGAGGACGACCCCCTCCGACGGGTCCGAGAGACGCAGGTTGCCGATGAGGCCGCGCTGCAGCATTCCGTCGGCGTGCCGCTGTTCGTAGACGTACAGCGAGGGCTCGGCGTCCGCCGTCAGGACGCCCTCCGCCAGCCAGCGCCGCAGGGTGCCGGCGGCCTGTTCGTTGCGGACTTCGGGGCTGGTGGCCTGAGGGAGGATCAGCCGGACGATGTTGTACGGGTCCGCGTCCTGGAGGTGGTGCAGGCCGTCGGGGCGGACCACCACGTCGTAGGGCGGGGAGGTGACGGCGGCGAGACTGCCGACCCGGTCGGGGTCGTAGCGCAGGCCTCGGAACGGGGTGAGTTCCAGGCCTCGGGGCGCCGTCGCTTCCGAGTGACCTGCTGAGTTCATCCCGGCATCGTACGTGTGTCGGCGGCATGCGGGATGATCGGGGGAAAGCGGCAGCGAACGAGGAGCGATGCGGAATGAGCCGAAGCGTCAGGACGAGGCCCGAGGCCAGTGGGCAGGCCCTGAGCGAGGCGTACGACACGGCGCTGCTCGATCTCGACGGAGTGGTGTACGCGGGCGGGAACGCGATCGTGCACGCGGTCGAGTCGTTGGCCGCCGCGCGCGCGGGGGGCATGCGGCTCGCGTATGTCACCAACAACGCGCTGCGCACACCCGACGCGGTGGCGGGCCATCTCACGGAGCTGGGGATACCGACGCGCGCCGAGGACGTCATCACCTCGGCGCAGGCGGTGGCACGGCTGATCAGTGAGCAGGTTCCGGAAGGGGCGCGGGTGCTGGTGATCGGCGGGGAGGGACTGCGGGTCGCGCTGCGCGAGCGCGGGCTCGTGCCGGTGGAGTCCGCGGACGACGATCCGGCGGCCGTGGTGCAGGGCTTCGGCGGACCCGATCTGGCGTGGGGGCGGTTCGCGGAGGCTTCGTACGCGGTCGCGCGCGGGGTGCCGTGGTTCGCCTCCAACACGGACCTGACGATTCCCAGCGGGCGGGGGATCGCGCCGGGCAACGGGGCGGCGGTCGAGGTGGTGAGGATCGCCACGGGCGCCGAGCCGCAGGTGGCCGGGAAGCCGTTGCCCCCGATGCACCGGGAGACGATCCTGCGGACGGGCGCCGAGCGGCCGTTGGTCGTCGGGGACCGGCTCGATACGGACATCGAGGGTGCGTTCAACGGCGAGGTCGACTCGTTGCTCGTCCTCACCGGGGTCACCGACGGGGCGCAGCTGCTGGCGGCTCCGCCGCAGCACCGGCCGACGTACGTCGACGCCGACCTGCGCGGGATGCTCACCGGGCAGCCGGACGTCACCGCGGACGGCGGGGGTTTCCGCTGCGGCGGCTGGACGGCGGCCGCCGGCGCCGAGAGGCTGGAGCTGTCGGGGGAGGGCGAAAACCTGGACGGGCTGCGGGCGTTGTGCGCGGCGGCCTGGTCTGCCGCGGGTGCAGGGGGCTGCGAGCTGGACGCCGGGAAGGCGCTGGCGCGGCTGGGGTTGTGACACCGGCTCCCGAGGGTGATGGGAGGGTAGGCTAACCTAACTGGGTGTTGGTCGACAGTGTTCCCGAACAGCGTGCGCAGACCGCCCCCGTGCCCCCGGGCCGGCGGGCGGCGTCGAGGGCCGCGGGGCTCCTCGCCGCCCTGGTGCTCCTCCTGCTGGTGACGGTGGCGAGCATCGCCGTCGGCGCCAAGGAGTTGTCGGTCGCCCAGGTCTGGCACGGGCTGTTCGCGGATTCGGGGACGTACGCGGACGTCGTCGTCGACGAGCGGCTGTCGCGGACGGTGCTGGGACTGCTGGTGGGGGCCGCGCTCGGTCTGTCCGGGGCCGTGCTGCAGGCGCTGACGCGCAACCCGCTGGCCGATCCCGGGCTGCTCGGGATCAACGCGGGCGCGTCGGCGGCCGTCGTCACCGCCATCACCTTCTTCGGCGTCACGAGCCTGAACGGCTATGTGTGGTTCGCGTTCTGCGGTGCGGCGGCGGTCGGTGTGCTGGTCTGGTTCCTGGGCGGCAGCCGCGGGGCCACGCCGGTGCGGCTCGCGCTCGCCGGCACCGCGATCAGCGCCGCCCTCTACGGCTACCTCCAGGCCGTGATGATCATGGACGAGGCGGCGCTCGCCCGGATGCGCTTCTGGACGGTGGGCTCGCTGTCCTCGGCGACCGAGGGGACCGTGCGGCAGGTGCTGCCTTTCCTGGTGGTCGGCACGCTCCTCGCGTTCGTGCTCGCCCGTCCGCTGAACGCGGTGGCCATGGGCGACGACACGGCGAGGGCGCTCGGCGCGGACCTCACCCGAACCCGGGCGCTGTCGATGCTCGCCGCGACCGTGCTGAGCGGCGCCGCGACCGCCGCCTGCGGGCCGATCGTGTTCGTCGGCCTGATGGTCCCGCACGTCGTCCGCTCGTTCACCGGCCCCGACCTGCGCTGGATCATGCCGTATGCGGCGGTCCTGTCGCCGGTGCTGCTGCTCGGCTCGGACGTCCTCGGCCGGGTCGTGGCGCGCCCCTCGGAGGTCCAGGTCGGCATCGTCACCGCGATCATCGGCGGCCCGGTCTTCATCTTTCTCGTACGACGGCGGAGGACGGCCCAGCTGTGAAGACCGCGCAGAAGTCCGCACCGAAGACCGCACCGAAGACCGTGCACAAGACCGGGCGGGAGGCCGCGCGGAGGCCCTCTCGCGGCCGTCGCGCGCTGCGCGGCCCGGGCGGGCTGTCCGTCCGGCTGGACGTGCGGGCGCTCGTCGTCGTGGTGCTGCTGGTGGCGGCCGCGCTCGCCGCGAGCGTGGTGCTGATCGGCACCGGGGACTTCCCCATCTCGTCGGGTGACGTCGTCCGGACACTGCTCGGCGACGGTGACGCCGGACAGGAGTTCGTCGTCAACGAACTGCGGTTGCCGCGGGTCCTCGTGGGGCTGCTCGTGGGCGCCTCGCTCGGGCTCGGCGGCGCCCTGTTCCAGGCCGTCTCGCGCAATCCGCTGGGCAGCCCCGACGTGCTGGGGCTCGGGCAGGGGGCGACGGCCGGCGCGCTCGTCATGATCGTGCTGTTCTCCGGGAGCGCCACCCAGGTGACCGTCGGCGCGCTGGTGGGCGGCCTGGTGACCGGGGCCCTCATCTACCTGCTGGCGTGGCGGCAGGGGGTGCACGGGTACCGGCTGGTGCTCGTCGGCATCGGCGTCTCGGCCGTCGCGACGGCGGTCAACGGCTATCTGCTGACCAAGGCCGACTTCGTCGACGCGGCGCGCGCCGTCGTGTGGATGACCGGGACCCTCGACGGCCGTGACTGGAAGCAGGTGTGGCCGCTGCTCACGCTGGTCTGTGTGCTCGTGCCGCTCGTCCTCGCCCACGCGCGCGGGCTGCGGATGACGGAGATGGGCGACGACGTCTCCCACGCGCTGGGGGTGCGGGTGGAGCGGGTGCGGCTGGTGATGCTGGTCGCGGCCGTGCTGCTCACCGCCGCCGCCACCGCGGCCGCGGGCCCCGTCGGCTTCGTGGCGCTCACCGCGCCGCAGCTCGCCCGGCGTCTGACCCGCTCGCCCGGGCCGAACCTCGTGCCGTCCCTGTGCATGGGCGCCGCCCTGCTGGTCACCGCCGACCTGGCCTCGCAACGGCTCTTCGGCGACGGACAGCTGCCCGTGGGAGTCGTCACCGGCGTGCTGGGCGGGGTGTACCTGCTGTGGCTCCTCGTCACCGAGCGCAGGGCGGGCCGGATATGAGCGCCGCCGCACGCGAGGAGAGCACCCCTGTACGGGAAGGCCGTGGGCCGAACGACCGAAGGAGCACCGTGAACCGCCTGTCCGCCGAGAACGTCACCCTCGCCTACGACCAGCGGGTCATCGCCGAAGAGCTGTCGGTGGAGATACCCGACCACTCCTTCACGGTGATCGTCGGCCCGAACGCCTGCGGCAAGTCGACGCTGCTGCGGGCCCTGTCGCGGATGCTGAAGCCCCAGCAGGGGCGGGTGCTGCTCGACGGCCAGGTCATCCAGTCGATGCCCGCGAAGAAGGTCGCGCGGACGCTGGGCCTGCTGCCGCAGTCGTCCGTCGCACCGGACGGGATCACCGTCGCCGACCTCGTCGGACGGGGCCGGTACCCGCACCAGGGGATCCTGCGCCAGTGGTCGGCCGAGGACGAGCGGGTCGTGCGCGAGTCCATGGCCCGGACCGGGGTCGGCGAGCTGGCCGACCGGTACGTGGACGAGCTGTCCGGCGGTCAGCGCCAGCGGGTGTGGATCGCGATGGCCCTCGCCCAGCAGACCCCGCTGCTGCTGCTCGACGAGCCGACCACGTTCCTCGACATCCAGCACCAGATCGACGTCCTCGACCTGTGCGCCGAGCTGCACGAGGAACACGGGCGCACGCTCGTGGCCGTGCTGCACGACCTCAACCACGCGGCCCGGTACGCCACCCATCTGATCGCGCTGAAGGGCGGCGAGGTCGTCGCGCAGGGCGCGCCGGAGGACGTCGTCACGGCCGGCCTGGTGGAGGAGGTCTTCGGGCTGCGCTGCCAGGTCGTCGACGATCCGGAGACCGGGACGCCGCTCGTGGTGCCGGCGGCGCGGAAGACGCGGGCGCGGGCCGGGCGGGCGGTCGCGGCGGTCGCCGCAGACGCATCGGCGGCCGCTACAGAAGCTTCCTGAGCTGGAACAGGTCGCGCAGGCCGGCCTCGAGCCCGACCCGCCCGGAGCCCCACGCCTTGGCGAAGTTCAGCTCGCCGGCGACCAGCGCGACCAGGTCGTCGCCGGTCATCGTCAGCCGGATCTCGGCCTTCTCCCGAGGGGGACCCTGAAGGGTGTCGTGGACGGTGATCCGGCCGGCCGCCATCCGGCCGACGAACGTGACGTCCAGGTCGGTGATCCGGCAGCTCACCGAGCGGTCCAGGGCCGCGGCCGCCCGGACGTCCCCTTCGGCGCGGCTCATGTTCTCCGAGAGCTTCTCGAGTGCGGCGCGGCACTCCTCGATCGTGGCCATGGCGACCGACGGTACCCCAGACGTTCGAGGTAGCGTCTGCGCATGAGCGACACAGTGCCGCAGACGGGGACGGAGCCGCAGGCACGGACCGCGCCCGACGAACGGGAGCCGGAGCACGACCCGGCGGCCCCCGCCCCGCTCGGCGTGCCGCGCACCCCCACCGGTCACGCCGAGACGGACGCGCACCTGGCACGGCTGGCCGACGCCGACCACCTCGCCACCGACGGACACGTCGAGGTGTACGAGGATGTACACCGGGGGCTGCGCGACGCGCTCACCGCGCTCGACGCCCGCCCGGGGCCTTCGGGTCCCGCCGGTCGTCCGACCGTCGCCCCCGGACGAGACCGTCCGGTCCCGTCCCCTGATTCGCCGTACGGACAACACAGGAGCTGAACCGAACGTGGCAGGAGTCGCACGTCGCCGTCTGGACGCGGAGCTGGTCCGCCGCAAGCTCGCGCGTTCGCGTGAGCACGCCGGACAGCTGATCGCCGCCGGGCGGGTCACCGTCGGCAAGGCCGTCGCGACCAAGCCGGCCACGCAGGTGGAGACGGCGGCCGCGATCGTCGTCTCCGTCGACGCCGACGACCCCGACTACGTGTCCCGGGGCGGCCACAAGCTGGCCGGCGCGCTGGAGGCCTTCGTGCCGCGCGGGCTCGTCGTGAAGGGTCGGCGGGCGCTGGACGCCGGAGCCTCGACCGGCGGGTTCACGGACGTGCTGCTGCGGGCCGGGGCGGCGCACGTGGTCGCCGTCGACGTCGGATACGGACAACTCGCCTGGTCTCTGCAGAGCGATGAACGCGTCACCGTCAAGGACCGTACGAACGTACGCGAGTTGACGCTTGAAGCGATCGATGGGGAGCCTGTGGATCTTGTCGTGGGGGACTTGTCCTTCATCCCGCTGGGGCTGGTGCTGCCCGCTCTGGCACGGTGCACCGGGCCGGACGCGGACCTGGTGATGATGGTGAAGCCGCAGTTCGAGGTGGGGAAGGAACGGCTCGGCAGCGGGGGCGTCGTGCGCAGTCCGCAGCTGCGGGCGGAAGCCGTGCGGGGGGTCGCCGGGAAGGCGTGGGACCTGGGGCTCGGGGTGCGCGGCGTGACCGCCAGTCCGCTGCCCGGGCCGTCGGGCAATGTCGAGTACTTTCTGTGGCTTCGGGCCGGGGCGCCGGTCCTGGACCCGGCCGACGTCGACCGTGCAGTTGCGGAGGGGCCGCAGTGACTCTGAACCGAGCTCGTACTGTTTTCCTGCTCGCCCACACCGGGCGGCCGGCGGCCATCCGCAGTGCCGAACTGGTCGTCAAGGGGCTGCTGCGCGAGGGCATCGGGGTGCGCGTCCTCGAGTACGAGGCCGCCGACCTGCCGCTGCCGGACGCGGTGGAGCTGGTCTCCGAGGCCACCCCGCAGTGCCTCGAGGGGTGCGAGCTGCTGATCGTGCTGGGCGGCGACGGCACGCTGCTGCGCGGCGCGGAGTTCGCGAGGGCCTCCGGGGTGCCGATGCTCGGCGTCAACCTCGGCTCCGTCGGCTTTCTCGCGGAGGCCGAGCGGGACGACCTGGACAAGGTCGTCGACCGGGTGGTGACGAAGGCGTACGAGGTCGAGGAGCGGATGACCGTCGACGTCATCGTGCACCGCAACGGCGACATCGTGCACACCGACTGGGCGCTGAACGAGGCGGCGGTGCAGAAGGCCGGCGCCGAGAAGCTGCTGGAGGTCGTGCTGGAGATCGACGGGCGGCCGGTCACCGGGTTCGGCTGCGACGGCATCGTACTGTCGACCCCGACCGGCTCCACGGCGTACGCCTTCTCGGCCGGCGGTCCCGTGGTCTGGCCCGAGGTCGAGGCCCTGCTGATGGTGCCGATCAGCGCGCACGCGCTCTTCGCCAAGCCCCTGGTGACCTCGCCCAACTCGGTGCTGGCCGTGGAGCTGCTGCCGCACATCCCGCCCGGCGTCCTGTGGTGCGACGGGCGGCGGACCTTCGAGCTGCCCGCGGGGGCCCGCGTCGAGGTGCGGCGGGGCGCCGTGCCGGTGCGGCTGGCGCGGCTGCACCACGCCTCCTTCACCGACCGTCTGGTGGCGAAGTTCGCGCTGCCGGTGTCCGGGTGGCGCGGCGCGCGGCACTGAGGTCGCGGCGGGTCCGGCGCGATCCGCAGTGGTCCGGCGGCGGCCGCGGAGAGTGAGCGGCCGGTCGCTCTCGCACACGCATCGGTCATCTCCACCCGCGCGGGTGACAGGGTGCCTCGCACTTCCGCCGCCGGACCTCGTAAGGTCTTCTCCGTGTTGGAGGAGATGCGGATACGGTCGCTCGGAGTCATCGACGACGCGGTCGTCGAGCTGTCGCCGGGGTTCACCGCGGTCACGGGCGAGACGGGCGCGGGCAAGACCATGGTCGTCACCAGCCTCGGGCTGCTGCTGGGCGGGCGGGCCGACCCCGCGCTGGTGCGGATCGGTGCGGAGAAGGCGGTGGTCGAGGGGCGGATCGCCCTGCCCGCCGACTCCTCGGTGCTGGTCCGGGCCGAGGAGGCCGGGGCCGAACTCGACGACGGGGCGCTGCTCATCAGCCGTACCGTTTCCGCTGAAGGGCGGTCACGGGCGCACGTGGGCGGGCGGAGCGTGCCGATGGGCGTGCTCGCCGAGCTCGCGGACGAGCTGGTGGCCGTGCACGGGCAGACCGACCAGCAGGGGCTGCTGAAGCTGTCCCGGCAGCGGCAGGCGCTCGACCGGTACGCGGGCGACGCGGTGACCGAGCCGCTCGCCAAGTACGCGGAGGCCTACCGGCGGCTGCGGGCGGTGGCCGGCGAGCTGGAGGAGATCGTCACGCGCGCGCGTGAGCGGGCCCAGGAGGCCGACATGCTCCGCTTCGGACTCGACGAGATCGCCGGCGTCGAGCCCCGCGCCGGCGAGGACGTGGAGCTCGCGGAGGAGGCCGAGCGGCTCGGGCACGCGGAGGCGCTGTCGTCGGCCGCCACGGCCGCCCACGCCGCTCTCGCCGCCAGTCCCGAGGACCCCGAGGGCATCGACGCGGCCACGCTCGTCGCGGGCGCGCAGCGGGCCCTGGAGGCCGTCAGGTCGCACGATCCGGCGCTGGCGGCGCTCGCCGACCGGATCGGGGAGATCGGGATCCTGCTGGGCGACGTGGCCGGCGAGCTGGCCGGGTACGCCGACGACCTCGACGCCGACCCGCTGCGGCTGTCGGCCGTGGAGGAGCGGCGGGCCGCGCTCACCGCGCTCACCCGCAAGTACGGGCAGGACGTGAACTCCGTCCTCGCCTGGGCCGAGCAGAGCGCCGCGCGCCTCACCGAACTGGACGGCGACGACGAACGCATCGACGAGCTGACCGCCGAGCGGGACGCGCTGCGAGCCGAACTGGGCGGGCTGGCGCAGGCGCTGACGGACGCGCGCACGGAGGCCGCCGGGCAGTTCGCCGCCGCGGTGACGGCCGAGCTGGCGTCGCTGGCGATGCCGCACGCGCGCGTGTCCTTCGCGATCCGGCAGACCGAGGACCCGGAGGGCGTCGAGGTCGGCGGCCGTCCGGTCGCCTACGGGCCGGCCGGCGTGGACGAGGTCGAGCTGCTGCTCGCCCCGCACCCCGGCGCGCCGCCGCGGCCCATCGCCAAGGGCGCGTCCGGCGGTGAGCTGTCCCGGGTGATGCTGGCCGTCGAGGTCGTCTTCGCGGGGACGGACCCGGTTCCGACGTATCTCTTCGACGAGGTCGACGCGGGCGTCGGCGGCAAGGCGGCCGTGGAGATCGGCCGGCGGCTGGCGCGGCTCGCGAGGACGGCGCAGGTCGTGGTCGTCACCCATCTTCCGCAGGTCGCCGCGTTCGCCGACCGGCAGTTGCTGGTGGAGAAGACCAACGACGGCACGGTGACCCGGTCCGGCGTGAAGGTCCTCGAGGGCGAGGAGCGCATCCGCGAGCTGTCCCGCATGCTGGCCGGCCAGGAGGACTCCGAGACGGCCCGCGCCCACGCGGAGGAGCTGCTCGCCGCGGCTCGGGGGGACGGGTAGCGGGCAGCGGCTCAGGCACGAGGGCCGGCCGGCGGGCGGCCGGAGGAATGCTGTCGCCGGCGGGTCACGGGTGCGAACAGAGTTGCGACCCTCTTCACCCGTGTAGGTGACAGAGGGGGGTCTGCGGGCCCTCGCCGTGGAGCTCCGGGGCACGAACACCGGTGCGTGCTGGCATCCTTGGGCGGAGTACGTGGAGGAACGTCAGCGGTCCACCCTCCGCCCGCGGTCCTTCGGTACGTTTCCCCGTGACCGTCCGACGCCGAACCAGGAGCCCCGGCCACGTGAGCAGCCCCTCACCGCACGGCCAGTCGTCGCTGCGCACCGTCCAGGTGCTCGGCGGGGGCAACGCCGGCAGCAGCGCACATGTGCGCTCCCTGGCAGCGGGGCTCGTCGCGCGGGGCGTGCGGGTGACGGTGTGCGCCCCCGCCGAAGCCGATCACGCCCACGGTTTCACCGGCGTCGGCGCCGAGCACGTGCACGTGCCGCGCAGCAGCGATCCGGGGTCCGTGGCGGCGCTCCGGGCGGCCTGCACGGGCGCCGACCTCGTCCACGCGCACGGGCTGCACGCCTCCTTCCGCGCCGTCCTCGCGCTCAGCGGCCGCTCCACCCCGCTCGTCGTCACCTGGCACGACCGCGCTCATGTCGAGGGCGCCCGCGCCCACCTGCGGCGGCTGCTGGAGCGCCGCGTCGCGAGGACGGCCGCCGTCGTCCTCGGCGCCACCTCCGATCTCGTCGACCGGGCCCGGCGCACCGGAGCCCGTGACGCGCGGCTCGCCGCCGTGGCGCTGCCCGGCCCCCGCCGGGACGAGGGACGGGAGGACGCCGAGCGGCCGGCCGGCAAGCTGAGAGCCGAACTGGGCGCCGTCGACCGCCGGTTGCTCATGGCGATCGGCTCCCTGGACCGTCACCGCGGCTACGGCCTCCTGCTGGACGCCGCCCGCGCGTGGCGCCGGCTCGACTGCCCGCCCCTGGTGGTGATCGCGGGCGAGGGCCCGCAGCGGGCCGAGCTCCAGCGCCGCATCGAGGACGAGGACCTGCCGGTCCGGCTGCTCGGCCGACGGGACGACGCGAGCGAGCTGCTCGCCGCCGCCGACCTCGCACTGCTGCCCGGCGGCGGCGAGTCGCGTTCCGTCCTGGCGCAGGAGGCCCTTCACGCGCGCGTGCCGCTCGTCGCGGCGCTGTCCGGCGGGGTCCGCGAACTCGTCGGGGACGCGGCCGAACTCGTGCCCGCCGGCGACTCGGACGCCTTCTCTGCCGCCGTCCTGCGCCTGCTCGACGATCCCGAACGGTGCGAGCGGCTGCGGGACCTGGGCACCCGGCAGACCGCCACCTGGCCCACCGAGGACGAGACGGTCGCTCAGGTCCTCAGCGTCTACGACGAGTTGACGCAGCCCCGGCCCATGATCTGACACCGGTCCCCCGCAGTCCTCAGGGCAGGTGTCTGCGCGCCCGCAGGGCCAGGCTCAACGCCAGCACCGTCTGCGGGTCGTCCAGATCGGTGCCGAGCAGCTCGCCGATGCGGGCGAGGCGGTTGTAGAGCGTCTGCCGGTTCAGATGCAGTTCGCGGGCCGTCTCCGCCTTCCGTCCGGCATGGGCCAGGTAGGTCTCCAGGGTCGGCAGCAGCGGCGGCTTGGAGCGACGGTCGTGGTCACGGACCGGGCCGATCGCCCGGTCGACGAAGGCCGCGAGGTCCGGGTGGCCGCGCAGCCGCCACAACAGCAGGTCGATGTCCAGGCGGCGGGCGTCGTACCAAGGGCGGTCCGGCAGACCCTGCGCGGCCGTCGCCGTCTCCGCCGCGTGCCGCAGCCCCGCCGAGGCGGCCGCCCAGCCGCCCGCCACCCCGACGACGACCACCGGCGGAGGCGCCCCCGGCCGCCGCATCCCCGCCCGTTCCACTCCCGCCCGCAGCGCCGCCGCGACCCGGTCCGCCACCGTCGGGCGCTCCTGCTCCTCGCGCAGGCCCAGCAGCACCGGCACCCGGCCTTCCACCGGCCGCACGCCCAGCAGCACCGGCACGCCCACCGACGCCAGCTCCTCGGCGACCGCCCGGGCCAGCACCGCCCAGCCCGCACCCGGCGAGATCCCCTCGCCCAGCCGCATGACGACCGGCAGCAGCGGGCCGGCGCCGGGCCGGAACCCGAGGACCCGGGCCTGCGCCGGAGCGTCCTGCTCGGCGATCCGGCCCTCGGCGAGGTCGGTCAGGAAGTCGCCCCGGCCGCGTGCGGCGAGTTCCTCCTCCTGGCGGGCCTGCATCAGCACCACGGCCAGGATCCCGGCCGCCCGGTCGGCGGCGATCCGGTGCACCGGTGCGAGAGGGGCGCGCACGGGCAGCAGCACGAGCCGGGCGCGCACCGAACCCGCCCCCGGCCCGCCCCCGGGCACGTCCACCAGCACCGAGCCCGCGGGCGGCGGCGCGTCCTTGTGCGGGCCGCGCAGCCCCTCCCACACCTGGAGCGGATCAGCCCCCTGCGGCCCCTCGCCGGCCGCGTACAGCAGCTGGCCGTCGGGCGTCTCCAGGAACACCGGGTTGCCGCCGAAGTCCGCCAGGATGCCCAGCACCTGCGGGATGCCGCCGCCGCCGAGCAGGGCCTGCGTGCAGCGCCGGTGAACCTCCTCGGCGCGCTGGAGCAGCGCGTGGTGACCGTTGACGATCTCGGTGTGGATCTCCTCCGTGACGGTCACGAACGCCACCTCGCGGTGCAGCTGGACGAGGGGCAGACCGGTGGCCCGCGCGGTCTCCACCAGGGCCGACGGCAGCCGGGTGAAGCGCGGGCCCAGCTCGATCACCAGGGCCGCGATGCCCCGCTCGGCCAGCGTCCGCACGAACGCGCGCTGCTCGGCCGGGCGGGTGCCGAGGCTGTAGCCGGTGGTCAGCAGCAGCTCGCCGCCCTTGAGCAGGGAGGCGATGTGCGGGACCTCGCCGGCGTGCACCCAGCGCACCGTGCGGCCCAGCCGGTCCCCGCCCGCGACGATCTCCGGGAGCCCGCTGCGCAGTCCGGGCAGCTCCAGCGCGCGCTGCACGGTGATGCCGGCACTGCGGCTGTCGAAACGGTGGTCCGTGCGGCTGTCCATGCAGCGGACGCTACCTGCGCGAACGCCCCGGCAACATCCGCGGGGCCCGCGGCGGACGGCGTGAGCGGTGCCGGTGCGACGGCCCCTGGGGCGAGCGGGCCGGTTGGGCGGCCCGGGACCGGGTAGCGGCGGCCCATGGACTTCAGTGTGGTCGCCGTGGCACGTGAGGACGACAGCCCCGTCGACGAGCCGCTGCGGGTGGCGGCGCTCGCCGACCGGCTCGGCTACCGGGAGGTGTGGGCCGGCGAAGGACCGACCTGGGACGCCTTCGTGCTGGCCGCCGCCCTGGGCCGGGTCACCGGGCGGGCGACGCTGACGGCGGGACCGGTCCCGGTGTCCGTGCGCGACCCGTACAGCCTCGCCCGGGGCGCCGCCTCCGTCGCCGCCGTCACCGGCGGACGGCCGGTCGGCGTGGCGCTGGGCACCTCCAGCAGGCGGGTGGTCGAAGGTGTGCACGGGCTGCCCCGGACCCGTCCCGCCGCCGTGCTCGAGGAGACGGCCAGGACCGTCCGGGCCCTGCTGCACGCCGAGCCCGGTGAGCCGGTGGTGGTCGGCAGTCCCTTCCGGCGCAGGCTCCCGCCGCCCGGCGGCCCGCTCACCGTGGCCGCGTTCGGCGACCGCGCGATCGCCACGGCCGCCGCACACGCCGACCGGATGCTGCTGGACGTCGTCTCACCCGAACAGGTGCGCGAGCTGCGAGGCAAACTG
Organism: Streptomyces sp. NPDC020597; assembly: GCF_044335095.1. NCBI lineage: Bacteria > Bacillati > Actinomycetota > Actinomycetes > Kitasatosporales > Streptomycetaceae > Streptomyces > Streptomyces sp. NPDC020597. Next base: position 343,946 of record NZ_JBIRUL010000008.1, on the reverse strand, counting down.
GACGCGGCGGCCGAGCGGGCGGGCCGCCCGCGGCCCGCGCTCGCCGCCTGGCTGCCCGCGGCCGTCGACCCGGCGCCCGAGTCGCTCGCCCAGGTCCTCGGCGGCATCGCCGGCTACCTGACGGTGCCCGGATACCGCGAGGTGTTCGCCGAGGCCGGTTTCGGCGCGGCCGTGGACCTCGCGGCGGCCGGCGCCGACCGTGCCGCCCTGGTCCGGGCCCTGCCGGCGGCGGCCGCCGCCACCGTCGGCCTGGTCGGCGACCTGGACGCCGTGCGCGCCCGGATCGACGACTACGCCCGGGCGGGCCTCGACGAGATCGCGCTCGTCCCGGCCACCGACGGCGACCCGGCGGGGGAGCGGACCCTGAGGGCGCTCAGATCGGCCTGATGTTGTGGTTGAAGCGGAACACGTTGTCCGGGTCGTACCGGCGCTTCAGGTCTCCGAGCCGCCGGGCGTTCTCGGCGCCCAGGCCGGCCACGACCCGGTCGGCGCCCTCGTCGCCGATGAAGTTCAGATAGACCGCGCCCGTGCTCCACGGCTGCGACCCGGCCCGCACGTCCCGGACCCACCGCTCGCACCGGGCGTCGTCCGCCGGGTCCTCCCAGAGCCCGAAGGGGTGCACGCCCCAGGGCGCGTCACGGTAGGGCACGGGGTACTCGTGCGGTCCGGCGGCGATCGCGCCGCCCTGCGGGAACAGCGCGTGCATGCTGCCCGTCGGCACCGGCAGGGACTCCCCGAGGTCGCAGTAGACGTCCACGAAGTCGTCGGGCGCGCCCGTCAGGTACTCCGCTGACCAGTGGTTCCGCTTCCCGGGCGGGTCGTCGAGCATGCACTGGACGCCGGCGTAGGGCATCGCCCCGACGATCTCCGACTCGTGCGGCAGCGCCAGCAGCGGCTCGGCCAGCTTGCGCATGTCCTCCTCGGATCCGGCGTACGTCAGCAGCACCCCGCACAGCAGCGAGCCCACCAGGTGCGGCGGGACGAACTCCTCGGGCGGGCCGGTGAGGTACAGCACCGCGCCGCTCGCCTCGTCGGGGCCGGCGGCGATCACGTCCCGGTAGGTGCGGGTGGCCTCGCGACCGAACTCGGGCCGGTACAGCAGCAGGGCGATGGCGAACTCGGGCAGTTCGTGCAGCCGCAGGGTGAGCGAGGCGGCGATGCCGAAGTTGCCTCCGCCGCCGTGCAGGGCCCAGAAGAGGTCGGGGTGCTCGTCGGCGCTCGCCTGCACCCGCCGGCCGTCCGCGGTCACGATTTCCGCGCCGAGCAGGTTGTCCACGGCCAGCCCGTGGCACCGGTCCAGCCAGCCCGTGCCGCCGCCGAGGACGAAGCCGCCGACGCCGGTGGTGGAGGCCCGGCCCCCGGTCGTGGCCAGACCGTGGGGCTCGCAGGCGCGGTCCAGATCGCTCATGGTGGCCCCGCCCGCGACGCGCACCGTCCGGGCGGCGGGATCCACGCGCACCGCGCGCATATGCCGCAGGTCCACCACCACGGCCCCGTCGCCCAGGGCCATGCCGGCGACGCTGTGCCCGCCGCCGCGCACCGCGATCGGCAGGTCAAGGTCGCGGGCGAAGCGGACGGTGCGGACGATGTCGTCCTCGTCGACGCACTGGGCGATCACCGCCGGACGCCGGTCGATCATCGCGTTGAAAACGGTCCGGGCGTCGTCGTAGCCCGGATCCTGTGGGGCGAACACGTCGCCGACCAGATCCTCGCGGAGCGCGGCGAGAGCCGCGCCCGCCTTCGATGGGGAGGCCATGGGGGCGCCCCCTTCCGTGCAGGGGCTGATGACTCCCAGCGTAGGCGGGGAGAAGTCCGGCGGTCCTGTCGGGCCGCCGGACCCGGCTCTCATGTCACCGAACCGAAAGACTCAGCCGCCGTACGCCCCCGACGCCGTCAGGCGCAGCGCGGTGTCGATCAGCGGGACGTGGCTGAAGGCCTGCGGGAAGTTGCCGACCTGACGCTGCAGGCGGGGATCCCACTCCTCGGCGAGCAGACCGAGGTCGTTGCGCAGTGACAGCAGCTTCTCGAAGAGCTTGCGGGCCTCGTCGACCCGGCCGATCATCGCGAGGTCGTCGGCCATCCAGAACGAGCAGGCCAGGAAGGCGCCCTCGTCTCCGGGCAGGCCGTCGACGCCCTCGTCGCCGCCCGAGGTCGGGTAGCGCAGGATGAAGCCGTCCGGGGTGGACAGCTCGCGCTGGATCGCCTCGATGGTGCCGATGACCCGCTTGTCGTCCGGCGGCAGGAAGCCCATCTGCGGGATGAGCAGCAAGGACGCGTCCAGCTCCTTGGAGCCGTAGGACTGGGTGAAGGTGTTGCGCTCCTTGTCGTAGCCCTTCTCGCAGACGTCCCGGTGGATGTCGTCGCGCAGTTCGCGCCACTTCTCCAGCGGACCGTCGGCGTCGCCGGACTCGATCAGCTTGATCGTCCGGTCGACGGCGACCCAGGCCATGACCTTGGAGTGCACGAAGTGGCGGCGCGGGCCGCGCACCTCCCAGATGCCCTCGTCCGGCTCGTCCCAGTGCTGCTCCAGATAGCGGATCAGCTTCAGCTGGAGGAGGGAGGCGTAGTCGTTGCGGGCCAGTCCGGTCATGTGGCCCAGGTGCAGGGCTTCGGTGACCTCGCCGTACACGTCCAGCTGGAGCTGGTGCGCCGCGCCGTTGCCGACCCGGACGGGGGCGGAGTTCTCGTAGCCGGGCAGCCAGTCCAGCTCGGCCTCGCCGAGCTCGCGCTCGCCCGCGATGCCGTACATGATCTGCAGGTTCTCGGGGTCGCCGGCGACCGCGCGCAGCAGCCACTCACGCCAGGCGCGGGCCTCCTCGCGGTAGCCGGTGCGCAGCAGCGAGGACAGCGTGATGGCCGCGTCGCGCAGCCAGGTGTAGCGGTAGTCCCAGTTGCGGACGCCGCCGATGTCCTCGGGCAGGGACGTGGTGGGGGCGGCGACGATGCCGCCGGTCGGCCCGTACGTCAGCGCCTTCAGCGTGATCAGTGAGCGGATCACGGCCTCGCGGTAGGGGCCGTGGTACGTGCAGTGCTCGACCCACTCGCGCCAGAAGTCCTCGGTGGCCTGGAGCGACTGCTCGGGCTCCGGGAGCGGCGGCGGCTGCTTGTGCGAGGGCTCCCAGGAGATCGTGAACGCGATCCGGTCGCCCGGTGCGACCGTGAAGTCGGCGTACGTGGTCAGCGCCTTGCCGTAGGTCTCGCAGTCGGTGTCGAACCACACCGAGTCCGGGCCGGCGACGGCCACCGTGCGGCCCTCGTGCTTGTGCACCCACGGCACGACCCGCCCGTAGGAGAACCGCATGCGCAGCGCGGAGCGCATGGGGACACGGCCCGAGACGCCCTCGACGATCCGGATCAGCTGGGGGGCGCCGTCGCGAGGGGGCATGAAGTCGGTCACCCGGACGGTCCCGCGGGGGGTGTCCCACTCCGACTCCAGGATGAGCGAGTCGCCCCGGTAGGTGCGCCGGGCCGCACGTGGCGGGGGCGCGTCGGAGGCGTGCGCGGGGCCGAGGCGCCAGAAGCCGTGCTCCTCGGTGCCGAGCAGTCCTGCGAAGATCGCGTGCGAGTCGAAGCGGGGCAGGCACAGCCAGTCGACTGTGCCGTCCCGGCAGACCAATGCGGCGGTCTGCATGTCTCCGATGAGTGCGTAGTCTTCGATGCGCCCGGCCACGTGCAACTCCAGTCGAACGGCCACGTCGCCCCCGGGGGAAACGGGGGCTGTCGCTAGTGCGGTCAAGGGGTCGTTGGTAATGCGTCGTTGAGCGCTGAAGCAAAGCAGCCGCTCAGCCCTGGGGGCAAAACGCCGATTATTGCTCAACGAACTGACGAGCTCTCGTTGTTCCGGTGGGATACGGGCTGGGGTGTGCCGTCTTGCCGGCCGGGCTCGGCAGCGAGTGTCCGAGCAGGATACGACGCACGTAGATGATCTGCGTGCCGCTCGCGGCAACGCGGGTGGGCCGAACGGGTGAGCACCGGGTGATAAACCGGTGCGCGGACGGCGGCGCGTGTCGGCCCGTGCGCGGAGCGTGGCCGGAAGCCGTCCCCCCGCGGCGCTGATACCCTGGTAGCCCGTGGACCGGTGGTCTCGAAGCCCCCGAACCGCACCCTCGAATCGCGACCACGGGAGCCCCCTCTTGGCCATGACGCCCAAATCCACGACGACCAAGCACATCTTCGTCACCGGGGGTGTCGCCTCCTCGCTCGGCAAGGGTCTGACGGCCTCCAGCCTCGGCATGCTGCTCAAGGCGCGCGGTCTTCGCGTGGTCATGCAGAAGCTCGATCCGTACCTGAACGTCGACCCTGGCACGATGAACCCCTTCCAGCACGGTGAGGTGTTCGTCACGAACGACGGCGCCGAGACGGACCTGGACATCGGACACTACGAGCGCTTCCTTGACCGCGACTTGGACGGCTCCGCCAACGTCACCACGGGCCAGGTCTACAACACCGTCATCGCCAAGGAGCGGCGCGGCGAGTACCTGGGCGACACCGTGCAGGTCATCCCGCACATCACCAACGAGATCAAGCACCGCATCCGCCGCATGGCGACGGACGAGGTGGACGTCGTGATCACCGAGGTGGGCGGCACGGTCGGCGACATCGAGTCGCTGCCGTTCCTGGAGACGGTCCGCCAGGTCCGGCACGAGGTCGGCCGGGACAACGTGTTCGTGGTGCACATCTCGCTCCTGCCGTACATCGGCCCGTCCGGCGAGCTGAAGACCAAGCCCACCCAGCACTCCGTGGCCGCCCTGCGCAACATCGGCATCCAGCCCGACGCGATCGTGCTGCGCTGCGACCGCGAGGTGCCCACCGCGATCAAGCGCAAGATCTCGCTGATGTGCGACGTCGACGAGGACGCGGTCGTGGCCTGCCCGGACGCCCGCTCGATCTACGACATCCCGAAGACCGTGCACGGCGAGGGCCTGGACGCCTACGTCGTTCGCAAGCTGGACCTCCCGTTCCGCGACGTGGACTGGACGACCTGGGACGACCTGCTCGACCGCGTCCACAACCCCGACCACGAGATCACGCTCGCCCTGGTCGGCAAGTACATCGACCTGCCCGACGCCTATCTGTCGGTGACCGAGGCGCTGCGCGCCGGCGGCTTCGCGAACAAGGCCCGCGTGAAGATCAAGTGGGTCACCTCCGACGACTGCAAGACCCCGGCCGGCGCCAAGGCGCAGCTCGCCGACGTGGACGGCGTCTGCATCCCCGGCGGCTTCGGCGACCGCGGCGTGCTCGGCAAGGTCGGCGCGATCCGCTACGCCCGCGAGAACAAGATCCCGCTGCTCGGCCTCTGCCTGGGCCTGCAGTGCATCGTGATCGAGGCCGCGCGCAACCTGGCCGACATCGGCGACGCGAACTCCACCGAGTTCGACTCGGCCACCGCCCACCCGGTCATCTCCACCATGGCCGAGCAGCTCGACATCGTCGCGGGCGAGGGCGACATGGGCGGCACGATGCGTCTGGGCATGTACCCGGCCAAGCTGGCCGAGGGGTCCATCGTCCGCGAGGTGTACGACGGCAAGGAGTACGTGGAGGAGCGGCACCGGCACCGCTACGAGGTGAACAACGCCTACCGGGCCGAGCTCGAGAAGAAGGCGGGCATCCTGTTCTCCGGCACCTCCCCTGACGGCAAGCTGGTCGAGTACGTCGAGTACCCGCGTGACGTCCACCCCTACCTGGTCGCCACGCAGGCGCACCCCGAGCTGCGCTCGAGGCCCACGCGTCCGCACCCGCTGTTCGCCGGCCTGGTGAAGGCGGCCGTGGAGCGGAAGACTTCTGAGTAACACACCAGTTGTACGGTGGCCGGGGTGCAAACCTTCAAGGGTGAGCGCCCCGGTTTCGTTTGCGCAGGTGGCACGTGGGAGGACGCACGGCATGACGATCAAGGACACCCCCGAGGCGTGGGAGATCCGGGCGACGAGCACCCCGTTCACGGGCGCCAAGACCGCCGTCCGCACCGACGAGGTGGTCATGCCCGACGGGTCGGTGGTCCGCCGGGACTACCAGGTGCACCCGGGGTCCGTGGCCGTCCTCGCCGTCGACGACGAGGGCCGGGTGCTGCTCATCAAGCAGTACCGGCACCCGGTGCGGCAGAAGCTGTGGGAGATCCCGGCCGGCCTGCTCGACGTGCCGGGCGAGAACCCGCTGCACGCGGCGCAGCGCGAGCTGTACGAGGAGGCGCACGTCAAGGCGGAGGACTGGCGGGTCCTCACCGACGTGTACACGTCCCCCGGCGGCAGTGACGAGTCGGTGCGGATCTTCCTGGCCCGCAACCTCTCCGAGGCCGAGGGGCGGCGTTTCGAGGTGGAGGACGAGGAGGCCGACATGGAGCACGCGCGCGTGCCGGTCGCCGACCTCGTCCGGGCCGTGCTCGCGGGCGACGTGCACAACACCTGCCTCGTCGTCGGCGTCCTGTCGCTGGTCGCCGCGGAGAACGGCGACGGGCTCGACGCGCTGCGCCCGGCGGAGGCGCCGTGGCCGGCCCGCCCGTTCGAGGCGTGAGCCGCCCCCGGAGTCACTCCCGCACCCGTGCGGTGTGACGATCGGTTGATCCGATCGGTGGACCTCGGGGCCCCGCCCGACGTGCTCCTCCCGGAACGTCGCAGAGCGTGAACTAGGCTCGGCAACAGCCCGAACCGGAGTCCCGGCGGGCTGGCGCGTGCGGTGGGACGGGAGTGTGGCCCGTGACGGACCAGGCAGTGGACACAGGCGGCGTGCAGCTGTCCGGACACGCTGCGCCAGAGGGCCATTTCCTGGGCCGCACCCGGGAGTTGAAGGAACTGCGCGCCGACATCGAGCGCACGGGCCTGGACACCATCTCCGGGAGGAAGGCGCCCCGCGCACGGGTCCTGCTCATCGCCGGCCGACCCGGCTCGGGGCGCTCCGCGCTCGCCGGGGAACTCGTCCGGCAGGTCGCCGACCGCTACCCGGACGGCGTCCTGCGCGCCCGCCTCGCCGAGCCCGACGGCACGCCCGTGCCGGTCGAGCGCGCCGCCCGCGAACTCCTCGCCGCGCTGGACGTGCCCACCCCGCCCGGGGCCGACCAGGACGACCTCGCCGCCCTGCTGCGCGAGACCCTCGCGCCGCGCCGCGCGCTGCTCCTGCTGGACGACGCGGTCGGCGCCGAACAGGTCGACGCCCTGCTCCCGGACGCCCCGCAATGCCTGCTCGTCGCCGTGTCCGCCGGCCCGCTCACCGGCATCGCGGACGTCCGCCCCTGCACCCTCGGCGGCCTGGACACCAAGTCCGCCCTCGACCTGCTGACCCGGTACACCGGCGCGGTCCGCATCACCGTCGACCCGCGCTCCGCCGAGCGGCTCGTCGAGGCGTGCCAGGGCCAGCCCGCCGCACTGACCCTGGCCGGCGGCTGGCTCGCCGCCCGCCCGAAGGCCGCCGTCGCCGACCTCGCCAAGCAGCTCCACGCGGAGGGCGACGAGGGCACCCCGCTCAGCCGCGTCTTCCGCCTCGTGCACACCGCCCTGCCGGCTCCCGCGGCCCGGATACTGCGACTGCTGTCCCTGGCCCCGGCCGGCCTCGCCGACCCGCACACCGCCTCCGCGCTGGCCGGCTGCTCGGTGGGCGCCGCCCGCGCCACCCTGGACGACCTCGTCGCCCTCGGCCTGCTGCGGGCCCTGGACTCCCCGCTGCCCCAGTACGAGGTGCCCGGCTGCCTGCACCCCCTGCTCCGGACCGCCGCCGAGGCCCACGAGCGTCCCGCCGAGCTCCAGCTGGCCCGCGCCCGCATGCTGGAGCGCACGGTGCGACTGCTGCAGTCCTGCCGGGCCATCGCCGAGACCGACAGTCCCCAGGCCCGCGAGAAGCTCCAGGTCATGCCCCGGGCGCTGCGCTTCCCCAGCCCGCGGGCGGCCGCCGACTGGCTGCAGGCCCGCCGCCCGGCCCTGCTCGCCTCGGCCCGCCTCGCGGTCGCCGACGGTGAGCTGGACACCCTCGCCCGCCGCCTGATGTCCCAGCTGGTCAGGGCGATGGTCGCGCATCTCGGCACCCAGGTGGCCGCGCCGGACCTGTACGGGATCCACCAGCTCGTCCTGGACGTCGCCGAGCGCCGCCGGCTGCCCCGGGAGAAGGCCGCCGCGCTGCTGAACCTGGCCGACGTCGACGCCAGGACCGGGCGCACGGCGGAGGCGCTGGTGCGCTACCGGGTCGCTCTGGACGCCGGACGCGAGGCGAACGATCCATATGCTGTCGGCCGCGCGATGGAATCCGTAGGCGGCGCGCATCTCGAGCTCGGGGACTACGACCGGGCCGCGGACTGGTTCGGCCGGGCCCTGGCCCAGCGCCTGGCCCGCGACGAGCGCGCGGACGCCGCCCGCCTCTACGGCCGCATCGCCACCGCGCACACCTACGCGGGCCGCTACGGCGAGGCACAGCGCGCCTGGCGCGCGGCGGTGTCCGGACACCGCAGGAACGACGATGTCGGCGCGCACGCGCGGGCGTTGAGCGAGCTGGCCCGGGTCCAGGAGTACGCCGGCCGGCCCGAGGAGGCGCTGCGCACGTGCCAGGAGGCGGCGCAGTGGGCCGAGCGTGCCGAGAACACGCGGCTGCAGGCCGCGCTGCAGCTGAGGCTCGCCGACACCCTGGAGCGCCTCGGCGACCCGACGGCGGCCCGCCTGCACCGCGGCGCGGCCGAGCGCATCCTGGGAGAGGGGCCTTCGGACGGCTCCGAAGAGCCCGATCTACCGGTGAACACCGAGGATGCCTGCGAAATCCGTAGTGCATCTCCGAAAGATTGACGCAATGAAAGGCTAGACAGAGGGAACGCCTTCATTAAACTGGCTCTGCCGCACGTTCTCCTGCGGTGTGTCCCGGTGCGTCCTGTATCTCCGGGAATGTCATTGCTGTGCCCCCACACCCTCTGAGCCAAGGACCGTGATCGACGTGAAGGTCGGCATCCCCCGCGAGGTCAAGAACAACGAGTTCCGGGTGGCCATCACCCCCGCCGGTGTGCACGAGCTGGTGCGCCACGGTCACCAGGTCGTCGTCGAACGAGGCGCCGGCGTCGGCTCGTCCATCACGGACGAGGAGTACGTGGCGGCCGGGGCGCGCATCCTGGAGACCGCCGACGAGGTGTGGGCCACCGCCGACCTGCTGCTGAAGGTCAAGGAGCCCATCGCCGAGGAGTACCACCGCCTCCGCAAGGACCAGACGCTCTTCACCTACCTGCACCTGGCCGCGTCCAAGGAGTGCACAGACGCGCTCGTCGAGTCCGGGACCACGGCGATCGCCTACGAGACCGTCGAACTGCCGAGCCGCGCGCTGCCGCTGCTCGCCCCGATGTCCGAGGTCGCGGGCCGGCTGGCCCCCCAGGTCGGCGCCTACCACCTGATGCGCGCCAACGGCGGCCGCGGCGTGCTGCCGGGCGGCGTCCCGGGTGTGCTGGCCGCCAAGGCGGTCGTCATCGGCGGCGGGGTCTCCGGCTGGAACGCCGCGCAGATCGCCATCGGCATGGGCTTCCACGTGACCCTGCTCGACAAGGACATCAACAAGCTCAAGGAAGCCGACAAGGTCTTCGGCACCAAGATCCAGACCGTCGTCTCCAACGCCTTCGAGCTCGAGAAGGCCTGCCTCGAGGCGGACCTCGTGATCGGCGCCGTCCTCATCCCGGGCGCCAAGGCCCCCAAGCTGGTCACCAACGAACTGGTCTCCCGGATGAAGCCCGGAAGTGTCCTTGTCGACATCGCGATCGACCAGGGCGGCTGCTTCGAGGACTCCCGTCCGACCACTCACGCCGAGCCGACCTTCCCGGTCCACAACTCGGTCTTCTACTGCGTCGCCAACATGCCCGGCGCGGTCCCCAACACCTCCACCTACGCCCTCACCAACGCCACGCTGCCCTACATCGTCGAACTCGCCGATAAGGGCTGGGCCGAGGCGCTGCGCCGCGACGCCGCGCTGGCGAAGGGGCTCAACACCCACGACGGCAAGGTCGTTTACCGCGAGGTGGCGGAGGCGCACGGCCTGGAGCACGTGGACCTGGACTCCCTGCTCGGCTGAGCCGGGAAACTAAGTCACCTTTTCGTAAAGGCGATACGTCAACAAGGCGCGTCAACCGCGCACGCGCGGCCGGACCTTGCCCGACAAGGTCCGGCCAGATGTGTGTATGGTCACTTTGCGCCTCTCGGCCAACTCGCCTCGAACGTAACGCTTCGACCGATTCGCACACCGGTGAATCCTGCCGTGCGACGGCCGTACGCCCTTGACAGCGTGATGTTTCATTGCCGACACATCGGGCCGGGTCCGGCGGATTGTGTTGCTGCGGACGCCCGACACGCCATAGAGTCGCCAACCGTCGGCATGGTGCCACGCTGACCTTGTCTAGAAGTTTCCTGGTCACCAAGGAGGTAAGACGACTTGTGAATGAGTCGACATTTGCTCCCGGGGGTGGTCAACCAGGAATGCGTACGCGGGGCCCGGGTTCCGCGGGGCTCGAGGCTGTCGGCTCCGTCGCTGTCCGAACCTTCGCAGCCCACCAGAGCCAGAGCAGCCCCCAGTTGGCTCTGTCAGCACTCCAGAGCATGGATGGCCATCACGTGAACGCCATGGCCGGCGACGGAAGTGGCGCGCCCCACAACCACTTCGCCGACTACGACGAACTGCCCGACGGGCACTTCTACGACCCCGACGCCGAATACGAGCCGGATCCGGAGTACGCGGCCACGCTCGCGCCCGACGCGGCCCGACAGCGCCGTGAGCGCGTCGGTCCGACCGGACGCCCGCTGCCGTACTTCCCGATCCCGGGCCCGCTGACCGAACACGGCCCCGCGAAGATCATCGCGATGTGCAACCAGAAGGGCGGCGTGGGCAAGACCACGTCGACCATCAACCTGGGCGCCGCGCTCGCGGAGTACGGACGGCGCGTGCTGCTCGTGGACTTCGACCCGCAGGGCGCGCTGTCGGTGGGACTCGGCGTCAATCCGATGGAGCTCGACCTCACCGTCTACAACCTGCTCATGGAGCGGGGCATGGCGGCGGACGAGGTGCTCCTGAAGACCGCGGTCCCCAACATGGACCTGCTGCCCAGCAACATCGACCTGTCGGCCGCCGAGGTGCAGCTGGTCTCCGAGGTCGCGCGCGAGTCCACGCTCCAGCGTGCGCTCAAGCCGCTGATGGACGACTACGACTACATCGTCATCGACTGCCAGCCCTCGCTCGGCCTGCTCACGGTCAACGCCCTCACGGCCGCCCACAAGGTGATCGTGCCGCTGGAGTGCGAGTTCTTCGCGCTGCGCGGTGTGGCTCTGCTCACCGAGACCATCGAGAAGGTCCAGGAGCGGCTCAACCCCGAGCTGGAGCTCGACGGCATCCTGGCGACCATGTACGACTCGCGCACCGTGCACAGCCGCGAGGTGCTCGCGCGGGTCGTCGAGGCCTTCGACGACCACGTCTACCACACGGTCATCGGGCGCACGGTCCGCTTCCCGGAGACCACGGTCGCCGGTGAGCCGATCACCACGTACGCGTCCAACTCCGTCGGCGCCGCCGCCTACCGTCAGCTCGCCAGGGAGGTGCTCGCCCGGTGTCACGCCGAGTGAGTCTGCCGGGGGCCGACGAACTCTTCCGTACGACAGGGGGAACGGCGCTTCAGCCGTCCGCGCCCCGGCGCAACGCCAACGGCGAGGCCCGGGTGCCCGCGCCGGCCGGCGAGAGCGACGGGGTGGCGGCCGGCGGAGCGCAGGACGCGCCGCAGGCCGTGCCCGCGCAGGGCGGCGACGGCGAGGGCGCCGAGCACGTGGCGGCCGACGCCGGACAGACCGAGGCCGGGGAGTCCCGCACCAGGGGCGGCGCCCCCGGGGAGCGTGGCGAGCGCCGCCAGGGGGCGCAGGAAGGTTCTGCCTCCGCCGACGACCAGCCGCGCAAGCGTGGTCGGCAGGCGTCCCGCCGGCCCAGCGGCCGGGAGCGGCACGACGAGAAGATCACCGTCTACGTCTCCGCCGAGGAGCTCATGGATCTGGAGCACGCCCGTCTGGTGCTCCGGGGAGAGCACGGGCTGGCCGTGGACCGGGGGCGGATCGTCCGCGAGGCGGTCGCCGTGGTCCTCGCCGACCTGGAGAGCCGCGGGGACGCCAGCATCCTCGTACGACGACTTCGCGGACGGTAGCGGTAGCCTGCGGGGGCCATGACCTCGAACAACGCCTCCGCCCCCGGCTCCGGCACAGCAGCCGGCCGTCGGCGTGCGCTGGGGCGGGGACCGGGCACGGCACCGGGCGGCCCGGAGCCCGGGGCCGAGCCCGACGCGACGGATTCGGTCGCAGCGGAAACGGTTCCTGAACCGGCCGCCACGGGGGCGAACCCGGTACCGCTTGCCACCGAACCCTCCGCCCGGGAACCAGAAACGGACCGGGAAGCCGTTGCCGGGCGTTCAGTTGCCCGGGAGCCGGAGAACCTTGCGGAATCGCTTGCCGCAGAGCCTGCCCCCCGGGAATCCGAGACGGACCGGGAAGCGGTTGCCGAAGCAGTCGCCGCTTCGGAGCCTGAAACGGGTCCGCAACCGGTTGCCCGTGTTGCCGCCGCCCCGGAGCCGGCAACCCGTCGGGAACCGGTTGCCGCGCGGGCCGTCCTCCGGGATCCGGAAACCGATTCGCAACCGGTTGCCCCGCTTGCCGTCCTCCGCGATCCGGAAACGGGTTCGGCACCGCTTGCCGCAGCACCCTCCACCCCGGCAACGGCCGTCGCGGAACCCGCTGCCCCAGGAGCCGCAGGCCCCCTGACCGCCGTCCCGGGGACCGCAGGTTCCGGAACCGTCGCTTCAGGAGGCGCAGGCCCGAGAACCGCCGTCCCGGGGACCGCAGGTCCCGGAACCGTCGCTCCGGGGGTCGGCGTCGGGGGTGCCGTGGCCGTGGCCGCGGGGGAGGGGGTGCCCGACGGCGTCTTCAAGGTCCGGCTCGCCAACTTCGAGGGTCCCTTCGACCTGCTGCTCCAGCTGATCTCCAAGCACAAGCTGGACGTCACCGAGGTCGCGCTGTCGAAGGTCACCGACGAGTTCATGGCGCACATCAGGGCGATGGGCCCCGACTGGGACCTGGACCAGACGACGGAGTTCCTGGTCGTCGCGGCCACGCTGCTCGACCTGAAGGCGGCCCGGCTGCTGCCCGCCGCCGAGGTCGAGGACGAGGCCGACCTGGCGCTGCTGGAGGCGCGGGACCTGCTCTTCGCGCGCCTGCTGCAGTACCGCGCCTACAAGCAGATCGCCGACATCTTCACGCACCGGCTGGAGAGCGAGGGCCGCCGATACCCCCGCACCGTAGGGCTCGAACCGCACCACGCCGAGCTGCTGCCCGAGGTGGTCATCAGCATCGGCGCGGAAGGGTTCGCGAGACTCGCGGTCAAGGCGATGCAGCCGAGGGCGAAGCCGCAGGTGTACGTCGACCACATCCACGCGCCGTTGGTGAGTGTGCAGGAACAGGCCGGGATCGTCGTCGCACGGCTGAGGGAGCTCGGCGAGGCCAGCTTCCGGACGCTGGTGGCGGACACCGACGACACCCTCACCGTCGTCGCCCGTTTCCTCGCCCTGCTGGAGCTGTACCGGGAGAAGGCCGTCGCCCTCGACCAGGAGACCGCGCTCGGCGAGCTGCTGGTGCGCTGGACCGGCGGGGACGGGGACGCGCAGCTCCGGGTCACCGACGAGTTCGACCGGCCCCCCGAGGAGCCCGGGAAGGAGACGAAGACGTGAGCGAGGAGAGCGTCGCGGCACTGGATCTCAAGCCGGCCCTCGAGGCCGTCCTGATGGTCGTCGACGAGCCCGCGACCGAGGAGCATCTCGCGAAGATCCTCCAGCGGCCGCGGCGCAGCGTCGCGGACGCGCTGCGCGAGCTGGCCGACGAGTACACCGTGCAGGGGCGCGGTTTCGAGCTCAGGCTCGTCGCGGGCGGCTGGCGGTTCTACACGCGGCCCGAGTTCGCGGCGGCCGTCGAGGGGTTCGTCCTGGACGGCCAGCAGGCCAGGCTCACCCAGGCGGCGCTGGAGACTCTGGCGGTCGTCGCCTACCGGCAGCCGGTCAGCCGCAGCAGGGTCTCCGCGGTGCGCGGAGTGAACTGCGACGGCGTGATGCGCACCCTGCTGCAGCGCGGTCTGGTCGAGGAGGCGGGCGCGGAACCCGAAACAGGTGCGATCCTGTACAGGACGACGAACTACTTCCTGGAGCGGATGGGCCTGCGCGGTCTGGACGAGCTCCCGGAGCTCGCGCCCTTCCTGCCCGAGGCGGAGGCGATCGAGGCCGAGACCCAGGAGGGCGTGCCGTCGTTCGATCCGGACGCTCCGGATTCCGAGGACGCAGACGACAAGACGGAACTTTGATGCGAAGCAGCAGCGGCAGGAACAGCAGCGGAAACAACGGCGGGAGCCGTGGTGGCAACAGCGGCGGCCGCGGCGGTAGCGGTGGCGGTCGCGGCGGGAGCAGCGGCGGCGGTGGTCGCGGCGGGAGTGGCGGGAGTGGCGGCGGCCGCGGCAATTACCGCGGCGCCGGGAACTCCCGCGACGACCAGCAGGGCGCCAGGCCGAAGAACCCGCGCCCGGAGGAGCGCCGCTACGACGTGGGTCCCGGCGGTTCCCACGACGGCCCGAAGTCGGGGCGTGGCGCCTCCGCGCGAGGCGGCGCCAAGGGCGGCCCCAAGCAGGGTCAGGGCACCGGGCGCGGCCGCTGGGTGCCGGCGACCTCGCGTGAGTACGAGGCGCGGGCCGAGGAGCGCAACCGCGAGCGCTACGCGGGCAAGAAGGACGTCAAGCTGCCCAAGACCTTCCCGGGCGCCGAGCAGGAGGGCGAGCGGCTGCAGAAGGTTCTCGCGCGCGCGGGCTACGGCTCCCGGCGCTCCTGTGAGGAGCTGATCGAGCAGGCCAGGGTCGAGGTCAACGGCGAGATCGTCCTGGAGCAGGGCAAGCGCGTCGACCCCGAGAAGGACGAGGTCAAGGTCGACGGCCTGACCGTCGCCACGCAGACGTACCAGTTCTTCTCGCTGAACAAGCCGGCCGGCGTCGTCTCCACGATGGAGGACAACGAGGGCCGCCAGTGCCTCGGCGACTACGTGACCAACCGCGAGACGCGGCTGTTCCACGTCGGGCGGCTCGACACCGAGACCGAGGGCGTCATCCTGCTCACCAACCACGGCGAGCTGGCGCACCGGCTGACCCACCCCAGGTACGGCGTGAAGAAGGTCTACCTCGCGCACATCGTGGGCCCCATCCCGCGTGACCTGGGCAAGAGGCTCAAGGACGGCATCCAGCTGGAGGACGGGTACGCGAAGGCGGACCACTTCCGGGTGGTCGAGCAGACCGGCAAGAACTACCTGGTCGAGGTGACCCTGCACGAGGGCCGCAAGCACATCGTGCGCCGGATGCTGGCCGAGGCCGGCTTCCCCGTCGACAAGCTCGTGCGCGTCGCCTTCGGGCCGATCACCCTGGGCGACCAGAAGTCTGGCTGGCTGCGGCGGCTGTCGAACACCGAAGTCGGCATGCTGATGCAGGAAGTCGACCTCTAGGCGGTCAGGCCGCGACCAGGGCGCGACCAGGACAGGATCAGGGCGCGACCAGGGCGCGAATCCCGGGACCCGGGGCTTGTGCGGGACGGCACCCCCTTTTTATAGTCGTGATGACTATTAAGAGGGGGTGTTCGTCATGCGGGGCCACGACGAGCGCGTCGACGACAGGCGCCCCCACGGCAGGCACCCCCACGACGGGCACCCCTACGACACGTACGCCTACGACAAGTACGCCTACGAGCCCTTCGCGGTCACCGTCGATCTCGCCGTCCTCACGCTCCGCGCGGGCGTTCTGCAGGCGCTGCTCGTCGAGCGCGGGCAGGAGCCGTACGCCGGCCGGTGGGCGCTGCCCGGCGGATTCGTGCTGCCCGACGAGTCCGCCGAGACGGCGGCCCGGCGCGAACTCGCCGAGGAGACCGGCCTGAAGGACGTCTCCGGGCTGCATCTCGAGCAGCTGCGCACCTACAGCGAGCCCGGCCGCGACCCCCGTATGCGGGTCGTCTCCGTAGCGTTCGCCGCCCTGCTGCCCGACGCGCCCGAGCCGATGGGCGGCGGCGACGCGGTCCAGGCGCGCTGGCAGCCGTACGACGACGTCGAGCCGCTCGCATTCGACCACGACCGGATCCTGGCGGACGCCCACGACCGGGTCGGAGCCAAACTCGAGTACACCTGTCTCGCGACCGCTTTCTGCCCGCCCGCGTTCACGCTCGGGGAGCTCCAGCAGGTCTACGAGACGGTGTGGGGGACCGGCCTCGACCGGCCCAACTTCCGTCGCAAAGTCCTCGCCACCCCGGGCTTCGTCGAGCCCGTCCCCGGCGGCGCGCGTCTCACCGGCGGCCGCGGCAAACCCGCCGCCCTCTACCGGGCGGGGGCCGCCACCGCGCTCCACCCGCCCCTGCTGCGACCGCCCCGGGAAGGACGTTCCGCATGACCACCTCGACCACCGTCCGAAAGCGCGCCACCGGATCCCTGCTGGGACTGGCGCTGGGGGACGCGCTCGGGTTTCCGACCGAGTTCAACGACGTCCCGTCGATCCTCGCGAAGTGCGGGCCGTGGCGGGAGATGGAGCTTCCGGCGCGCGCCTTCGTCTCCGACGACACCCAGATGACCCTGGCGGTCGGGCGCGCCCTGCGGACCGCCATGGACCGCGGGCTCCTCGTGCCGGACTCCCTGGTGCCGCAGCTGCGCAAGGAGTTCGTGGCCTGGAACCGGTCACCGGACAACAACCGGGCCCCGGGGCGCACCTGTCTGACCGCGTGCGATCTCCTCGAGGACGACGCGCGGCTGTGGCAGGACGCCAGTC
Organism: Streptomyces sp. NPDC020597; assembly: GCF_044335095.1. Taxonomy (NCBI): domain Bacteria; kingdom Bacillati; phylum Actinomycetota; class Actinomycetes; order Kitasatosporales; family Streptomycetaceae; genus Streptomyces; species Streptomyces sp. NPDC020597. Next base: position 327,149 of record NZ_JBIRUL010000008.1, on the reverse strand, counting down.
AGATCGGTTCCAAGGGCTGCGGCGCCAACATGCGCGTCGCCCCGCTCGGCCTCGTACCCGGCCTCAGCGACGAACAGCGGGCCGGCGCCGCCCAGCTGCAGTCCGCCCTCACCCACGGGCATCCCACCGCGCTCGCCGCCTCCGACCTCACCGCGCACGCCGTGCGGCTGCTCGCGCAGGGCGCCGACCCCGCCGCGCTGGTCGGGCTGCTGCGCTCGTACGCCCTGGACAACCGGTCCCGCTACCACCACCGCTGGCTCGGCGACCTGTGGACCCGCAGCCAGGACCCGAGCCCGGAGCACTTCATGACGCGCGGCTGGGACGAGTGCCTCGCCGTGCTGGAGCGGCTCCAGGAGACGCTGCGCCGTCCCTCGCCCGAGACCGACCCGTGTCTGGCCGCGGGGGAGGGGTGGATCGCCGAGGAGGCCATGGCCGCCGGTCTGCTGTGCTTCCTGCTCTTCCCCGACGAGCCGGTGACCGTGCTGCGCCGGGCCGCCTGCTCGTCCGGCGACTCCGACTCCATCGCCTGCCTCGCGGGCGCCTTCGCGGGCGCGCACGCCGGAGCGGACGCCTGGCCCACGCCGTGGGCGGACCGGATCGAGTACCACGGCGAACTGATGACGCTCGGCGCGCTGTGGGACCAGTGACCCGGTGACCCGGTGACCCTGTGACCCGGCCCGGGTTCGCCGGCCGCGTTCGAGCCGGTCCGGCGCCGGGACGGTCCGGCCGGGGTCAGGCCAGCCGGATCGCGCCGCCCACGACGGTGATCTGCTCGGCGGGCAACGCCTTCGCCGCCGGACCGCGGGCCACCGAGCCGTCCGCGATGCGGAACTCGCTGCCGTGGCAGGGGCACTGGATCAGACCGTCGGCGACGGTGCCCACCGTGCAGCCCTGATGGGTGCAGATCGCGGAGAACGCCTTGAAGTCGTCCTTCGTCGGCTGTGTGACGACGACCTTCTCGTCGGCGAAGATCTTGCCGCCGCCGACGGGGATGTCGCTCGTCTTGGAGAGCTCCTGGCCGGCGGACGCCTTCGGGGACTTCTCGGACGAGGACGAGCTGTCGTCGCCGTACTGGCTGCAGCCCACGGTGAGGGCCGCTGCCGCGCCGCCCGTAGCCAGGAGGACCGTGCGTCGAGTCGCGGGGGAAGTCATGTCGTCACTCCGAACGTGCGGAAGAACCAGAGGGCCGAGGTCAGCCAGACGACCGTCAGCACGGCGAAGACGAGTCCGCCGACGAGCGGCAGCAGCCATCCCGGGAGTCGCTCCCAGCGGAGCAGCAGCATCTTGGCACTGAAAGCACCGAAGAAGAAGCAACCCAGGACGGAGTGCCACATCACGCGCGTTTCGTACGTCTGCCAGCCAAGCGCGTACAGGCAGTGCACCGCAACCGGGACCGCGATCAGGAAGGCCGCGCGGCCCGACCAGCGGTGCAGCGTGCCGGACCAGGCGGGGCCCGGCAGCCTGCCGTACAGCATCAGCGCCGAGACCAGCTGCACCAGCGCGAAGAGCATCGCGGCCGACGCCAGCCAGGACTTCACCGCGCCGGTGCTGCTGAAGCCGGCCAGGTTGAAGGCCGTCCCGGCCGGGTCGTGGACACGGCCGTACACGCCCAGGGCGAGCGCCACCGCGGCGGCGACGAGCGCCGGGACCAGATAGCGCGCCGGACGCGGACCACGCGGTGCGGGGCCGGGACCGGGGAAGCCCTGGGTGGCGGCGTTCGGGTCGACGGTCATGGTCGCTCCCTGCTCGAGGGGGTCAGGGGACAAGAAGGTCAGGGCGTCGCGGGGCGGGCCGTGAGCCGCTGCCCGTCGACGGTCACCGCGCCGGTCTCCGGGTCGATGCGGGGAGCGGGCGAGGGCTCGCCGTCCCGGGTGACGACGCCGACCTGGCTGCCGTCCTTCAGGACGATCCAGCCGCCGTCGATCTTCGCGGAGCGCACCGTGGCGGTCGCCCGCCACAGCCCCGACGGCTTCTTCGCCCGGTCCGCGGTGAAGGCGTGGCGCACGCCGCTCACCTCGACCGTGCCGTCGATCGCCCTGCCGTCCTCCAGCGTGCCCTCCAGCTTCGCGCCGTGGCTGCCGGTGAGCCGCAGTGCGCCGTCGTCCGCCACGTCGCCCTTGAGCCAGGACTCCTGGGTGCGGCCGTCGCAGAAGTACGCGACCGCCCGGCCGCCGCGGACCGAGACGGCGATCGCCGCCGCATCGTCGTCCGTGCGCCCGGCGTAGTCGGCGTCGGCGGCCCGGGAGCGGGAGGGGGTCGGCGAGGGTGTGGGGGAGGCCGAGCCGCGGGCGGGGGCCGGGGTGGGCGACTGCTCCTGGTACGAGGAGGAGGCCGGCCTCGTGCCCGTCGTCGCGTTGAGCGTCAGCAGGAACAGGGCGAGCACCAGCCCCGCGAGAAGGGTGAGCAGGGGTCCGGGACGCTTCATGTCGGGCCTTCCCCGATGCGGGTGTCCTGCCGTCAGCATGCCTGCGGTCAGCATGCCTGCGGTCAGATTGCCATGACAGCGCAGGCCGCACCCGCCGTAAAGGGCGTATGGGGGTGCGGCCGTCTCGGCACGCGGGCTGCGCGCACCGTACCCACGCCGTCTGACTACGCTGGATGCAGCAGGAGCCGTAGTCCAGCACTTCAGCAAGGAGCAGCGCCGTGGCGGTACGAGCGGTCCGGGGAGCCGTCCAACTTCAGCGGGACGACGCCGGCCACATGGACGAGCAGGTCGGCGCCCTTCTTACCGCCGTCATGGAACGCAACGCGCTCAGCGCCGACGACCTGATCAGCATCTGGTTCACGGCCACGCCCGACCTGCACAGCGACTTCCCGGCGGCTGCCGCCCGCAAGCTGGGCATCGTGGACGTGCCGCTGATCTGCGCCCAGGAACTCGACGTGGAGGGCGCCATGCCGCGGGTGGTGCGCATACTCGCGCACATCGAGTCGGACGCCCCGCGCTCCGACATCAGCCACGTCTACCTCGGCGCCGCTGCCGCCCTGCGCAAGGACATCGCCCAGTGAGGACCGCGCTCGTCATCGGAACCGGGCTGATCGGCACGTCCGCGGCCCTGGCCCTCGCCCAGCGGGGCGTCGTCGTCCACCTCGCCGACCACGATCCCGAGCAGGCCCGCACGGCGGCCGCGCTCGGCGCCGGCACCGACGAGGAGCCGCAGGGGCCGGTCGATCTCGCGATCGTCGCCGCCCCGCCCGCGCACGTGGCCGACGTGCTCGCCGACGCGATGCGCCGGGGGGTGGCCCGCGGCTACCTCGACGTGGCCAGCGTCAAGGGCGGCCCGCGCCGCGAGCTGCAGGCGCTCGGCCTCGACCTGTCGGCGTACATCGGCAGCCACCCCATGTCGGGCCGGGAGAAGTCGGGACCGCTGGCCGCGACCGGCGACCTCTTCGAGGGCCGCCCCTGGGTGCTGACGCCGACCCGGGACACCGACACCGAGGTGCTGAACCTCGCCCTGGAGCTGGTCTCGCACTGCCGGGCCGTCCCCGTCGTCATGGACGCGGACGCCCACGACCGGGCGGTGGCCCTCGTCTCCCACATGCCGCACCTCGTCTCCAGCATGGTCGCGGCGCGTCTGGAGAACGCCGAGGAGGCCGCCGTGCGGCTGTGCGGACAGGGCATCCGGGACGTCACCCGGATCGCCGCCTCGGACCCCCGGATGTGGATCGACATCCTGTCCGCGAACCCCGGTCCCGTCGCCGACCTGCTCACCGACGTCGCCGCCGACCTGGACGAGACGGTGCAGGCGCTGCGGGCCCTGCAGTCCTCCGACGACGCCAAGCGCCGGGCGGGCGCCGACGGCGTGGAGAGCGTGCTGCGCCGCGGCAACGCGGGCCGGGTACGGGTGCCCGGCAAGCACGGCGCCGCTCCGCGGGCCTACGAGGTCGTCGCCGTGCTGATCGACGACCAGCCGGGGCAGCTGGCCCGCATCTTCGCCGACGCCGGGCAGGCGGGCGTGAACATCGAGGACGTCCGCATCGAGCACGCGACGGGGCAGCAGGCGGGTCTCGTGCAGCTGATGGTCGAACCGAAGTCGGCGGTGCTGCTGTCGTCGGCGTTGCGGGAGAGGGGCTGGGCCATCCGTCAGTAGCCGGTCGGAGCGGCCGGTCGGACCGCGGGGGAGCGGTGAGGCCGGCCGGGTGACGCGGCCGCCGGCGAGGAGCCGGGGCCGTGGCCGGTGGTGTGGACGGGGCCCGTGGCCGGTGGCGTGGGCTGCGGCGCAGGGCGGGGCGCGCAAGGCGCGGCCGGACGAGTGACCCGCGGCCGGTAACCTGGTACGGGGCACAGTCGCGCCCCGCACATCCACCGCCTCGCACCAGGAAGGTGTCCCCCGTGGAAAACGGCGCCGCCCAGCCCGTGATTGTCGCCATAGACGGCCCCTCCGGCACGGGCAAGTCGAGCACGTCCAAGGCCGTGGCCGCCCGGCTCGGGCTGAGCTACCTGGACACCGGCGCCCAGTACCGGGCGATCACGTGGTGGATGGTGACCAACGGGATCGACATCGAGGACCCCACGGCGATCGCGGCCGTCGCCGACAAGCCCGAGATCCTCTCCGGCACCGACCCGGCCGCCCCGTCCATCACGGTCGACGGCGTCGACGTCGCCGGACCGATCCGCACCCAGGAGGTCACCTCCAAGGTCAGCGCGGTGAGCGCCGTGCCGGAGGTGCGGTCCCGGATCACCGAGCTGCAGCGCTCGCTGGCGGCCTCCGCCGAACAGGGCATCGTCGTGGAGGGGCGCGACATCGGCACCACCGTGCTCCCCGACGCCGATCTGAAGGTCTTCCTCACCGCCTCCCCGGAGGCCCGCGCGGCCCGGCGCAGCGGCGAGCTGAAGGGCGCGGACCTGCACAGCACCCGGGAGGCGCTGATCAAGCGGGACGCGGCCGACTCCTCCCGCAAGACCTCACCGCTCGCCAAGGCCGGCGACGCCGTCGAGGTGGACACCACCGAGCTCACGCTCACCCAGGTCATCGAGCACGTGGTGACCCTCGTCGAGGAGAGTCGGGCCGCGAAGTGACTCAGCCGTCCGCGCCCTCCCGCAAGGGCGCCGAGGTCGGTCGGCGCATCGGCGTCGGCCTGATGTACGGGCTGTGGAAGCCGCGCGTGCTGGGCGCCTGGAAGGTGCCGGCGAGCGGCCCGCTGATCTTCGCGATCAACCACTCCCACAACATCGACGGACCGATGGTGATGGGCGTCGCCCCGCGGCCCACGCACTTCCTGATCAAGAAGGAGGCGTTCATCGGGCCGCTCGACCCCTTCCTGACCGGCATCGGCCAGCTCAAGGTCGACCGGGACACCACCGACCGCACGGCCGTCACCCGCGCGCTGGGCGTGCTCGACGACGGCGGGGTCCTCGGGATCTTCCCGGAGGGCACCCGGGGCGAGGGCGACTTCGCCGCTCTGCGCGCCGGGCTCGCCTACTTCGCGGTGCGCGGCGGGGCGCCGATCGTGCCGGTCGCCGTGCTGGGAAGCACGGAGCGCCGCGGACGGTTGATCAAGGCGCTGCCCCCGCTGCGCTCCCGCGTCGACGTCGTCTTCGGAGACCCGTTCGACGCCGGTGACGGGAGCGGCCGCAGGACCCGCAGGGCACTGGACGAGGCGACCGAACGGATCCAGAAGCAGCTGGCCGCCCACCTGGAAAACGCCAGGCGCCTGACCGGGCGCTGAGCGACACTGAATGACCGAGTAGTGGATCAACCCGGACGAACGGGGCGCTCCACCGATCACCACGATGGAACGACGAGGTACGGACTTCATGAACGACCACAGCCAGCCTGACGGCTCGGACGCCTTCGAGCACGATCACGGGGCGCTGGGCGACGCCGAGTACGCGGAGTTCATGGAGCTCGCCGCCGTCGAGGGCTTCGACATCGAGGACGTCGAGGGGGCCATCGAGGAGGCCGGTCACGGGCCGCTGCCCGTGCTCGCCGTCGTCGGCCGCCCCAACGTCGGCAAGTCGACCCTGGTCAACCGGATCATCGGCCGCCGTGAGGCCGTCGTCGAGGACAAACCGGGTGTGACCCGCGACCGCGTCACCTACGAGGCCGAGTGGTCGGGCCGCCGCTTCAAGCTCGTCGACACCGGCGGCTGGGAGCAGGACGTCCTCGGCATCGACGCCTCCGTCGCCGCGCAGGCCGAGTACGCGATCGAGGCCGCCGACGCCGTCGTCTTCGTCGTGGACGCCAAGGTCGGCGCCACCGACACCGACGAGGCGGTCGTACGGCTGCTGCGCAAGGCGGGCAAGCCCGTCGTCCTGGCCGCCAACAAGGTCGACGGCCCGAGCGCCGAGGCCGACGCGGCCTACCTGTGGTCGCTGGGCCTCGGCGAGCCGCATCCGATCTCCGCGCTGCACGGCCGCGGCACCGGCGACATGCTCGACGCCGTTCTGGACGTCCTGCCGGAGGCCCCCGCGCAGACCTTCGGCGCCGCGGTCGGCGGCCCCCGCCGGATCGCGCTCATCGGCCGCCCGAACGTCGGCAAGTCCTCGCTGCTGAACAAGGTGGCGAACGAGGAGCGCGTCGTCGTCAACGAGATCGCGGGCACCACCCGCGACCCGGTGGACGAGCTGATCGAACTCGGCGGCGTCACCTGGAAGTTCGTCGACACGGCGGGCATCCGCAAGCGCGTCCACCTTCAGCAGGGCGCCGACTACTACGCCTCGCTGCGCACCGCCGCCGCCGTCGAGAAGGCCGAGGTGGCGGTCATCCTCATCGACGCCTCCGAGTCGATCTCGGTCCAGGACCAGCGCATCGTCACCATGGCCGTCGACGCGGGCCGGGCGCTCGTCATCGCCTACAACAAGTGGGACACCCTCGACGAGGAGCGCCGCTACTACCTGGAGCGGGAGATCGAGACCGAGTTCGCCCAGGTGGCCTGGGCCCCCCGGGTCAACGTCTCGGCCCGCACCGGCCGCCACATGGAGAAGCTCGTCCCGGCGATCGAGACCGCGCTGGCCGGCTGGGAGACCCGCGTCCCCACGGGCCGCCTGAACGCCTTCCTCGGCGAGCTGGTCGCCGCGCACCCGCACCCGGTGCGGGGCGGCAAGCAGCCGCGGATCCTCTTCGGCACCCAGGCCGGCACCAAGCCGCCGCGGTTCGTCCTCTTCGCCTCCGGCTTCATCGAGGCGGGCTACCGGCGCTTCATCGAGCGCCGGCTGCGTGAGGAGTTCGGCTTCGAGGGCACCCCGATCCACATCTCGGTGCGGGTGCGCGAGAAGCGCGGCACGAAGAAGAGCAGCAAGAAGTAGCTCGGCGAAACCAGATCGGCCGTGGGAGTTCGGCCGTGGGAACCGGAGGGCGGCGCCTGTCGCAGGCACCGCCCTCCGGTCGTGTCCGGACCCGGTCAGAAGGTCCTGCGGGGGGCCGGGGGCAGCGCCGCCGGGACGTGGTGCGTCGCGGTGGGCTGCTGCTGGCCGCCGATCTGCCCGACCCGCTGCCACTGCGACGGCTGCCCGTTCCCGTGCCGCGCGCTCTGCGCCCCGGCGCTGTAGGCGCTGTACGAGCTGCTGAACGATCCCGGGCGGGGCGCCGGGTACGAGCTCGTGTGGTGCGGGATGTTCCCGAACGCGGTGAACCCCAGGTCGTCCTCGCCGCTGCGGTCGCCCGGCAGTGAGCGGAACGTCTTGACGTACTCGGCGTAGAGCGCGTCGTAGATCGGCGTGGCCGATGGGCCGCCCTGCGCGTCCTGAGCCGGTCGAGCGGAGGGGATCGACGGGAAGGGCGGGCGGCGGGGAACGTCGTAGGTGTGCACGTATGTCCAAACGAGGTCGGACATCAGGGGATGCGGCCGGACGGCGTGCCGTCGGGCGCGTGTGACCGCACGGCGGCACGTCCGCACGTCCGTACTTCCCGACGCACGTCCGCACGCCCGCCGTCCGGGGCGTGGCACGTGCGGGGCGCGGGACGTGCGGGGCGCGGCGGAGTGCGGGGGGCGCGGGACGTGCGGGGCGGCGCGGGACCGCGTGCGGGCCCCGCGCCCCGGAGGTCTCAGGTCCCGGCGAGCGGCAGGGCCGCGCCGACCAACTGCCCGTTCGCGGCGGCCTTGTCGAGCGCGTCCCGCAGCAGGTCCTCGCGGGGCTGACGGCCGATCGACCCGACCGGGGCCGCGAACATCAGCACCTGCTGGTGCTTGTTGGCGGCGGCGCGCCATCCCTCCGTCACCTGCAGCGGCTGGTGCGCCTGCCACCAGGCGACCGGCTGGCCGCCGTTCGCCGAGGGCTGCAGCACCGCGTGCAGCTGGCCCATGGCCAGCAGCACGGACCAGCCGTGCTGCACCGGCGGCACCTCGGAGAGCTGGGAGAGCGGCATGAAGCCCTGCTCGATGAGCAGCGGCAGGAAGTCGTCGCCGGCGCCGGTGGTGCCGGGCCGCACGATCGGCGCGGTCGGCTCGACGACGAGCGCGGGGTGCAACTCCCCGGCGATCAGGACGAGTCCGCTGGTCACGCCGAGCACCGCCTGCTCGGGGACGACCTTGCCGGAGTCCAGGTCGGCCGAGTCGCCGTTGATGGAGCGGACCGCGCCCTGCAGCTGCTCCTCGGTGACCTGGACGACCTGTGAGGGCAGGCAGGTGGAGTGGGCGAAGGCGAGGACTGCGGTCTCGTCCCCGATGAACAGGACGGTGCTGGTGCGCTCGTTGTCGGAGTCGCCCGGGGTGCGGCAGGACGTGCAGTCGTAACTGCCCGGGGCGTTGTCTCCGGCGAGCAGCCGGTCGGCTTCTTCGTCGCCGATCTCGGCGCGAACCTCGTCGCTGACGTCGAGCATGCGCGGCACGGGGTGCTCCCTCGGATGCGGTGCTGGGGCGAGTCCGGGTGGCCCCGGCTCGTGGTCCGGGCGGTCCCCGGCTCATGAAGAAGACAACGGCGATCTGTGGCGGGAGTCACGCTGCAGGGCGAACGGAATCGAACCGTCCTGCGCGCACGGTCACTCTGGGCGCGGAATCAGCCACTCTCCGTCAAGTAACGGGAAGGTCACGAAAGTTGATCCGGTGAGCTGGCTCACAGCAGGCCGTGCTCTCTGGTCGACAAAGCATGAAATGAGGGAATGAAACGAGTGGCCGAAAATAGCCGCTACCTACGGTAACCGGCAAGTGGCCTGGGGTGGAGGGGAGTTGCTTGATAACGACTCGTCAGCGTCCCTAGATTGCTCCGCCGTGTGCAACGAGCACCGCTCGGGAACGTCCGCCGGCCGCGCGGCCAGACATCGCGCAGCACGACCGCCGGCGGACGGGACGGAGCACGACGACCGCGCCCTGCGCGGCACGTGCCCCGTCCCGGGGGAGCCCGGGTTCGTAGAGAGGGATCTACATGTCCGAATGTGCCGATATCCGCACCCGCAAGTCGTCGCGCAAGACGGCGGTCCTCGCCGGGGCGGTGCTTCTCGCCCCTCTCGGGCTGCTGTCCGCGACCGGCGAGGCCACGGCGGCCGACAGCGGGGTGTGGGACCGCATCGCCCAGTGCGAGAGCGGCGGCGACTGGCACATCAACACCGGCAACGGGTACTACGGCGGGCTGCAGTTCTCCGCCGGCACCTGGCGCGCGTTCGGCGGCGGCGCCTACGCGTCCACCGCCGACAAGGCCAGTAAGGCACAGCAGATCTCCATCGCGGCGAAGGTGCAGAACGCCCAGGGGTGGGGCGCGTGGCCGACCTGCTCGGCGCGCGCCGGAGCCTCCGGCAGCGCACCGGGCGCCGGTTCGTCCACGCACGGTTCGGGCTCCTCCGGTTCCTCGAAGTCGTCGAAGCCGTCGAACTCGACCAAGTCGTCGAAGTATGCGAAGTCCTCGACGTCGGGTTCGTCGAAGTCCGCCGGGACGTCGGGCTCCTCGAAGAAGGCGAGCTCCTGGAAGTCCGGTTCGGGCTCGGGTTCCCCGGCGTCGGGGCAGGCCTCCCGCAGCTCCTCCCACGGTGACTACACGGTCCGCGCGGGCGACACCCTCAGCAGCATCGCGGCCCGGCACGGCATGACCTGGCAGCGCGTCTACGCCGCCAACAGGACCGTCGTGGGCGGCGACCCCGACCTGATCGTGCCCGGACAGCGCCTCGCGCTCTGAGCCGCTCCCCCTCCGGGGACACGGCGGCCCCGTCCGGTCCGACGACGGGACGGGGCCCTTCCCCGGGATCCCGGCGGCGTCCTGAGCGTCCGCCGTGAGCCACACTGGGCGCATGCTGGAGACCTCCGCCCGACTGCTGCGTCTGCTCTCCCTGCTCCAGGCCCACCGCGAGTGGTCCGGCACGCAGCTCGCCGACCGGCTCGGCGTCACGGCGCGCACGGTGCGCCGGGACGTGGAGAGGCTGCGCGAGCTGGGATACCCGGTCAACGCGACTCCCGGCACGGGCGGCGGCTACCAGCTGGGCGCCGGGGCCGAGCTGCCGCCGCTGCTGCTCGACGACGACGAGGCCGTCGCCGTCGCCGTGGGGCTGCGGACGGCGGCCGGGCAGGGCATCGAGGGCATCGGCGAGACCTCGGTACGGGCGCTGGCCAAGCTGGAGCAGGTGCTGCCGCACCGGTTGCGGCGGCGGGTGGGCGCCCTGAACGCCTTCACCGTGCCGATGCTGCGCGGCCCGCAGTCCTCCTCCGTGGACCCGGGCCTTCTCACCGAGCTCGCCCATCTGTGCCGGGACGCGGAGCGGCTGCGCTTCGACTACCGGGGACACGACGGCGGCGAGACCCGCCGCACGGTCGAACCCCACCGCCTGGTGTGCACCGAGCGCCGCTGGTACCTGGTCGCCTGGGATCTCGACCGGGCCGACTGGCGCACGTTCCGGGTGGACCGGATGACCCCGAGGCCGCCGCACGGCCCGCGCTTCGAGCCGCGCGAGCCGCCCGCCCAGGACCTCGCCGGGTACGTCTCCGAGGGCGTCTCCACGCGCGCGTACGCCGTCCGGGCCGCCGTCCGGCTGCTGGCGCCGCTGGCCGAGGCCGCCGAACGCGTCTCGCCTTCGGCGGGCACGCTGGAGCCCGACGGGGAGGACGCCTGCGTGCTGCGCACGGGAGCGGCGAGCCTCGATGTGATGGTGATCCACGTGATGATGGCGGGCCTCGAGTTCGAGGTGCTGGAACCCGTGGAGCTGATCGATGCGATCAGGACCGCCCGCGACCGGCTCGACGGTGCTCTGGCGCGGGCCGCAGGGCCCCGGGCGCGGGCCGGCGACCCGGCGTCCACGGCGTGCCCCTGACGGCCGCCCGGGCCGCCGAGCGCCCTCTCGGAGCCCTTGCTGACTCCCTCCACGGGTGCCGGCGCACCGGCCGAGGGCCGGCCGCCGGCGCCGGGAGGACGTGTGGAGGACCCGTGTATTTCCTACGGGCAGTCAGCTCGGGAGTGTGCGCCGGCGATCGGGACGGAACAGATTTCGACGGTTTTCGGGTACGGCGTTGTGGACGCTTTTCGCAGGGTTTTTCGAAGGGCTCGGACGCCGTGCGAAAAGCACTTTCGAATGCCTGAACAAGTTGTGCGAAATCGCTCGTACGTGTGACGGGGTTAGGCCGGAACGCGTGTCGTGATCCTGTGACAGAAGCGTGACCGGGGTGATCCACGCGTCCCGTACGGGGTTCCCGGGGGCCCGGCGGGCGGCCTAGCGTGGCGGTATGGCACCCCATCCCGCTCCCTCAGCGGAGCCGCAGGACAGTCCGGACGGGTACGTCGGCCTCGAGGCCGCGCAGGCCGAGCGGCTCGCGCGCGAACGGGGGTGGTCGACGGTGCGCTCGCTGGCGCCGGGGACGATCATCACCATGGAGTACCGCTTCGGCCGGTTGAACTTCGAGGTGCGGGACGGCCGGGTGGCCCGCGCCTGGAAGGGCTGAACCGCCGCCCCGAGCGCGAGGTCCCGCGGGGACGGCACAGGCCCCGCTTCCCGATGTCGGGAAGCGGGGCCTGTGTGCGCGGGGCCGGGGGTGCGTACCGGGCCCCGCCGCCGTGGGCGGATCCGCGCAGGTCAACCCCCTGTGAGGGGGCGGGCGGTCGAGGTCGTGGCGCCTCGGGGGAGGCGGTCGGAGTGCGGTGGCCGGCGGCTGCCGACCGGGGTGACCGGCATGCGTTCCGAGCGGGTGGTGTGGGGGCCGGGGGCCAGGTAGACCGGGGCACGCGGCGGACGGGCCGAGGCGGCCGTCTCGCGGGGGCCGGCCGCCTCGTCGCGGGCGGCCGCGGCGCCCGCGACGACCGGCACGGGAACGGCCACCGGGGCGGCCGGAACCGGGAGCGTGCCGCTGCGGCGTTCGCGCAGACGGTCGCGCAGGGCGAAGATCGAGACCTCGGCGCGGGCGATCAGGGGTTCGCACCACGGCAGCGCCAGCAGGACGAGCAGACCCGCGGCCCAGCCCAGCACCACGTCGCTCAGCCAGTGCGTACCGAGGTAGACGGTGGTGAGGCCGACGCCGAGCGAGACCACCGCGGAGACGGCGGACAGCCAGCGGCGGGCCCTCGGCGTGGAGGCCAGATACGCCAGGATTCCCCAGGTCACGACGGCGTTGGCGGTGTGGCCGCTGGGAAATATATCGCCGCCCAGACCCATCTCGTTCGAGCCGATGGTGGTCGCGTAGTGCGGTCCGAGCCGGCCCATGCCGAGCTTGGCCGCCCCGACCGTGATGTTCAGCAGCAGCAGTGAGGCGCCCAGGGTGAGCAACGGGCGCAGGGTGTGCTGCCGCCACGATCTCCAGCCGAGCCACGCGGCGACCATCACGGCGGTCGGGCCGCGCTGGCCGAGAACCACGTAGTAGTCGAGGAAGGCGTGGATCTCCGGCCACTGCTGGTACGGCCGGAAGAACATGACCTGCCAGTCGAAACGGACCAGCCACGACGTGACGACCACGAGCCACACGATCGCCAGATAGAAGGCCAGGGTCGCGACCAGCAGCGCGACCCTGTGCCTGCTCATCTTCGGCACATCGATGTGGGCCGGTCGTTCCGGCTCACGGTCGAGCCTGGCGAACACCCGGTCCAGACGGGTGAGGTTTTGTTCGGTACGCACCTAAACGACGTTACAGCGAGTGAGCTCGAGACCCGGCCGATTCCGCGGGTTTGTGATGACGATGTGATGTGGGATTGCTCTCAGAACGGTGACAATTCCCGAGGAATCCACAATCCTCGAACGCTTCTTCCCGCAATTCCTTTGATCATTCCAGGGGATAGCTTTAGAGAAGTTATGAAAGGCTGCCCGGAAAAGACCCGGTCCGCGTCTACGGGGGACCCGAGCCGTTCAGCCACCACGCTCCGTACACGGCGGACGCGACCGCGAGGCACCCCGTCACCAGCGCCGACCGGCCGGTCCGCAGCCGGGCCAGGGCCAGCGCGAGGGGCAGCAGCAGCGGGAAGGCGGGCAGCAGCAGCCGCGGCTTCGAGCCGAAGTAGCTCGACGCGCACAGGGCGAGGGCGAGCACCGCGCCCCCGTACACCAGCAGCGGCAGCGGCTGACGCTGCCGCACGCAGACGACGTACAGCCACAGCAGCAGGGCGACGCCGACGATCAGCCCGACGCCGGCCAGGGCCGACGGGAAGGCCGTGAACTTGTCGGCGACGAAGCGGGCGAAGGCGTACCCGCCGTCGAAGCCGTTGCGCCAGCCCGCCTGGACGTCGAGGTACCCGAGGGGCCCCTGGCCGGTGCGGTCGCCCACCCACAGGACATAGCCCGCGGCGCCGAGGGGCGCGAGCAGCATGCCGAGGGCGCGCGGCGCGACACCGGGCCCGTGGGCGGCGGCCCCGCGCCCCTCGGCGGCCTCGTCGGACGACTGGGGGGCGCGCCGGTCACTCTGCGCGCCGGGCGCGGGCGCCGTGCCGCGGGTTCGCACGAACGGGCCCGTCCCCTGGGCCCGGCGGTCACGAAGGAGGGACGCCGATCCCGCCGCCCAGACCGCGGCGACGACCGCGAGACCCACCGGACGGGTCAGACCGGACAACGACGCCAGCACCCCCGCGGTCACCCACCGTTCGGTGAGCACCGCGTACAGCGACCAGGCGGCCAGCGCGGTGAAGAGCGACTCGCTGTACGCCATCGACTGCACGATCCCGACCGGGAGCACGGCCCACACCAGCACCGCGCAGATCCCGGCCCGCCGCCCGTACACGTGGTCCGCGACCGCGAAGATCCCCCAGGCCGCCGCGAGCGAGGCGACCACGGAGACCGCGAAGCCGGCGGCGGCGTACGACAACGGGGTCGTCGCGTGGAGCAGCCGCTCCAGCCAGGGCAGCAGCGGGAAGAAGGCGAGGTTGGAGTGGACGTCGCCGTTCGGCAGGCGGACCTCGTAGCCGTATCCGAGCTCGGCGACCCTGGTGTACCAGAGGGCGTCCCAGCGGGCGGTGAGCAGGGTGAACGCGCTCTTGTCGCGGGCCGCGCTCCACACGGCGAGGGCGAGCAGGCCCAGGGTCCGCACGGCCGCGTACCCGAGGAGGGCGGGGGCCGCCCGGCGCAGGGCGGCGGGGCCGGGGAGCGTCGCGCGCACGTCAAGGTCGGTCACGGGCCCGATTATCGACGGCGTGCCCGGCCGCCGGGACCGCCGGGGCGCGCGGACCGGCGCGGGGCCCGTGCCGGAGCGGACCGGGACCGGGCCCGGCGCCCCCCGCGAGCCGTGCGGCGAAACCCGCAGACCAGTGGCGTACGCCACACGGGTTGCCCCCGAACGGTGAGAGGTCCGCCACGCGGCCCGGGCGCGAACTCGCGTACGCTGCGTGTCACTCGTGTTCGTCTGCGCGGGCCGGAGAACACCGCTCCTCTCCGGCCGAGCCGCGGGGAGTCCCCACCTCGTGAGCCCGCCGAACCGAGGGATCACCTGGGAGGTACGTACATGTCCGGGACGACCGCGGCCGCCGCTGGGCTGCGCCGCCGGGCGGCCGGGGCCGGTGCCAACCGCTGGGTCGTCCTGGTGGTGCTGTGCGTCAGCCTGCTCCTGGTCGCCGTCGACGCGACGGTGCTGCACGTGGCGGTGCCCGCCGTCACCGAGGACCTGCGCCCCGGCGCCATCGAGCTGCTCTGGATCGTCGACACCTATCCACTGGTCTGCGCCTCGTTGCTGATCCTCTTCGGCACGCTCGGCGACAAGGTGGGCCGACGGCGCATCCTGCTGCTCGGGTACGCCCTGTTCGGCGCGGCCTCGGCGCTCGCCGCGTTCGCGGGCAGCGCCGAGGTGCTGATCGTGGCCCGCGCGCTGCTCGGCGTCGGCGGCGCGATGATCATGCCGGCAACGCTGTCGATCCTGCGGCAGGTGTTCCCCGACCGCCGTGAGCGGGCGCTGGCGATAGGCATCTGGAGCGCGGTGGCCGCGGTGGGCGCGGCCGTCGGCCCGCTGCTCGGCGGCTTTCTGCTGGAGCACTTCTGGTGGGGTTCGGTCTTCCTGGTCAACATCCCGCTGATGCTGGTCAGCCTGCCGGTGGGGCGTCTGCTCCTGCCGGAGTCGAAGGGCACGGGGGACGGCCCCTGGGACGTGGTCGGGGCGCTGACGGCGGCGGCGGGGCTGTTCGGCGCCGTGCTCGGCGTCAAGCGGCTGGGCGGCGGGGAGGCCGGCCCGCTCACCGTGCTCCCGCTGGCGACCGGAGCCGTGCTGCTCGTGATGTTCGTCCGCCGTCAGCGCCGGCGGGCTCATCCGCTGGTGGATCTGCGGATGTTCGGGCGGCCGGCGTTCAGCACGGCGGTGGGGTGCATCGTGCTGGCGATGCTGGCGCTGGTCGGCCTCGAGCTGATCGCGGCGCAGTACCTGCAGCTGGTGCTGGGGCTGTCCCCGCTGGAGACGGGCCTGCGTCTGCTGCCCCTGACCTTCGCCGCGATGGCGGCGGGACTGGCCGGGGCGCGGCTGCTGCGGCGGTTCGGGCCCCGCCGGATGGTGTGCGGAGGGTTCGTCCTGACGGGTGCGGCCGTGCTGACGCTGACCGCGATGGGCCAGTCGGACAACACGGGGCTGCTGCTGTGCGGCTTCCTGCTGCTGGGCTTCGGTCTGGAGACGACCCTCTTCGCGGCGTACGAGTCGATGCTGAGCGAGGCTCCGCCGGAACAGGCGGGCGGGGCGGCGGCCATCGGGGAGACCTCGTACCAGCTGGGCGCGGGCATCGGCATAGCGCTGCTCGGCACGGTGATGAACGCGGCGTACGCGCCCGGGCTGAGTTCCGTGCCCGGGGTTCCCGCGTCGGCGTCGGCCGCGGCGGGGCATTCGCTGGGCGAGGCCTACGAGGTGGCCGGGCGGCTCGGCGGACCGGCCGGAGCGGCCCTGCGGGCCACGGCCCGGGAGTGCTTCGTCCATGGACTGCATGTGACGTTGCTGGTCAGCGCCGGGTTGCTGCTGCTCGGGGCGGTGATGGCGCTGCGGCTGCCGCGGACCATGAGCTGCGAGTCGCCGCCCGTGGAACTGCCCGCTCCCCGGGAGGTCGCTCCGTCCCGCGTCTCCGTGTGACGGGCTCGCCGGGTGGACGTGCGGGGCGTCGCGTCGTAACGTCACCCGGGACATCGTGACTAGCGGTGCTAGTTTTTCATGGCTGGCGGTGCTGGTCTTCTTGGTTCCTGCCGGAGGCTTCCGTATGTCCGCGTCCTCGAAGTTGCCGCCCTTCGACCCCGCCGACCCGCTCGGGCTCGACGACCTGCTGGAGCCGGAGGACCTCGCGGTCCGCGACACCGTGCGCGGCTGGGCGGCGGACCGGGTGCTGCCGAACGTCGCCGAGTGGTACGAGCGCGGGGAGCTGCCCGTGATCCGGGAGCTCGCGCGGGAGCTCGGCGGGATCGGCGCACTGGGCATGTCGCTCGACGGCTACGGCTGTGCGGGGGCGAGCGCCGTGCAGTACGGGCTCGCCTGTCTGGAACTGGAGGCCGCCGACTCCGGGATCCGCTCCCTGGTCTCCGTGCAGGGCTCCCTCGCCATGTACGCGATCCACCGCTTCGGGAGCGAGGAGCAGAAGCAGACGTGGCTGCCCCGGATGGCGGCCGGCGAGGTCATCGGCTGTTTCGGGCTCACCGAGCCGGATCACGGATCCGACCCCGCCGGCATGCGGACGCACGCCAAGCGCGACGGCGCGGACTGGGTGCTCAACGGGCGCAAGATGTGGATCACCAACGGCTCCGTCGCCGGCGTCGCCGTCGTGTGGGCGCAGAGCGACGACGGGATCCGGGGGTTCGTCGTGCCGACCGACAGCCCGGGCTTCTCCGCCCCGGAGATCAGGCACAAGTGGTCGCTGCGGGCCAGCGTGACCAGCGAGCTGGTCCTCGACGACGTACGACTGCCCGCGGACGCCGTGCTTCCGCAGGTCACCGGTCTGAAGGGACCGCTCAGCTGTCTGAACCACGCGCGTTACGGCATCGTGTGGGGAGCGATGGGGGCGGCCCGCTCCTGCTTCGAGGCCGCCGTCGGATACGCGAAGACCCGTGAGCAGTTCGGGCGGCCCATCGGGGGCTTCCAGCTCACCCAGGCCAAGCTCGCCGACATGGCGGTCGAACTGCACAAGGGGATCCTGCTCGCCCACCATCTGGGGCGGCGCATGGACGCCGGCCGCCTGCGTCCCGAGCAGGTCAGCTTCGGCAAGCTCAACAACGTGCGGGAGGCGATCGAGATCTGCCGGACCGCCCGGACCGTCCTCGGGGCCAACGGGATCTCGCTCGAGTACCCGGTCATGCGGCACGCGACCAACCTCGAGTCGGTGCTCACCTACGAGGGCACCGTCGAGATGCACCAGCTCGTACTGGGCAAGGCGCTCACCGGACTCGACGCCTTCCGCTGACCCCCGGAGGGGGGCAGGGCCGGTGAGCGGCCCTGCCTCAGCTCTGGTTGAAGAAACCGTCCGTCCGGCGCGCGGACGGGTCCCCGTTCACGATCTCCGTGTTGGCGGGGGTCAGCAGGAACACCCGGGTGGACACCCGCTCGATCGAACCCCGCAGGCCGAAGATCAGCCCGGCCGCGAAGTCGACGACGCGCTTGGCGTCGGCGGCCTCCATGGCGGTGAGGTTCATGATGACCGGCACGCCCTCGCGGAACAGCTCACCGATCGCCCGCGCGTCCCGGAAGCTGTCCGGGGTGACGGTGCCGATCCGGCGGCCCTTCTCCTCGGCCGTGTCCGCGGCCACCTTCACGCGGGGGTCGGTGACCCAGGCGTCGCCGGAGTCGGTCCCCTCGGAATAGTCGTCGTCGTAGTAACGCTCGTCATCGTTGTCGTCGACGAGGCCAAGCCAGGCACTCGCCTTGCGCACCGATCCCATGGACGCCTCCTCTCACAGCGGTCATTCTGCTTTCCGCATTCCCCATGGTCGTCCATGATGCGGATGTCGCGCCAAGTGGATAGACGCCGCGCGGGGGGTTTGTGACGGTACTGGTGCACAGGGAATCCGTCGAGAGCCCGCGTCTCCCAAGGGTCCTACCGGATACGGCTGCTGACTGTGAGTGAAATATGATTCTTCGTGGCGGACGGGTGACGCTCGGTGCGTCCGGGTGAACGAGTGCCCCGGATCCGGCACGACAATCAGTCGATAGCATGCGGCAGCTCAATGTCCCAAGGACGACGGGGGTTGTCGTGTTCGGAATCGTCAGACCGTGCTCTCACCGGCTCGGAGAGAGCCTCAAGACCCAGTGGATGGCGCACCTGTGCGGGCTCTGTCTCGCGCTGCGCGGCGACCACGGGCAGTTCGCCCGGGTCGTCACCAACTACGACGGCCTGCTCATATCGGTTCTGACGGAGGCTCAGGCCGAGCGCGCCACGGCCGGCGGATGGCGGCGCACGGCCGGACCGTGCCCGCTGCGCGGCATGCGCACCGCGTCCGTCGCCCAGGGCGAGGGCGCCCGGCTCGCGGCCGCCGTCTCGCTGGTGCTCGCCTCCGCCAAGGTGCGCGACCACGTCGCCGACGGGGACGGCCTGCTCGCGCGGCGGCCGGTCGCCGTCGCCGCGCGCCGGGTCGCCGCCGGCTGGGGACGGGCCGGCGAACGGAGCGGCGCCGCCGTCGGGTTCGACACCGCCGTCCTGGTGGACGCGGTGGACCGGCAGATCGGCATCGAGGCGCTCGCCGGACCGGGCACCCCGCTGCTGACCGTCACCGAGCCGACCGAGACCGCCACCGCCGCCGCCTTCGCGCACACCGCGATCCTGGCGGGCCGGCCGGGCAACACCGCGCCGCTCGCCGAGGCCGGCCGGCTCTTCGGACGTCTCGCGCATCTGCTGGACGCGGTGGAGGACCGGGAGGCGGACGCCGCCGCCGGCGCCTGGAACCCGCTCACGGCCACCGGGACCCCGCTCACCGAGGCCCGCCGGCTCGCCGACGACGCGCTGCACGGCATCCGGCTCGCCCTGAAGGACGTGAAGTTCGTGGAGGGCAGGCTGGCGCACCTGCTGCTCGCCCACGAGCTGGAACGGTCCGTGGAGCGGGCCTTCGGCACCCGGTCGTGCAGTCACGCGCACGGGCCCGAGGGCGCGTTCGGTCCGCCCACCGGCCCGTACGCCCCGCAGAACCCGGTGGATCCGCACGCGCCCGGCAACCCGTACGGAAACCCCTACGGCGGTGAGCCGCCCCGGCCCGGCAAGCGGGGCCTGCTGGCCGGCTGCGCCGTCGCGCTCGGACTGTGCTGCACCTGCAAGGTGTGCTGCGCCGACGAGTTCGAGGGCCCCTGGTCGCGCAAGAAGCGCGAGGGCCTGTGCAACGACTGCGGTGACTGCGGCAACTGCGGTGACTGCGGAAACTGCTGTGACTGCGGCTGCTGTGACGGGTGCGACTGCTGTTCCTGCGACTGCTCCTGCTGACACGTCCGGCCGCCTGAACCGGCGTCTCCGGCCGCTCCTGCTGACAGGGCGTCACCCGAGGGGCCGGGCGGGGGTCCTGGGCAGGGCGGGCACAGGGCGGGGCCGGGGCATGACGGGGGATTCGGGTGGGGGCCGGGATCCGGGCTGTGGCCGTGGTTTCGGGCTGTGGGCTGTGGTCGTGGTCGGGGCTGTGGCCGTGGTGCGGCTACGGTTTCGGCCGGTTCGGCGGGCGCGTCCTGCCCGTCGCGGCCGCGCTGCCCGCCACCGGCCGGCGGGACCGCCGCTGAGCGGCTCGCCGCCCGCACACGTATCCCTGGGCGAGGACGCGGATCTCGTACGACCGGTGTGCCGTCGCGGCGGGCCGGCCGAGCCGCTCCGGGGCGGACCCGCGCCGGGGCGCCGCGCCCGCTGCGCGAAAGGACCAGGGACCATGCCCGGGCGCTCCCGCTCCGACAAGACCGTGCCGCTCGCAGTGAAGATCGTGGTGAGCGGCGGCCTCGGGGTCGGCAAGACCACCTTCATCGGAGCCGTCTCCGAGATCGATCCGCTCGACACGGAGGCGGCGATCACCCAGGTGTCGGTCGGGATCGACTCGCTCGAGGGCGTGGAGTCCAAGACGACGACCACGGTCGCGCTCGACTTCGGGCGGATCACCCTCGACACGGCCATCGCGCTGTACCTCTTCGGCACGCCCGGGCAGAACCGCTTCGCGTTCCTGTGGGACGACCTGGCGGAGGGCGCGCTCGGGACGGTGGTCCTCGCGGACACCCGGCGGATCGAGGACTGCTTCCCGGCCGTCGACTACTTCGAGGCCAGGGGAGCGCCGTTCGTGCTCGCGGTGAACCGGTTCGAGGGCACGGTGCGCATCGATCCGGAGGAGGTCCGGGACGCTCTGGATCTGAGCGCCGACGTGCCGGTGCTCGAGTGCGACGCCCGGGAACGGGGCTCCGTGCGGGACGTGCTGGAGGCGCTGATGGACCGGGTGATCGGCTTCCGGGCGGCCCCGAGGACGCGGGACGGCAGGACGCCGGCCTCGGGGCCGCCCCCAGGCGCAGCCCCGGCCGCCGCGGAGAAGGCGCGCGTGTGACGGTGTGACGAGGAGCCGTCCGGACGGGAGGAGGCGAGCCGGGTACGGCGCGTACGGCGTGGGGCCGGGGCGTGACGGCGGACCCGGCCGGGGCGTACTGCCTCCGTGCACCTTGTCGGTCGTTTTCTCCACACGGCCCCCTCGACGGGGAACACATGGGGCGTGGAAGTCGAGGCAACACGGCACAACCTGGTCTGAGCTGGGGCAAGAAGGCTGCAAGAGGGCTCAACTCGCGCAGCCCGTTCAGCGTCTGACGGCCGAAAGGCGCCCTTGCGCCTACCGGCCGTTCGGCCGAATACTCCCCCTCAGCGCTTGTCAGGGTCACGGCGTGTCCGGAATGCGGACGAATGTCGATCCTGGCTGCGCCTCACCTGGGCCTCGACCCCACACGACGGGCCCCCGACTTCCCCTGGGAGGGAACGAAACGTGAGGATCAAGCGCACCACCCCCACCATCCCCACGCACGGCATCTCGAGACGGGCCCGGCTGACCGCCGTCGCCACCGGACTCGTGGCCGCGGCCGCCATCGCGATCCCCCATGCGAACGCGGCCGACGACGCCGTCTACAGCAGCGCCGAACTCAAGAGCGCCGGCGACTCGGTGCTCCGGGCGGACGTCCCGGGCACCGCCTGGGCCGTCGACAGCAAGACCAACCGGCTGGTCGTCACCGTCGACAGCACGGTGTCGGACGCCGAGATCGCGAAGATCAGGAGGCAGGCGGGCGACAACGCCGGCGCGCTCACGATCAAGCACACGCCGGGCAGGTTCACCAAGCTCATCGGCGGCGGCGACGCCATCTACGGCGGCGGCTACCGCTGCTCGCTCGGCTTCAACGTGCGCAGCGGCAGCACCTACTACTTCCTGACCGCCGGGCACTGCGGCGAGGTCGCCTCCACCTGGTACTCGAACTCCGGCCAGACCACCGTGCTGGGCACGAACAGCAGCTACAGCTTCCCGACCAACGACTACGCGCTGGTCCGGTACACCAACACCTCGGTCGCCAAGGCCGGCACCGCGGGCAACACCGACATCACCAGCGCGGGCAACGCCACCGTGGGCCAGTCGGTGATCCGGGACGGCTCCACGACCGGCATCCACACCGGCCGGGTGACCGCCCTCAACGCCACGGTGAACTACGGCGGCGGCGACGTGGTCTACCAGATGATCCAGACCAACGTGTGCGCCGAGGGCGGCGACTCCGGCGGCGCGCTCTACACCTCCGGCGGCGTGGCGCTCGGCCTGACCTCCGGGGGCAGCGGCAACTGCTCGTCCGGCGGCACGACCTTCTTCCAGCCCGTGACCGAGGCCCTGAGCCGCTACGGCGTCAGCGTCTTCTAGGCCCTGCTCCCCGGGTCCTGCGGCCGACCGCAGGCGAGCCCCCGCACGCAACCGGCGTGCGGGGGCTCGCCCTTGTCCGCGGGGCGCACGGTCGTCCGCGGGGCGGGCCGCCGGTTCCGGGGCGCCGCCGCGCTTCGCGGAGTCCGCACGCGGCGGCAACCGCTTCCCCCGGCGTCCTCCACACCCTCGACGACATCTCCGCCCCGGCCGCCCGCGGCGGCGACGGGTTCCGGCCAGGAGTACCCGCGTCCAAGGGCGGCGCGGTATGAGGGGTTACTCACCCGTAGCGTTTGCTGAGCGAATTCCCATGCGGCCGCTCGCCGGTGACCTGCCGAGGTGCGGGCGCGGTGAAGACGGGGAGGGCGCGCGGTGCCCACCCTGTGCGCGTCCTGAAGTCGACCTTGTGTGCTCCCTGCGCGGTTCGGAAGAGTGAGCGGCCGTCAACCAGCATTCCGGCCCGTCGCGGCCCCCACGGCCGCCCGCGCCGCCCCCCACAGGAGGACCCGAGTTGCAGCACCGACGCATACCCCGGCGACGGGCGGCCATGGCGGGAGCGGGCGTCGCCGCGCTCGTCGCGGCAGGGCTGACCTTCCAGACTGCGAACGCCGACGAACCCGCGAAGACCTCGCAGCCCACCCCGCTCTCGGCCCTCGCGGCCGGAAAGCTCGCCTCGTCGCTCGGCCGGGACCTCGGCGCCGACGCGGCGGGCACGTACTACGACGCGAAGAGCCGGAGCCTGGTGGTGAACGTCCTCGACGAGGCCGCCGCGAAGACCGTCGAGGCGGCCGGCGCCAAGGCCAGACTCGTCGAGAACTCCCTCGCCGAACTGACCGGCGCCCGCACCACGCTGGCATCGGACGCGAGCATCCCGGGCACCGCCTGGGTGACCGACCCGACCGCCAACAAGGTCGTCGTCACCGCCGACCGCACCGTCTCCAGAGCCGAGTGGGCCACGCTGTCCAAGGTCGTCGGCGGGCTCGGCGGGACGGTGGAACTCCACCGCACGAAGGGGGAGTTCACACCCTTCGTGGCCGGCGGCGACGCCATCACCGGCGGCACCGGGCGCTGCTCGCTCGGCTTCAACGTGGTCAAGGGCGGCGAGCCGTACTTCCTGACCGCCGGGCACTGCACCGACGCCGTCTCCACATGGTCGGACTCCTCCGGCGCGCAGATCGGCGTCAACGCGGTCTCCCGCTTCCCGGGTGACGACTACGGACTGGTCAAGTACACCGCCGAGGTCGACCACCCGAGCGAGGTGAACCTCTACAACGGCTCCGCGCAGGCCATCACCGGCGCCGCCGAGGCCACCGTCGGCATGAAGGTGACCCGCAGCGGGTCGACCACCCAGGTGCACTCCGGCACGGTCACGGGCCTCGACGCCACGGTGAACTACGGCAACGGCGACGTCGTCGACGGCCTCATCCAGACCGACGTCTGCGCCGAGCCCGGCGACAGCGGCGGCTCCCTCTTCTCGGGCAGCAGCGCCGTCGGCCTGACCTCGGGCGGCAGCGGCGACTGCACGGCCGGCGGGGAGACGTTCTTCCAGCCGGTGACGGAGGCGCTGTCGGCCACCGGAACGCAGATCGGCTGACCCGGCCCGCCTCGGCCCCGCCCGTCGAAGGTCCCGCCCCGCTTCCACGAGGGGCGGGACCTCACGCCGTCGCCGTTCTCCGCCGGGTGCGCAGCGTCGCCATGAGCAGCGTGACGGCGACCCCTCCGACCGCCCACGCCGACAGGACCAGCAGGGACGAGGTCATGTCGTTGCCCTGGAAGTAGGCGATGGAGCGCGCCGCCCAGGTTCCCGCGCCCGGCGGCAGCGCGGGGCCGATCGCCCGCCAGAACGGCGGGAGCAGCGGGGGCGGGAGGGCGCCGCCCGCGCTCGGGTTGCCGAGGATCACCACGAGCAGGATGACCAGCCCGACGCCGGCGAGCCCGAAGACGCCCTGGAAGGCGAGGGTGGCCGCGCCGACCGCGAAGATGATCAGCGCGCCGAGCCCCCAGTAGGCCGCGAGCCCGCCCGGCAGCGCGCCCAGGATCGGACCGACGATCAGGGCGCCGCCGAGTCCGCCGACGATCCCGACGACGACCATGGCGAGCAGCCGGATCACCGCGCGCCGTGGGGTGGAGCTCCCGGCGCCCGAACTGATCACCATGATCGACGCGCAGAGATAGCCGCCCACGCACCAGCCGACGGCCAGATAGAACGACGACAGCCCGTTGGCGTCCTCCTGGTCGGCCGGGGCCACGTCGAGGGTCCGCAGGGTGCGCGCCTCGGACTTCTCCAGGGCGGTGGTGAGCGTCACCAGGGTGGCGGCCAGGACCTTTCCGCCGCCGGTGGCCACCAGCAGGGTGTCGGTGGCGCCCGACGGGGAGACGATCAGGGCGCCGTCGATCTCCCGGTCCAGGATCTGTTTGCGGGCCGTCGCGGCGTCGGTCACCGTGCGGGGGGCCAGGGGGCTGCCGGGCAGCTTCTCCAGCCGGGCCACGGTCTGCCGGGCGGCTGCCCCCGGCGCGACGACCCCGAAGGGCACGTCCTTCGGCTTCGGGTCGTGCAGAGCCCCCACGTAGGAGGCGATGAAGAGCAGATGGAGGGCGACCACGCCGACGACCAGCAACGTGGCCCGCGGGGTGACGGCGTCCTTGACCTCGTCGAGAAAGGAGCCGTGCGAGGAGGCGCGGGGCGCGTCGGGGCCGGTCGTCTGCGTCATGCCCCCCACGCTCCGGGGCGGAGGGTGTTTCCGCAGGTGGGAGGCGTCCGAACGGCTGCCGTACGGATGTTCGGAATCTGGTGGGGCGAGGCGTGGCTCGAGCGCCGACCCGGTCGGGCACGGGCTGCTGACGGAGCGCTTCCCGTCCGGGGGGCGGGTCGTGCTGCCGGACATCGACGGGGACGCGGAGTCCGCACGCCGGCTGGAGGGCTACCGCGCGATCATCGGCCGCTCCGGAGCCGAGCGGGTCGTCACGTCGCGATGCCGGAGAGCCCTACGGCTGTAGGCGCACGGTGTGCCTACAGCCGTAGGGGCATGGGGGGGGCATGGGGGGCATGGGTCCGGTGCCGCGTCGGTCGAGGATTGCGTGACGGGGCGAACCGGTCTGACGGACGAAGCCGCAGCCGCTCGTTCGCCACCGCGCCCGCCCGCGGCCCCGGTGTCCTCGAACGGCAGGTCGTCATCGGCCGAGAAGGCCGTCCCCGCAGAGGTCACCGGCTTCACCGGGAGCCCCCGGGAATCCCTGCCCGCACCCGAGGGAGCGCCACCCCCATGCCCGTCCGGCCTCGCTGCCCCGGCTCCGCATGGGGCGCGATTACGGCCTCCCTGTGTGTCCGAGCGTGGCAGCACCCGCCGAATCGCATAAGCGTTCGATACTGGTCTAGGGTGGTGTCATCACCCCGGAGGGGCCGGAGTGGCACGTGGAGACAGGGGGCAGTCAGTGGCGAGGTGGTCCAGATGCGCGGTTTTACGCATCTGCACGCCGTCTCCGGGTTCTCCCTGCGGTACGGCGCCTCCCACCCCGAGCGGCTTGCGGAGCGGACCGCCGAGCGGGGAATGGACGCGGTCGCCCTGACCGACCGGGACACCCTCGGTGGGGCTGTCCGTTTCGCCAAGGCCGCAGGCCGGGCCGGTGTCCGCCCCCTGTTCGGAGTGGATCTCGCGGTAGAGGCGCCTTCCGAAGCGGCTGGACGCACGGAGCGGCGACGCACACCGGCTCGCGGCGGCGCCTTCGTCGACGAGTCGGCCCAGCGAGTGGTTTTCCTCGCCCGGGACGGGGCCCGCGGCTGGGCCGAGCTGTGCCGACTGGTGAGTGCCGCGAACGCGGGCACCGCGGGAGGCCGGCGTCCCCTGCTGCCCTGGGGCGCCCTCGACGGGGAACACCACACCGTGCTGCTGGGCCCCGCATCGGACGTCGGCCGCGCCTTGGCCGCGGGACGGCCGGACCGCGCCGCCCAGCTGCTCGCACCCTGGCGGGAGCGGTACGGGGACACGGCGCTTCGCATCGAGGTCGTCTGCCATGGCCGCGGCGGCACCGGCTCCGGTTCGCTGCGGCTCGCGGCCCGTGCCCTCGGCTTCGCCGCCGACCAGCGGATCGCGCCCGTCCTGAGCAACGCCGTACGTTATGCCGATCCCGGCCAGGGACCGGTCGCGGACGTCCTGGATTCCGCGCGCCGCCTGGTGCCGATCGATCCACGCGGCGAGCGCGACTGCGGCGAGCGGTGGCTCAAGCCGGCAACGGACATGGCGCGCATCGCCGAGCAGGTCGCAGAAGCCGCCGGATACGGTGCGAACACCGCCCGCCGACTGCTCGAGGTCACCGAGGAGACCGCCGCCGCATGCCGTGTCGACCCCGAGGACGACCTGGGAATCGGCCGCGTGCACTTTCCCGAGCCGGAACTCGTCGGCGCTCACCGGCGCACTCCTGAGCGGGTGCTGCGTTCGAAGTGCGCCGCTGCCATGCTGCTGTACGGCCACGACCGCGACCGCCGCCGCTGGGAGCGCCTCGAGGACGAGCTGCGCCTGATCGAGAGACTGGGATACGCCTCGTACTTCCTCACCGTCGCCCAGGTCGTCGTCGACACCCGTGAACTCGGCATCCGGGTCGCCGCCCGCGGCTCCGGCGCGGGTTCCCTGGTCAACCATCTCCTCGGGATCGCCGCCGCCGATCCCGTCGAGCACGGTCTGCTCATGGAGCGCTTCCTGTCCGACCGGCGCACGGAACTGCCCGACATCGACATCGACGTGGAGTCCGCCCGTCGTCTGGAGGTCTACCGGGCGATCATCGACCGCTTCGGCCCGGAACGGGTGGCCACCGTGTCCATGCCGGAGACCTACCGGGTACGGCACGCCGTGCGCGATGTCGGCCTTGCCCTCGGCCTGGATCCAGCCGAGGTGGACAGGCTTGCAAAATCGTTTCCTCATATCCGCGCCCGAGACGCCCGCTCCGCCCTGCAGGAACTGCCGGAGCTGCGCGGCATCGACCCGGAGTCGTACGGCCCGCACATGTGGGACCTGGTCGAGGCCCTGGACGCACTCCCGCGCGGCATCGCCATGCACCCGTGCGGTGTACTGCTCTCCGACGCGACGCTGCTGCACCGCACCCCTGTCATGCCGACCAGTGGCGAGGGATTCCCCATGTCCCAGTTCGACAAGGAGGACGTGGAGGACCTCGGCCTGCTCAAGCTCGACGTGCTCGGCGTACGCATGCAGTCCGCCATGGCGCACGCCCTCGCCGAGATCGAGCGGGCCACCGGTCACCGCATCGACCTGGACGACGCCGCGCAGGTGCCGCCGGCCGACCCGAAGACGTTCCAGCTGATCAAGTCCTCACAGACGCTGGGCTGCTTCCAGACCGAATCACCCGGTCAGCGCGACCTCATTGCCCGGTTGCAGCCCGAAACCTTCCACGATCTCGTCGTCGACATCTCGCTGTTCAGGCCGGGACCGGTCGCGGCCAACATGGTCGATCCGTTCATCGAGGCCCGGCACGGGCGCCAGGCGCCACGCTGTCCGCATCCCGACCTGGAGCCCGCGCTGCGGGATACGTACGGCGTGGTGGTCTTCCACGAGCAGATCATCCGGATCCTGTCGGTCATGACCGGCTGCACCCTGGCCTTCGGCGACTACACACGGCGGGCGCTGTCGAACGCAGACCAGGTCGGACGGGTGCGGGCGTGGTTCGCGCAGGAGGCTCGCAGGCGGGGGTACGAGGAGGAGGTCGTCGAGCGGACCTGGGAGATCGTCGAGGCGTTCGGGGCGTACGGCTTCTGCAAGGCGCACGCGGTGGCCTTCGCGGTGCCCTCGTATCAGTCGGCGTGGCTGAAAGCTCATCATCCGGCCGCCTTCTATGCGGGGCTTCTCACGCACGACCCGGGGATGTATCCGAAGCGTCTGCTGCTCGCGGATGCCCGGCGCAGGAGTGTGCCGATCCTGCCGCTGGATGTGAACGCGTCGGACACCGGCTATCGAATCGAACTGGTGTCCGACATGGAGGGTGGTCGGCCTGTCCACGGGATCCGGCTCGCTCTTTGTGACGTGCGGGGGATGAGCGAGAGTGAGGCGGCGCGAATCGTCGCAGGGCGCCCCTACAGCTCGCTCCAGGACTTCACTTCTCGGGCCCGGCCGTCAAGGCCCGTCGCCGAACGCCTCGCCCAGGTCGGCGCGTTGGACGCCTTCGGCCGCAACCGTCGCGACCTGCTGCTGCACCTCGCCGAGCTGCATCGCAGCCGGCAGGGCTCTGCGCAGCACCAGTTGACGCTGGGGGAGACAGATGCGGACCACGGTACGGTCGCCCCCGCCGGACTGCCCGACCTGAACGACGCCGAGCGGCTCGGAGCGGAGCTTGGAGTGCTCGGCATGGATACCTCCCGCCACCTCATGGGCGAACACCGGGAGTTGCTGGAAGAACTCGGCGTCATCCCCGCGAACCGGCTGAAAGACCTGCCGCACGGCCAGGTGGTGCTGGTCGCCGGCGCGAAAGGAGCCGTTCAGACCCCGCCGATCCGCTCCGGCAAACGCGTCGTCTTCACCACGCTCGACGACACGACAGGCCTGGCGGACTGCGCGTTCTTCGAGGACAGCCACGAGGCCTGCGCACACACCGTCTTCCATTCCTGGCTGCTGCTCGTGCGCGGAGTGGTGCAGCGCCGTGGCGGAGGCGGCGGAAAGGCCCTGTCGGTGACCGGCTACGCCGCCTGGGACCTCGCCGAACTGGCCGAGCTGCGCCGCGAAGGCGGCCTGTCGGCGGTCACGGAACGGCTCACCCAAGCCGATTCGGCGCCGAGCAGAGCCGCGGACAGCCGCAGCCTCCGACTGGAAACCGGTTACGCACTGCACCCCTGGGCGGATCTGCAGCCGCCCGGCGAGTCCGTCAAACAGAGCCGCAAGCTGTGGCACCAGAGTCCCGGGAGCGCAGGATGAACATCCTCTACATCCACTTCCACGACCTGCGGGACGAGCAGCTCTACAGCCGTCTGCTCGCCCTGCTGGCCGAGTACACCCCTCTGGTGCAGGCGCTGCCACCGGATGCCGCGTTGGCCGATGTCTCCGGCAGCCTGCGCTACTTCGGCACGGACGCCGTGGCACTGGCCGAGCGCATCCGAGCGCGGACCGGTGGGTTGTACGGGCTCCGTTCGACGGTCGGTGTCGCGGCGAACCCGCTGCTCGCCCGCATGGTCGCGGCCGACGGCCCGCCCTCGGCAGTCCGTACTCTGCCCGACGACATCGACACGGTCACCGCCTTCCTCGCGAGGAAACCCACCGCCGCCCTGCAAGGCGTGGGGCCGGCGACGGCCCGCACCCTGTCCTCGTACGGCCTGGACAGCATCGGCAGGATCGCCACCGCACCACTCGGCACGCTGCAGCGCATCCTGGGTGTCACCGCCGGACGCCACCTCCACGATGCGGCCCGCGGCCTCGACCCGACGCCAGTGATCCCTTCGGCCCCGCCCCGCTCGATGAGCGTCGAACACCGCTTTGCTCAGGATGAGTTGGACCGAGACCGGCAGCGCGCCGCCCTGCTCGCGCTCACCGACCGCCTCGGCCTGCGACTGCGCGGCGAGTCCCAGGCGGCCTGCGCCCTGACTCTCACCATCCGCTACGCGGATCGCTCGACGACGACTCGCACCCGCAAGCTGCCCGAACCCACCGCCCACACACGCTCTCTGACGGCAATCGCCTACGACCTCCATGACCGACTCGCTCTTCAGCGCGCCCGCGTCCGAACCGTCTCCCTGCGGGCGGAGAGTCTGATCGCCGCAGAACGGGCCTCCCGTCAGCTGCTCTTCGAGCCGACCGACGAGAAAGCGCGCCGTGTCGAGGCCGCCGCCGACCGCGCCCGAGACCGGTTCGGTACGGATGCCGTGCAGCCGGCAGGAGCGGCGGCGATCCATGTCGCATGATCAGACGCTTCCCGAGAGCGGTACTGCCGTCAAGGCGGTCGGGCTGGGGTGCGAGAGGGGGGCGGTGAAGCCCGGGACGCCGGCGGGGGAAGCCGAAGTCCGTGTGTGGCGGGGTCAGTTGGCCCACGGGGGAGTGATCCGGGTCCCGTCGGCCAGCTCCGCCTCCAGACCGATGGAGGTGGTGACCCAGGAGAGCGCGGTGTGATCGGTCGGGTTCTCGACGGCCAGGGTCGCGCCCGGATTGACGATCAGCGTGTCGCCGGCGGTGATCCGCTCGGTGCGGCCGTCGAGGGTGACGAGCAGTTCGCCGACGAGCAGATGGAAGATCTCCTCCCGGTTGACGGTGTGCGCGGGCGCCTTCGTGCCCGCCGGGATCTCGCCCCGCCAGGCGCAGAGCTCCTTGCTCCCGGTGAGCGGGGTGGCGTACGAGACGAAGCGTGCGCCGTGGATCTCGTGGGTGACGGCCTCGGACGAACGGACGACAGGCATGGTGACCTCCAAAATGGTCAAGCAGATTGACTAAGTAGGTCAATGGTCAAGCTGCTTGACCATCCTGTCAAGGGTGTTTCATTACAGACGTGCAGAACTCCGAAGCTCTCGCCCTGTCCGCCGCCCTGCTGACCGCCGCCGGTGAGCTGACCCGGCGCATCAACGACGGCGTCGTCGCCCGCGGCTTCGAGGGGCGGCCCTCCTACGGCTTCGCCTTCGCCCGGCTGGCCCCGGACGGTGCGACGGTCTCCGAGCTCGGCGTCCACCTAGGGGTCACCAAGCAGGCCGCGAGCCAGCTCGTCGACGAGCTGGTGCGCAAGGGGTACGTCGAGCGCCGGCCGCACCCCGTGGACGCGCGCGCCCGGCTGATCGTCCTCACCGAGCGCGGCTGGGAGTGCACCCGGGCGGCGGAGGAGGCGGCGGCCGAGGCGGTGCGGGCCTGGGCCGACGTGCTCGGTGAGGGTGAAGTGCGCGTCCTGTACGACCGTTTGGCGCGCATCGCCCCCTACGGTCCGATCAGGCCGGTCTGGTGACGGAACGTCGGCGCCGCGAGCCGTCGCCGACTACCACTGGAAGTTTTTACTGACGCGTAACTTCCCACTTCTCTTACTCGTCCGTAACTTGACAAGTGAACAGCATCCCGTGATCCGGATCACAGGGCGTACGGCCCTCGCACTCCCCTTGAGCCGCAAGGAGATCACCCGATGCTGCCCTGGAACCGCGTGCTCAGACCACTCGCCGCCCTGCTGCTGGCCGCCGCGGCCGCCACCGTCCCCACCGCCGCAGCACACGCCTCGACCGCCACGGAAGCCTCGACCGCCGCCCCCTCGAGCGGCTGGAACGACTACCGCTGCAAGCCCTCGGCCGCCCACCCCCACCCCGTCGTCCTCGTGCACGGCACACTCGGCAACTCCATCGACAACTGGCTGGCCCTCGCCCCCTACCTGACGGCCCGCGGCTACTGCGTCTTCTCCGTCGACTACGGCCAGCTGCCCGGCGTCCCGCTCTTCCACGGCCTCGGTCCCATCGACGAATCGGCGGGCCAGCTCTCCGTCTTCGTCGACAAGGTGCTCGCCGCGACCGGCGCCGCCGAGGTCGACCTCGTCGGCCACTCCCAGGGCGGCATGATGCCGCGCTACTACCTGAAGTTCCTCGGCGGAGCCGCCAAGGTCGACGCGCTGGTCGGCCTCGCCCCCGACAACCACGGCACCACGCTCAGCGGACTCACCCGTCTGCTGCCCTACTTCCCGGGGGCCGAGGACCTGATCTCGGCCGCCACTCCCGGCCTCGCCGACCAGATCGTCGGGTCTGACTTCCTCACCGAGCTCAACAAGGGCGGAGACACCGTCCCCGGAGTCCGCTACACCGTCATCGCCACCCGGAACGACGAGGTCGTCACACCGTGGCGCACCCAGTTCCTCAGCGGATCGAACGTGCGCAACGTCCTGCTCCAGGACCTGTGCCCGCTGGACCTCTCCGAGCACCTGGCGATCGGGCTGCTCGACCGGATCGCCTTCCACGAGGTGGCCAACGCGCTCGACCCCGCCCACGCCACCGCCACCACCTGCGCGTCCGTCCTGAGCTGACGCGCAGGCCGCGTTCGCCGGGGCCTGTCCGGCCTGAGCCGCCGGTCAGGCCCCGGAGTCCGTGTCGTCCGCCGTCTCAACGACCGTGCCGCCCGGCGGGCGCCGCCCGCCGGCGCACCGACGCGAACAGCAGGGCCCGCGCCCAGCGCCAGGACGGCCGCGCCGCCCACCGCGAGATACGAGGCGCCGCCGTCACCGCCGGTCCGCGCGAGACGCTCCCCCGGAGCTGCACGGACGCCGGCCGCCCGCGGCGCGTTCGCGGAGGCGCCCGCACCGCCGCGCGCATCCCCGGCGGCGGACGGCGTGCCGGGGGCCGTCGGGTCCGTCGTCGTGGCCGCGTCGTCGTCGCCGTGCCCGTGGTGCTCGACCGTCGACCGGCCGGCGCCGTCCTGGATCTGCTCCTCGGAGGGCGCGGAGGCGGCCGGCGCGGCGCCGTCGCCCGTCCCCGGCCCAGACCCCGTGCCGCGACCTGCCCCAGCCGCCCCGCTCCCCGAACCCGTCGCCGTTCCCGCGCCCCCTCCCGGGAACACGACGTCCGAGCAGGAGTAGAAGGCCTCCGGGCTGTCCGAGCGCTGCCACACCGCGTACAGCACGTGCCGGCCCGAACGCCCGGGCAGGGTCCCGGAGAAGGAGGAGAAGCCGCCCGTCGCCACCGGGTCGACCGCTGTGGCCACCGGATGCGCCAGGTCCAGGTCGGACCAGGCCAGTGGGCGGGCCGGGTCGTAGCCGGCCTTGGTGAGGTAGACCCGGAACGTCCCCTTGTGCGGGGCGGTCACGCGGTACCCGAACGTGTGGGGGCCGCTGTGCACGGCGGTCGCCGGCCAGTCGGCGCGGGCCAGGTCCAGGCCCCTGAACTCCTCGTTGCCCGCGCTGCACAGCCTGCCGTCCGGAATCAGCTCCTGATGGCGGCCGTTCGCGTCACCGATGCGGATGCCGTTCCAGTCGTACAGCGCCTGGGCGCCGCCCGCCGCGACCGCCGCCCGACAGGCGTCCGACTTCGGACTCTGCGGCCCCTCCGCGTAGCACTGCGCGACCCGGCTGACGGGATCGCCCATCGACCCGTGCGCGGCGGCGGGCGCGGAGGACAGCGCGGCCAGGGACGGCGCGGCCAGACCGAGAGCGACGGCGGCGACGGCCTTGCGGCGTGCGGGCATGGGGGATTCTCCTCGGAACCGGAACAGACGGCGGCGCGTGGTGCACCGGAACCAAGAAACCCCGGAACGGCCGGCCGTGGGCGGCCGGCGGCGATCTTTAGGGCGGCGTTAAGGAAGCGCTGAGTCTGGGATCAGGCAGGCGCCCTATCGGACGCCGAAGGTCCATCGGCGAACGCCCCACGCGGGCGGGGCCTGCCTGAGCTCGGCGGGAGTGAAAGCGGCGTGAAAGCGGCGTGAAAGGGGCGGCGTCAGCCGTCGGGCCACCAGGTGCGGGCGATGTCCTTGCGCACCTCGGGGCGGCCGGCGGGCCGTTCATCGGCCTCGTCGCGGATCCTGCGGGATTCCGTCTTCTTCAGGGGCTTGTGCACGGTGGTGCGGCGCATGGCTGCCTCCTTCAGGGCTACCGAGTTCCGCGTTCTCACGGAGGTAGACCCTTTCCGGGAGAGTTCCTCATCAACCCCTCGTCTGTCAGTGGCGGGTGTCACGATTCGACTGTCAGTGGCGGGTGTCACTCTGGGGCACATGAGGGAAAACAGTGACGAACCCACTTCGCCCGGTGTCGACTGGAACGCGGCGGCGGCCGAGTTCGACGAGGAGCCGGACCACGGACTGCGCGACCCCCGGGTGCGCGCGGCCTGGGCCCGGCGGCTGCACGCCTGGCTGCCGGAGCGCGCCGGCGACGTGCTCGATCTCGGCTGCGGCACCGGCAGCCTCTCGCTCCTCGCGGCCGAGCAGGGACACCGCGTGACCGGCGTCGATCTGTCCCCGGCCATGATCGACCTGGCCCGCGCCAAACTCGCGGGGCGTGACGCGGTGTTCCTCCACGGTGACGCGGCGGCGCCGCCGGTCGGAGAGGAGCGCTTCGACGCGCTGCTCGTCCGGCACGTGCTCTGGGCGCTGCCCGACCCGGCCCGCGTCCTGCGGCACTGGCGCGGTCTGCTGCGCCCCGGTGGCCGGCTCGTGCTGGTCGAGGGCGTCTGGGGCGTCGTCACCCCGGTCGGCATACCGGCGGACCGGCTCACCGCGCTGCTGTCCCGGCTGACCGAGCACGTGCGTGTGGAGCGGCTGTCGCAGGACGCGCTCCTGTGGGGCGGCCCGGTGGAGGACGAGCGGTACGCGGTGGTGGCGACGGTGTGAACCGCCTCCGGCCCGCCTCCGGGCGGGCGCGCCTGCCCGCGCCCAGGCCCCGGCCCGTCTCCGGCCCGCGGTCGAGCCGCCCCCGGTCCGGCGACGGCTTCCACGCGCGGTGGCCGGGCTCCGGCCGCGCGTCATGCCAGCAGCGCCTCCAGGCCGCCCTCGGCGTGGGCGAGCGCCTCCAGCTCGTCGAGGGCGGCGAGCGCGGCGGCCGCGGCCTGCGGGTCTCGCCGGGCGAGTCCGCTCTCCTCGAACTCGTCCTCGTCCAGACGCCGGACGTCCGTGCCGTCGGCGGAGCGCCACAGGTCCAGGTCGAGGTCCTCGACGACCAGTTCCGCGCCGGACAGCACGGCCGGCCGGGCGATGTCGCAGTACCAGCCCTTCAGGGCGCCGGACGCGGCGCGGACCTCCTTCACCGAGTACCACCGGTCGCGCCAGTAGAACTCGGTGAAGACGTCGCCCGCCTCGAACCGCACGAAGCCGAAGTCGCGTACGCCGTCACCGGCCCACGGGGCGCGCACGGCGATCCGGACGCCGTCGTCGGACAGCAGCCCGGCCGGGTAACGGATCTTCGTCCGGCCGCCCTTGACCAGGACGACGTCCACGACGCCCATGGGCTCAGCCGAGTTCACGGACATGCCGTACCTCCGTCGCGCGGATCTCGTACCCGAACCACCGGTTGACCGCGAGCATCGGCCCGTTGTCGGCGTCGTTGCCGGTGTGCGCCTCGGTGTACCCCGCGGCGCGTGCCCGGTGCAGGGAGTCGTTCTTGACGAGCTTGGCCAGGCCCCGGCCACGGTGGTCGCGCACGGTGCCGGTCATGCCGGTGCTGTAGCGCCCGGCGCCGTCGGTGTGCGCCACGCTGAAGGCGACGGGACGGCCGTCGGCCACGGCGACCGAGGTCAGCTCGCGGTCGAGATGGGGATGTTTCCAGTACTCGTCGATCCACGCCTCGTAGTCCGTGAACTCGGTGGCGATGTCCCCCGGTTCGTCCGAGCCCGCCTCCGCGTCGAGGGTGAACAGCGGCCGCGGGTCGTCCGCGAAGTCGGCGGCCGTGCGCAACTCGACGCCGGCCGGCGGTTCTCGCAGCGGCGGCAGCTCGGCGTGCCCCAGGTCCAGCA
The DNA here is from genome assembly GCF_044335095.1 of Streptomyces sp. NPDC020597. Lineage (NCBI taxonomy): Bacteria > Bacillati > Actinomycetota > Actinomycetes > Kitasatosporales > Streptomycetaceae > Streptomyces > Streptomyces sp. NPDC020597. The sequence continues at coordinate 291,665 of NZ_JBIRUL010000008.1, read as the reverse complement.
CCAGGAAGTGCGCGGAGCGGCTCGCCCGGTAGCCGTGCCGTTCGGCGAAGGCGCGATGGCCGGGCTCGTCCAGGACCCAGGAGAACAGCTTGGTCGCTCCGTGCGCCGCCAGGTGCTCCTCGGCGGCGCGCACCAGCAGCGTGCCCGCGCCCCGGCGGGCGCGGGCCGGGTCCACGTACACGTTGAGCCAGCCCTGGCCCGGCTCCGGACTGTCGTACGCCAGGCCGGCCTGTGCCGTGCCGACGACCTCGCCGTCCACCTCGGCGACCAGCGCCCGGTAGCGGGCCGGGGCCGGGGTCAGGGCGAGGTGGTGGCGTACGGACGCGGGGCTGAAGTACACGTACGGCAGCGCGGCGTGCCGGACGCGGACGAAGCCCTCGATGTCGGCGTCTGCGCCGGGATGAAGATCGCGCACGATGACGGTCATGTGGCCCCACGCTAGGAGAGGCGGCCCGGGGGTGCCTCCCATTTTCCGGCGGGTACGGGACAATCGGGCCCGTGACCTTGAAGATCCACATCGATGAGAGCGCCGCGCCCTACGAGCAGGTCCGGGCGCAGATCGCCGCGCAGGCGCGGTCGGGTGAGCTGCCCGTCGGGTACCGGCTGCCGACCGTGCGGGGCCTGGCCGAGTCGCTGGGCCTGGCCGCCAACACCGTCGCCAAGGCCTACCGGGCGCTGGAGACGGACGGGGTGATCGAGACCCGGGGGCGCAACGGCACGGTCGTCGCCGCCGCGGGACCGGCGGCGGAGCGCGAGGCCGCGGCCGCCGCACAGGCGTACGCCGAACGGGTGCTGCGGCTGGGGCTCAGCGAGGAGGAGGGGGCCGCCGCCGTCCGGGAGGCGCTGCGGGCGGCCTACCGGGCGTGATCACCGGTGGGCGGCGAGCCCGCGCGGGGTGCGGGTCACCGTCAGCCCCGCCCGTGCCGCCGTCCGCCCGAACACGGCCGCGTCCGCCACCGCGGCGCCGCCGGGATCGTTGTTGAAGTACGCGTAGACGTCGGCGTCGTCCGGCCAGGTCGTCGCGATGCGGTCCAGCCAGGTCTCCAGGGCCCGGCGGCCGTAGTGCGGCCAGGGGTGGGCGCGTCCCTGGTGGAAGCGGACGTACCCCCAGTCGGCGGTCCGCCACAACGGGGTCACCGGGCGGGAGCGGACGTCGGCCCAGCACAGGGCCGCGCCCCGGGACCGCAGGACCTCCCGCACCTGCGGCGTCCACCACGACGCGTGGCGCGGCTCGACCGCCACCCGGGCGGCCGCCGGGAAGCAGGCCAGGCAGGCGTCCAGCAGAGCGGGATCGGCCCGCAGGGTGGGCGGCAGCTGGAGGAGGACCGGGCCGAGTCGGCCGCCGAGACCCGCCGCGTGGGTCATCAGGCGGCGCACCGGCTCCTCGGGGTCCTTCAGGCGCTTGACGTGGGTGAGGTAGCGGCTCGCCTTCACCGCGACCGTGAAGTCCGGTGGGACGCGCTGCGCCCAGGACGCGAAGGTCTCCCGGGCGGGGAGGCGGTAGAAGGAGTTGTCGACCTCCACGGTGGCGAAGTGCCCGGTGTACTCCTCCAGCCACCGTCGCACGGGCACGTCGGCCGGGTACAGGACGTCCTTCCAGTCCTTGTACTGCCAGCCGGACGTGCCGACGCGCAGTGTCATACCTCCATCAAACACCCGGGACCCTGCCGGAGGCCGCGCGGGCGCCCGGAAGGTCTCAGAGGTACAGCCCCGCGTCCGCCACCCCGCGCGGCTCCGGCAGAGCGGTGGGGGAGATGCCGCGGCGCAGCGCGTACAGCTCCGCGAGCGTCGCGCCCTCGCGTCCCACCCCCTCCTCCGTGCCCAGCCAGTCCACGGCCTCCCGGCGGGTCAGCGAACCCACCTCGATCCGGGCCAGACAGCGGCCGGGGCGGACCACGGCGGGGTGGAGACGCTCCAGGTCCTCGTTGGTGGTGACGCCGACCAGGACGTTGCGGCCCTGGCCGAGCAGGCCGTCGGTCAGGTTCAGCAGCCGGGACAGCGCCTGGCCCGCCGTGTGCTTGGCCTCGCCGCGGATCAGTTCGTCGCAGTCCTCCAGGAGCAGCAGCCGCCAGCGGCTCTTGCCGGCGCCGTCCTCCTCGCCGATGGCGATGTCCATCAGGTAGCCGACGTCCGAGAACAGCCGCTCGGGGTCCAGCACGCAGTCCACCTGGCACCACTCGCGCCAGGACCGGGCCAGGGTGCGCAGCGCGGACGTCTTCCCGGTGCCGGGCGGGCCGTGCAGCAGGAGCAGCCGGCCCGCGATGCTCTCCGGGGTCGTCCCCATCAGACGGTCCATCGCCTCGGCGACGGGGGCCGTGTAGTTGGGGCGCACCTCGTCCCAGGTGCCCGCGGAGATCTGGCGGGTGGTGCGGTGCGGGCCGCGCCGCGGGGAGACGTACCAGAAGCCCATGGTCACGTTCTCCGGCTGGGGCTCGGGTTCGTCCGCCGCTCCGTCCGTGGCCTCGTCGAGCACCTGCGCGGCCAGTTCGGCGGTGGTCGCGGTGACCGTGACGTCGGCGCCGCGGTTCCAGCGGGAGATCAGCAGCGTCCAGCCGTCGCCCTCGGCCAGGGTCGCGCTGCGGTCCTCGTCACGTGCCACGCGCAGGACACGGGCCTGCGGCGGCAGCAGGGTCGCGCCGGAGCGCACGCGGTCGATGTTCGCCGCGTGCGAGTACGGCTGTTCGCCCGTCGCGAAGCGGCCGAGGAACAGCGCGTCGACGACGTCGGACGGGGAGTCGGAGTCGTCGACGGTGAGCCGGATCGGCAGTGCGTCGTGTGGGAGTGCGGGCATGCCGCCATGATCCGGCACGAGGCCACCGTGCGCACCCGGTTTCCGGTGTGCGCGCGGTGTGTCGGCCGTGTCGCATTCACCTGTTCGATCCGCCCTGCCCCGGAACCCCCGGAACCCCCGGAACCCCCGGAACCCCCGGAACCCCCGGAACCCCCGGAACCCCCGGAACCCCCGGAACCCCCGGAACCCCCGGACGCCCCGGAACCGCCGGAAGACCCTGGACTCCCCGAACGCCCCTGACGTCCCTGGCTGCACGGTGGCCGGCCGCGAACGGCCGCGCGCCGGTGGCTTCTGACGGGCCGTCCGGTCGGCCGTTACAGAACGGCGCACTCCGTCGGCGGCAAAGTTGGCATGGACACTTCCCGTCAACACGCGTAGTTGCTACGACAGTCATGGCAGAGATCCTGCTAAAGGGAGGTTCCATGAGACGTTCCCGACTTGTCGTATTCGTCAGCTCAGTCCTCCTCGCCGCCGGCGCCGCCCTCACCGGTGCGGTCCCCGCGCAGGCATCCCAACTCGCCGCCGGCGGCGGCTATGTGGCGCTCGGCGACTCCTACTCCTCCGGCGTCGGAGCGGGCAGCTACATCAGCTCGAGCGGCAGCTGCAAGCGCAGCACCAAGGCGTACCCCTACCTCTGGAACGCCGCCCACGCCCCGTCCTCGTTCACCTTCGCGGCATGTTCAGGCGCTCGTACGGGTGATGTTCTGGCCAACCAGCTCGGCGGCCTGAACGCCTCCACCGGCCTGGTGACCGTCACCATCGGCGGCAACGACGCCGGCTTCGCCGACGTCATGACGACCTGCGTCACCAGCTCCGACAGCACCTGTCTGTCCCGCATCGACACCGCCAGGGCGTACGTCGACTCGACGCTCCCCGGCAAACTCGACACCGTCTACTCCTCGATCCGCGACAGGGCCCCCAACGCGCGCGTCGTCGTCATCGGCTACCCGCGCTTCTACCGGCTCGGCACGGTCTGCCTGGGGCTGTCCGAGGCGAAGCGCTCCGCCATCAACGGCGCGGCCGACTACCTGGACGCCGCCACCGCCCGGCGCGCCGCCGCACACGGCTTCGTCTTCGGCGACGTCCGCACCTCGTTCGGCGGACACGAGATCTGCTCCGGCAGCTCCTGGCTGCACAGCCTCAACCTGCTCAACATCGGCGAGTCCTACCACCCGACCGCGGCCGGTCAGTCGGGCGGCTATCTGCCGGTTCTGAACAGCGCGGCCTGATCCCCGCCGGGCCTGACGCACCGCGCCGGTGGTCAGGCCCGGTTCACTCCGACGGCGAGGGCGAGGGGGAGGCCTCGCCCGACGGGGACTCCTCCGTCTCGCAGGTGACCGAGAACGGCACCGAGCCGGACGTCTTCTTCACCGGATCCCGCACCTCCACGGAGATCGCGTTCTCGTACGTCCCGGTCTCCGCGTACGTCGACAGGATCACCTTGTCCTGCTTGGACTTCCCGCCGCCCGACGGGAACTCGAGCGTCTTCCAGGTCTGCCCGGACAGTTCGCCGTCCTTCGACACCCACCGGTACGACACCGTCGCGGGCAGCTGCCCCACCGTGATCGTCGCGGTGAACGCGGGTGCGGCGGCGTCCTGCGGAGGGCATGCGCCGGAGTACTCCGTGTGCGCGCCGGTCACGGTGACCGAGACGGTCTGCTCGGGCGCCTCGGAGCTGGCACTCGGGCTCGGGCTCGGACTGGGCGACTCGGCCTGCGCGCTGGTCTCCGACTGCGTCGCCGGCGAACTCGCGACCTCCGAGGCGCTGTCGGTGACCCCGCCGGACCGGCCCTTGTCGCCGTCGTCGTGGTTCAGCAGCCCATAGGTCAGCCCCGCCACCGCCAACGCCACCGCGAGCACGCCCACGACGAGGACCGTGCCGGTCCGTCTGCCGCGGTCCCGCTCCCCGGCGGCGGTCGACGACGTGTCCGGCGGCGGCGTCGACCAGGGCTGGTGCGGGGTCGCGGCCGTCGACGGGTGTCCCGCCGGTCCGCCGTGGGGCGCGGGCGTCGGCGGGAACGCCGTGTACGGCGCCGTACGGCCCGCGTCCGTGCGGAAGTCGCCTCCCCCGGAGGGGGCGCCCCCGGCGGCGACGAGCCGCAGATCCTGCTCGGCCCGGTCGGCGGGCAGCCGCTCGGCCGGATCCTTGCGCAGCAGACCCTCGATCACCGGCGCCAGCGGACCGGCGCGGCGCGGCGGCGGCAGCTCCTCGTCCACGATCGCGCGCAGGGTGCTCAGCGGAGTGTCGTGACGGAAGGGGGAGTTGCCCTCGACCGCCGCGTACAGCAGCACGCCCAGCGACCACAGGTCCGACTCGGGCCCCGGCGTGCGCCCCAGCGCCCGCTCCGGCGCGAGGAACTCGGGGGAGCCGATGACCTCGCCGGTCATCGTCAGCGCGGAGGTGCCCTCGACGGTGGCGATGCCGAAGTCGGTGAGCACCACCCGGCCGTCGTTCGACATCAGCACGTTCGCCGGCTTCACGTCCCGGTGCAGGACCCCGGCCTCGTGCGCGGCCCGCAGCGCGGCCAGCACCTCGGCCCCGATGTGCGCGGCCCGGGCCGGCTCGACCGGTCCCTGCGCGTCCAGCATGTCGGCGAGGGAGATGCCGTGCACGATCTCCATGACGATCCACGGCCGCCCGTCCTGGGTGGCCACGTCGTACACCGTCACGACGTTCCGGTTCGCGACCCGTGCCGCGGCCCAGGCCTCGCGCTCCAGCCGGGCGTACAGCCGCTCGACGTCCGAGGCCGCCAGCCCGTGCGGGGCCCGGACCTCCTTGACGGCGACCTCGCGGTGCAGCACCTCGTCCCGGGCCCGCCACACCGTGCCCATGCCGCCCTCGCCGAGCGGCGTCAGCAGCCGGTACCGGCCCGCGATCAGACGTTCACTGCCCGGTTCTTCCGTCACCGCGCCCCCATTTCGCTCTTCGCATCCGGGCGAAAGCCTCCGCAACCCCACAAACGTAGCTCAGCCGAGTACGGATGCGGCCCCCTTGAGCACCAGTCCGGCGCCCAGGGCCACCACGAGGAACGCGGACCACAGGGGCATGTTGCGGCGGACGAGGGTCACGGCGGGGTGGCTCGTCCAGCGCGGCTGCCGCTCCAGCAGGCGGGTCGCCCCGGCGCCCAGCCGGACGACGGCGAACCCGGCGGCGGTCAGGGTCAGCGCGAGCCCGACGCCGTACGCGACGACGAGCAGCAGCCCGAACCAGGCGTGGCCGAGCGCGGCCGCGCCGACCAGCACGACCACGGCGGACGGACTGGGCACCATGCCTCCGGCGAACCCGAGGAGGAGCGTCCCGCGGAGGGTGGGGGCGACGGCGTGGGTGTGGGTGCGACCGCCGTGGGAGTGCGTGAGGCCCCCGTGGGAGTGCGTGTGACCGCCGTGGCTGTGGGTGTGGCCCTCATGGGTGTGCGGACGGCTGTGATCGTGGTGGTGGTCGTGATCGTGGTCGTGCGGCCGGGCCGGGTCGTCGTGGCCGTGCTCGTGTTCCTGCGCGTGGCCGTGGTCGTGACGGCGGCCCTGGTCGGCGTCGTGATGGGCATGGGTGTGCGGGGTGGTCGCCCCGACGAGGGCGAGTTGACGCCCGGGGGTTTTCGCGGGCTCGTGCGAGTGCGGGTGGTCGTGACCGTCCCCGTGGTCGTGACCGTCGCCGTGCGGATGCGGATGCGGATGCGGATGCGGGTGGTCGTGGTCGTGCGCGGTGTCCGGGCCGCGGCCGCGCCAGGCGCGGCGGGCCAGCGTCGCGCCGGCGAAGAGCACCAGCGCCCCGCTCGCCAGCCCCAGCCAGGCGATCACCGACGGCGCCGCGGCCGACCCGGCGGTGACGAGCAGGCCGAGCGCGACGACGCCCAGGGTGTGCGTGACGGTGACCGAGGCGGCGAGCGGGAGGACGTCCTTCATCCGGGCCTTGCCGCCCCGCGCGGCCGCCGTCGCCGCCATGATGGTCTTGCCGTGACCGGGCGCGACGGCGTGCATCGCGCCGAGGACGACGGCGATCACCAGGGCCAGCGCGCCGAAGCCGACGGTGAGGTCCTGCCGGGCGACCAGGTCGTCCAGCGCCCGGGTCCAGCGGTCGGCGCCCCGGGGCAGCACGGACGCGGCCGGCGCGTCCCGGCCCTCCTCGACGAGAGCCGCGCCGCCGGGCCGCACCGTCACGGACGCGGTCGACGTGTCCGCCGGAGAGGAGAGCAACTCCTTCGGATACGTGGTCAGTTCGTGCGACACCGACGTCTTCGGCACGTCGGAGTCGGTGAGCGTCATCCGGTCGCCGCGCGCGGTGATCTCCCGCCACCCCGGTCCGGAGGAGGCGCCCTCGCTGTGGAAGGCGAGGGCGACGGTGTCCCCCTCGGGCAGCGGCGCCGTCAGCCGGCACTCGACGCGGAGCGTGTCGAGCCCCGCCTGACCGGGACGTACGACCGCCTTGCTCGCGCCCGCGGTGAGCGTCACGGCCCGGCCGCCGACGGTGAGCCTGCTGCCGTCGGCGGCGGAGGCGCAGCGCTCCCGCGCCCAGGCGTCCATCCCCAGCCGCTCGATGTCGGGCTTGGCCTGGGTCGCCGGGATCTCGGCGAGGTCCTCGACGTGGTCGACGCGCAACTGCCCGGGGGCGGCGACGAGACCGTCGTAGCGGTTGACGGTGAAGTTGCCGAGGGGGTGCGCGCTCGCGGCGGCGGAAGGAACCAGCACGAGCGCGCACCCGGCCGTGAACACGGCCGCGCAGGAGGCGAACAGACGACGTGAGATCACTTGGTCGCCTCCAGCGACTTGAGCGCCGTACGGGCCTCGCGGGCGCCCAGTACGGAGAAGCCGGGGTTCAGCTTCAGGGCGGCGGAGAGGTGGGCACGGGCGTCCTGCGGACGGCCGGTCGCCTTCTCGATCACACCGAGGTGGTAGAGGAAGGACGCGTTGCGGTAACCGGTGGCCGTGGCCTGCCGGGCGTAGGGGAGGGCCTCGGCGTCCTTGCCGTTGACGTGCAGCGCCCAGGCGAGGGCGTCCGCGGTGTGCACGGTGTGCCTGCGGGACCAGTCGTCGCGGGCCGCCCGCAGGGCCGTGGCCCGGTCGCCGTGGTCGGCGGCGGCGAGCGCGGTGTCGAGGTCGGCGTTGACGCCGTTGGCGCGGGCGATGGCCGTCCAGGCGTCGACCAGGGCGTATTGGTCGGCGGCCTTCGCCGCGTCCCCCGCTCCGCCCCGGGCCTCGTACAGCTCGCCGAGTTCGACCAGCGGGCCGGGCAGCGGGTAGCGGGCGACGATGAGTTCCAGTCCCTTGATGGCTTCCGCCTGCCGTCCGCTCGCCGCCTGGGCGCGGGCGCGGCCCTCCAGCGCGGGGAGGTAGTTCTCGTCGGCCGCGAGAGCGCGGGCGTAGTGGGTGAGCGCGGTGGCGTAGTCGCCCTGGTTCCAGGCGAGCTGGCCGAGCTGGGCGCCGACGTAGGCGATGTCGCCGGGCGAGCTGGACGCGGCCAGCGCACGCTCCAGGACACGGCGGGCGGTGGTGACGTCGCCGCGCAGCTCGTGGACGTAGGCGTAGCGGGTGAACACCGGTACCCCGGGCCGCCGTTGGTCGGCAGTGCGGGCCGCGGCGTCGGCGTCGTCATAGCGGCCGAGCTCGACCAGGGCGTCGATCCGGGAGCTCAGGGCGCGTTCGTTGTAGGGGTTCTGCTTCAGCGTCCGGTCGGCGAAGGACAGGGCGCCGGCGAAGTCGTGGCGCGCGGCGGCGAGGGCCGCCCGGCCGGCCAGGGCCTGGTCGTTGTCCGCGCGCAGGGCCAGGGAGCGCTTGAGGGCCTGCTCGGCCTGCGGGTAGCGGGAAGGGTCGCCCTTGGTGCGGGCCTGTTCGACGTAGGCGAGCCCGAGGGTGGCCCAGCCGCCGAAGTCGTGCGGCTGGGCGCGCAGATGCGTCTGGAGGGCGGTGATGCTCGCGTCGAGGTCGCCGTCGGCGAGCAGCCCGGGGGAGACCGCCGCGGCCGCCGCCACGGGCAGCCCGCGCTGTTCGTGTACCGCCCCGAGCGCGACCGCCCCTGCGGTGAGCGCGACGGCCAGCATGGCGGCGCACGCCCCGAGGTGCACGGCCCGCCAGCGACGGCCCGCCGCGCCCACCCGCCGTACGGCGGCGACCCGCTCGTCGCCGGCGTCCGGCACCGGTTCCGCGGGCAGGGCGGGCTCGTCGCTCAGACGGGCCTCCGTCTGCGGCTCAGCCGGCCGGGCCGGCTCGTCGGACGTGCGGGCCTCGGCGGGTCCGACGGCGTCGCGCGCCTCGGCTTCCGTTGCGGTGCCGGAACCGGTGGCGCCGGTCCCGGGAGCGTCGTCCCCGCTCGTGGCGCGCCGGGCCTCCGGCTCCGACGCCGGCCGGCCCGTGGCGGGCTCCGGTCGTCGTGCCTGAGGTGCCGGCCGGCCGGCATCCGGTTGCCCGGGCTGCTCGCGCTCGCCGTCGTTCGTCCGCGGGGACATGCCCTCTCCTAGGTCAGCTGGATGGTTCGGTGTGCCGGTGTGGGGGTGGCGCGGCCCGCGCCGTGGGGGATGAGTTACGCGGGCCGCGCCAGTCGGTGGGGCAGGACCGGGGAGCGCAGGTTTCTCCCCGGTCCGCTGAGGGAGGGCCTAGTAGGCCCTGCGCCGCCCGCGCCACCACATCAGGCCGCCGCCGATGAGGAGGATGCCCGCCGCGCCGGCGCCCGCGGAGGAGGCGATCAGCGCGGTGTTGCTCTCCGAGCCCGTCAGGGCGTCGCCGAGCTGGCTGCGGACGTCGGCGCCGCTCTTGGCGGTCGCGCCGCGCGAGCCCTCGGTCGGCAGGGCCACGTACGGGAAGGACTTCTCGAAGCTCTTGTCGTTCTTGTCGACGGCGTCGCCGAGGTCGTTCTTGGAGCCGACCAGCTCACCCTCGACGACCTGCAGGGAGGCGTCGATGACGTCGTCGGTGAGGCGACGGCCGTTCGGGAAGCCCGCGTTGTCGCCGTCCAGGACGCCGAGCCGCTTGGGGCTGGCGGTCGGCTTGATGGAGGTGTTGAGGCGCAGTTCCTCCGAGGGCGTCACGTAGGGCGGCTGGTTGAGGCCCTTGACGCCCTTCAGGAACACGTCGACGAGGTCGTTGCGCGGCTCGGCCGGCGCCTTGATCTTGTAGATCGCCTCGATGAGCTTGGGCAGCTCGGGGTTGGTGACGTTCTTCAGGAACTGAGCGTCGCCCTTCGGCTGGGACGCGTTGAAGCGGTCCTTGTCCTTGATCGGGTTGACGACCTCGTTGACCAGCGGGTTGCCCAGGCGGGAGACCTGCGTGTAGTAGCCCTGGGCGTTCTCGCGCTGGGTGGTCGACCAGACGCCCACGATCGGCTGGTGCTTCGCCTCGGTGATCATGTCGCTCGGGACCTGCAGCGCGATCGAGTTGACGTTGTAGCCCTTGAGCGTGTCGTTGCCGACCTCGGAGAGGTTGCCGCCGTACAGCAGGTCGAAGACGCGCAGGTCCAGGAAGAACGGGTCGTCGGCCTGGCCGGCGAAGGTCTTGGCCCCGTTGGGCAGCTTGTAGATCGCCTGGTCGCGCAGCTTCTTGTAGTTGGGCATCGACGCCTTGCCCACGTTGGACGGGGCCACCGGCACATCGTCCGCGATCTTCGTCCGGTGCTGGACCTTCCCCTTCTTGAGCTTGATCAGCTCGAGGTCGTACGTCTGCGTGACGTTCAGGTCGGGGTCGTACAGACTGTCGACGGCGCCGGTGTTGTAGAGGAACGTCTTCTTGTTCTTCGTGTTCGTCTTGAACGTGTACCGGAAGGTCAGGTCCTCCTTCGCGTCACCGTTGTTGTCGATGTGCAGGTCGTACTGGGCGTCCTCGGCGAACGGGAAGAAGTTCGGGCCGCCCGCGGGTTCCTCGAACGGGATCCAGTTCGCGACGATGGTCGTCGTGTCCGGGTGGTCCGGGCTGACGAAGGCGTACACGTCCGTGTTGTCGTACTGGGGAGTGCCCGAGATAAGAGGAGCCTCACGGTGGCTGGAGGCGTAGGCGGCCCCTGGTGCCAGCGTGGCGGCGCCGGCGGCTGCGAGCCCCCCGGCGGCCAGTGCACCGCATATGAGGGTCGCGACGCTCCTGCGTCCGTTGCCGCTCCTGGAGATAGCTGTCATGCCGTCCGTCCTCTGTGCCAAGTTGCCTGACGGACAGTGATACGGACCGGAGGGGGTGTTCGGATTGGTCGAAACCAAAAAACTTTTTATTTCCTGCTCACCCGCGTTTTCGGCCCTCCCATCCGTACCCCCTCGACGGAGGTGTGTGCGTTGCGGATGCCGGGTGTGACGGGGCGGCCAGGATGCGGGGGCCGCAGGGAGGGGGACGGCATGGAGGCGGACGAGCTTCTGGTGCTCGTGGCGGGAGGCGATCAGAAGGCCTTCGAACAGCTCTACGGGCTGGTGTCCGGGCCGGTGTTCGGGCTCGTCCGGCGGGTCGTGCGGGACCCCGCCCAGTCGGAGGAGGTCGCGCAGGAGGTCCTTCTGGAGGCCTGGCGCTCCGCCGGCCGCTTCGACCCGAGCCGTGGCAGCGCCCTCTCCTGGATCCTCACCCTCGCGCACCGCCGCGCCGTCGACCGGGTGCGCAGCGCCCGTGCCGCGGTGGACCGCGAGCAGCGTGAGGGACGCCGCTATCACGACCCCGCCTTCGACCAGGTGACGGAGGAGGTCGAGGCCGGACTGGAACGCGAGTGGGTGCGCCGCTGCCTCGACCGTCTGACGGCTCTGCAACGGCAGTCCGTCACCCTCGCCTACTACGACGGCTACACGTACCGTGAGGTGGCCGACCGGTTGTCGTTGCCGCTGGGCACGGTCAAGACACGGATGCGCGACGGCCTCACGCGGATGCGCGACTGCCTGGGAGGCGCCGTATGAGCATCCTCGGGATCTTCCGCCGGGAGGATCTTCACTCGCTGGCCGCCCCCTACGCGCTCGACGCACTCGAAGGGGACGAGCGGCGCCGCTTCGACAGGCATCTGAAGTCCTGTGAACGCTGCTCGGACGAGGTGCGGGCGCTGACCGAGGACGCGGTGCGGCTCGCCTGGTCGACCGCCGCCCCGCCGCCGGCCGCCCTGCGCGACCGGGTGCTCGCCGCGGTGCAGAGAACCCCGCAGGAGTCCTCGCGCGCCCCGGCCCGGGAGCACGCGCCCCAACTGCCCCCGCACGTCTGGGGCACACAGCCTCCGCCCAAACGCTCCCGAGCGCCCCGCGCGCGCCGCCCGCTGTTCGTGCCGTTCGCGACGGCCACCGCCGCCGCGGCCCTCGTCGTCGCCTCGCTGTTCGCCGTCCAGGCCGACCGGACCCGGGACGAGCTGAACGCCGAGCGCGCCCAGGCACGTGAGATCGCCCACGTTCTCGCAGCTCCCGACGCCCGGGCGAGCACCGGGCGGGACGCCCGGGGCCGCAGTATCGGAGTGATCGCTTCCGCCGCGGACGGCGAGGCGATCGTGACCTTGAGCGGATACGGCGGTCTTCCGGCCGGGCGGGTGCATCAGCTGTGGCTCATGCGCCCCGGCGCGCAACCGCACTCCCTGGGGCTCTTCGCCGCCGACACGCCCTTGGTCGCCACCGGTCTCGACCAGGCCGCGACGTCACTGGCTGTGACCGTCGAGCCCGACGGGGGATCGCCGCAGCCCACTACACAGCCGGTTGTCCAACTCACCCTGAAATCGGTCGGATTCGGAGAGTGATCGCGGAGGAGTCGTCAACCCCCTTATGGGGAAGGTGAATCCTGTGAGCTCGATACATGTGTGCCTCGACGGGGCGATAGGGTTACCCTGCCCGGGCCGGGTGGACTCGTACGGGTGGGGAGTGACATGGAACAGATAACGATGCACAGCAGGGCGAGGGTCCCCGCGATCACCTGCGGGAGCAGCGCGACCAGTTCGCGGCTGGACCGACATCTCTCGGTACTGGCGGGTCCCGCCATTCCGCAGCGCGAGACGCTCGAGGCGACCTCGCTCATGCGCGAACTGACGGCCCGTGAGCCCGTACGGGACGCCGGCTCGAGGACGGTGCGGGCACGGGTGAGCCGCGTCTCGCTCTTCGCCCCCCTGCGTCGCCTGCGCCGCTCGCTCTTCGGCGGGCACAAGCACTGACCGTCCGGCCCGCCCGCCCCTGCTGAGTCCCGCGCTCAGGCGGTCACACCGTCCCGGCGCAGCACTGCGATCTCCTCGTCCGTCATCCCCACGGCACGCAGCACTGCTTCGGTGTGCTCCCCGAGCGCGGGCACGTCCCCCATCTGCGCCTCCGTCCCGCCCGGCAGTGTGATCGGGGGCAGCAGCGCCCGCAGCGGCCCGACCGGCGTCCCCACCTCCCGCCACCGTTCGCGGGCCGCCAGCTGCGGATGCTCCGCGACCTCGGTCAGATCTCTCAGGCGGGCGCAGGCGATGCCGGCGCCCTCCAGCCGCGCCACCGCCTGGTCGGCGCCCAGCGCGCCGAGCGCCTCCGCCACCAGCGCGTCCGTGTCCTCCCGGTGCGCCACCCGTGCCGCGTTCGTCGCATACGCCGGATCGGCGCCCAACTCGGGTCGGCCGAGCACCTGTTCGGCCAGCCGCCGCCACTCCCGGTCGTTCTGCACCGACAGCAGCACCCGTCCGCCGTCCGCCGTCGGGTAGGCGTCGTAGGGCGCGATCACCGCGTGCGCGAGACCGGTGCGCCGCGGCGGGACGCCTCCGTGCATCGCGTGGTGGAGCGGGTGGCCCATCCACTCCGCCAGCGACTCCAGCATCGACACCTCCACCGGGCCGCCTCGCCCGGTCGTGCCCCGCCGCACCAGCGCGGCCAGCACACCGGAGAAGGCGTACATGCCCGCCGCGATGTCCGCCGCCGGGATGCCCGCCTTGACCGGCTGCCCGGGCGTCCCGGTGACCGACACCAGTTCCGCCTCGCACTGCACGAGCATGTCGTAGGCCCGTTTGTCCGCGTAGGGGCCGCCGGCGCCGTACCCGGAGACGTCGACCGCCACCAGTCGCGGGTGCGCCGCGCACAGGGTGGCCGCGTCCAGGCCCAGCCGGGCCGCGGCCCCCTGTGCGAGGTTCTGCACGAACACGTCCGCCCCGGCGATCAGCCGGCGCACCACGGCCAGGCCGCGCGGATCCTTCAGGTCCAGCGCGATCGACTCCTTGCCGCGGTTGCACCACACGAAGTGCGAGGCGAGTCCGCCGGCGGCCGTGTCGTAGCCGCGCGCGAAGTCCCCGCCGTCGATCCGCTCGACCTTGATCACCCGGGCGCCGAGATCGGCGAGCTGACGGGTGGCGAAGGGCGCCGCGACGGCCTGCTCGACGGCGACGACGACGAGGCCCTCGAGGGGCAGGGGCTCGGGACGGGGCAGGCACGGGGCCTCGACCTCGGACTGAGGCTGGGTCTGGGGGCGGGACTTGTGCTGGGGCGGCTGGTCCATGGGGTGGATCATGACGTCCGGCCGCCCGGTCTGTCATGCGGGAGCCCCGTCCCGGCCGGGCGTCGCGGGCCGGTGCGCCTTTCCGGTCCCGCACTAGAGGAGGGCGAACTGGCCCTCCGGTCCCTCCTCGTGGTGGTCGAGGACCGTCGCCGGGTGACGTGCCGCGTCGGGGACGGGCAGGACGCCCGCCGCGTGCAGCTCCGCCGCGGTGACCGTGTCCGGGTCGGCCGCGGCCGGCTCGGCCCGCCGCGTGCCCGCTTCCGCGAGCAGCGCCAGCACCGTGATCAGCTCCAGCAGCTCGGAGGTCCACGTCTGCTGCCAGGCCGCCGGGCGGATCGCGGCCAGCGTCCCCGGCTCGGCCTCCTGGGCCGTCCGCGCGGCGAACCACTGTTCCAGGACCCGGACCCCGGGCTCCGACTCGGCGTCCCACGCCTCGGGCGGGACGGGCGAGACCCGGCCCTCGTCCAGCCGGAGCGTCTCCTCGTCGCGGTCGTACCGCAGGGTGAGCGGGCGGGCCGGGATCGGGGCGCGGACGTAGGGCCGGCGGCCGCCGGGCAGTTTGGGCCGCTCGCCGTGCCGTCTCAGCAGCCACAGCGCGCGCCGGCCCGACTCGACGCCGTGCGCCCACAGTTCCCGGTCCCGGGTGAGCGGCACGGTGAGATCGGGGCGGACGGCGGCGAGGGTCCACGCCAGGAAGTCCACCGGATCGGGGGAGTGGCCCAGCCGGCGCAGCAGGTCGGGCAGGCCGGGCGCCAGGTTCGGCTCCGCGCCGCCCGGCCGCCGGTACAGCGGCCGGATCCGGCCCCGCCGCAGCAGGGGCAGCACGGAGGTCGCCAGCAGGGGCCGTGTCGCCGTCTGCGGCGTCTCCACCACGAACACCTGCGCGTCGTCCGCGACCCGCCACAGCTCCGGCCGGGCGCTGTCCAGGAGACGGTGATCGGGGATGAGCCACTGCTCGTCGAAGGGCGCCGCCAGCACCCGTACGGGCTCGGGGCAGGGGCCGGAGGCGCGGGCCAGCCGTTCGGTGCCGCCCGACCGGCCGGGCAGCTGTCCGACCGCCGTGTGCAGGGTGCGCGAGCGCGTCGGCTCGAACAGGGCCTCGCGCTCGGGGCCCTCGGCCTTCAGCAGGGCGTCCCAGCGGGCCTTGAGGCACGCCGGATCGGGCGATGCCGGCCATCCCCGGCCGAGCCGCGGCGGTGCGACGGACCACGGCATGAGGTCCGCCAGCGGCGGGGCGTCGTCGGGCGTCACGCTGGGCATGTTACGACGGCCCGGCCGCGTCGCGGTCACGTCGCGTCGAGGGTGACCGTGAAGGAGAAACGGTCCCCGCGGTAGTGGATGACGGCCGCGTCCAGGGCCCGGCCGTCGGTGTCGTAGGTGACGCCCGTGTAGTGCAGGATCGGGCTCAGCAGCGGGACCCGGAGCAACTGCGCGGTCTCCGGGTCCGCGAGCCGCGCCTCGACCGTGTCGGTGATGCGGCCGATGTCCACGCCGACGACGTCCCGCAGCACCTTCGTCATCGGCCAGCGGACCAGATCGGCCGGATCGATGCGGGCGGCGAGCTCGGGACGGACGTAGTTGCGGGCGTGGTTGGTGGGCTCGCCCGTGTCCTCGTCGCTGCGCAGGCGGTGGTACGTGCCCACCTCCGCGAGGTCCGGGAAGTGCTCGGCGACCTCGGCGGGGACGGCCGCCCGGCCGTGGTCCAGCAGCTCGGTCGCCATCCCGGACTGCTGGGCCACGATCGCGTCGACCGAGCCCAGCAGCCGGACCGGGGTCCCCCGGCGCGCCGTGGGCTCGATGAACGTGCCGCGGCGGCGGTGCCGGCTGATCAGCCCCTCGTCCTCGAGCTCCTTCAGGGCCTGCCGCATGGTCAGCACGCTCACTCCGTAGTGCCCGGCCAGCTGCTCCTCCGTCGGCAGCCGGAGGGGATCCCGGGGTGAGCGGCCGAGTATCGAGGCGCGCAACGACTGCGACACCTGGTACCAGAGCGGCAGCTTTCGGGTGAGGACGATCGAGTCCGGGGCGAAGGAGGTCACTGGCCTATCCGTACCGGTCGGGAACGTTCAGTGCAATGTGCCGTCGGGTGTTCCGGCGGACGGACGGAAGTGGCGCTCGAGGCCCTGCCACACGTCGTCGTAGCGCTGCTGCAGATGATCCGCCCGCGCCGCCTGCGGGGTGAGGACGAGCGGCCAGCGCGTCTCGAACATGAACGCCAGCCCGTCGTCGACCTTGTGCGGCTTCAGGTCGGCCGTGCTCGCGCGGTCGAACGTCTCCCGGTCCGGGCCGTGCGCCGACATCATGTTGTGCAGGGAGCCGCCGCCCGGCACGAAACCCCCCTTCCCGGCCGTCTTGGCGTCGTAGGCGCCCTCGATCAGGCCCATGTACTCGCTCATCACGTTGCGGTGGAAGTACGGCGGCCGGAAGGTGTCCTCGCCGACCAGCCAGCGCGGGGCGAAGACCACGAAATCCACGCCGGCCAGGCCGGGGGTGTCGGACGGGGACGTCAGCACGGTGAAGATCGACGGGTCCGGGTGGTCGTAGGAGACCGACCCGATGACGTTGAAGCGGCGCAGGTCGTACACGTACGGCACGAGGTTGCCGTGCCAGGCGACCACGTCGAGCGGGGAGTGGTCGTAGGTCGCGCTCCACAGGTGGCCGCAGAACTTGTTGACCACCTCGACCGGCCCCTCCACGTCCTCGTACGCGGCGACCGGCGCCCGGAAGTCGCGCGGGTTGGCGAGGCCGTTGGCGCCGATCGGCCCGAGGTCGGGGAGCCGGAAGGGGGCGCCGTAGTTCTCGCAGACGTAGCCGCGGGCCGTGTCGTCCAGCAGGTCGACGCGGAAGCGGACCCCGCGCGGGATCAGCGCGACATGGCCGGGTTCGGCGTGCAGCAGTCCGAACTCCGTGCGCAGCAGCAGGCCGCCGTGCTCGGGGACGATCAGCAGCTCGCCGTCGGCGTTCCCGAAGACGCGGTCCATGTCCGCGTTCGCGTGGTAGAGGTGCACGGCCATGCCGCTGCGCTGGGCGGCGTCCCCGTTGCCGCCGACGGTCCACAGACCCGCGAGGAAGTCGGTGCCCCCGGGCGGCTCGGGCAGCGGGTCCCAGCGCAGCCGGTTCGGATCGGCGACGGTCTGGGTGAAGGGCCCGGTGCGCAGCGCCCCGTCGGGGGCCCGGGTGAAGGCCGGGTGCGCGGCCGACGGGCGGATCCGGTACAGCCAGGAGCGGCGGTTGTGGGCGCGCGGCTCGGTGAACGCCGTTCCGCTGAGCTGCTCGGCGTACAGGCCGAGGGGGGCGCGCTGGGGCGAGTTGCGGCCGTCGGGCAGGGCTCCGGGGACGGCCTCCGAGGCGTGTTCGTTGCCGAACCCGCAGAGGTGGGCCAGCCCCTCGGCCGTCTTGCGTGCGTCCCCGCTGCTCATCATGGCTCCCTTGCCGGCTGATTCCTATGCATCACCGTAGGATTGCGGTTTCCCGGATGCAAGAGGTCCGCCGGTCCTCCTCTCGGAGGACGATCACGGCACGGCCGGAACCAGACTTCAGGGGGATCCGTGGGCGCGAGCCGGTGCTCTAGTGTCCGGACCATGTCGTGGACGCGCCCCCTCCCCGCCGCGCTCGCGGTCTGTGTCCTGTTGGTGACCGGATCCGCGGGCTGCGCCTCCGGTGACGCGCGCGGACAGGGAACCGCGGCGTCGCCCTCGCCCGTCGGCAAGGTCCTGGACCACACGGACGACGACGGGCGCCACTACCGGCAGGTGGCGAGGAAAGGGGCTCCCGAGGTCGGTGTGGAGGTCCAGCCGGACGGCTCCGGCGGCTGGGACGTGCGGCTGAAGCTGGCCAACTTCCGGTTCTCGCCGGCGGGAGCACCGCAGCGGGCCGTCACCGGACGCGGCCTCGCCCGGCTCTACGTCGACGACCTGCCGGTCGCCGACCTGCGCACCCTGGCGTACCGCATCCCGGCCGGCTATCTCCCGCACGGCACCCATCACGTCACCGCCCGTCTGTACGCGGACGACGCGACGGTCTGGGCGGTGGAGGGCAAGCCGGTGGAGGCGACGGCCGACGTCACGGCGTCGGAGTCGTCGGCCGTGTCCTCCGCCCCGCCCGGCGGGCTTCCGGCAGGGTCGCCGAGCGGGACGCCGACGGGGTCGCCGTCCCCCTGAGCGTGGTTGAGTGCATCAGGCATGTTTCTTCGTACCCAGAGGTGAGGTTCACTCGGCCGCCGCGGAAAGGCATCATGAAGTCCGTGCCCCAAGCGACATCGCTCCGTCGTGCGCCCGTGCAGCGGCGCAGCGCCGAACGGCTGACCAGGATTCTCGACGCCTGCGCCGACCTGCTGGACGAGGTCGGCTACGACGCCCTGAGCACCCGCGCCGTCGCGGAGCGCGCCGGCGTCCCCATCGGCTCCGTCTACCGCTTCTTCGGCAACAAGCGGCAGATGGCGGACGCGCTCGCGCAGCGCAATCTCGAGCACTACTCCGAGCGCGTCACCGAGCGCCTGCGCGGAGCCCGGCCGGGCGACTGGCGGACCGCGATGGACGCCGTGCTCGACGAGTACCTCGCCATGAAGCGCACCGCGCCCGGCTTCTCCCTGGTCGACTTCGGCAACCAGATCCCGGTCGGCGCGCGGCACGCCGAGCCCAACCACCGGGTCGCCGACCGCCTCACCGAGCTGCTCGCCGGCCACCTCGGGCGCGAACCGGACGACGATCTGCGCCGGGTGTTCCTGATCGCCGTGGAGGCCGCGGACACCCTCGTCCACCTCGCCTTCCGGGTGGACCCGGAGGGGGACGCGAAGGTGATCGACGAGACCCGCGAGCTGTTGCGGGCGTATCTGGCGCGCGTGCTGGACTGACCCGCCCGCCCGGGGGCCGCCCCCGGGTGCGTGGGGACGACGCTTTCCGCCCGGCCCTCCCCAGAAGGCATACCGCTCGGTATGCTCGGCCGGGACGAGGCAACGCCGCCCCCAGGAGGACCCGTGTCCCGCACCGCCCTGCGAATCTGCCCCCTGTGCGAGGCCACCTGCGGGCTCACGCTGACCATCGAGGGAACGCGGGTCACCGGCGCCCGCGGCGACCGGGAGGACGTGTTCAGCAAGGGCTTCATCTGCCCCAAGGGCGCCGCCTTCGGGGCCGTCGACGGCGACCCCGACCGGCTCCGCTCGCCCCTCGTCCGCCGTGACGGCGAACTGCGCGAGGCCACCTGGGAGGAGGCCTTCGACGCGGTGGCCGCCGGGATCCGGCCCGTCGTCGAGCGGCACGGCCCGAACGCCGTCGGCGTCGTCCTCGGCAACCCCAACGTGCACACCGTGGCCGGCGGTCTCTACCCGCCGCTGCTGGTCGGCGGGCTGGGCACCCGCAGTCTGTTCACCGCCTCCACGGTCGACCAGATGCCCAAGCACGTCTCCAGCGGACTCCTCTTCGGCGACGCCCATGCGATCCCCGTCCCGGACCTCGACCGCACCGACCACCTCCTCCTCATCGGCGCCAACCCCCTGGAGTCCAACGGGAGTCTGTGCACCGCCCCCGACTTCCCCGGCAAGCTCAAGGCGCTCAAGGCCCGCGGCGGCACCCTCACGGTGATCGACCCGCGCCGCACCCGCACCGCGAAACTCGCCGACCGCCACATCGAGATCCGGCCCGGCGCCGACGCGCTGCTCCTCGCGGCCATGGCGCACGTGCTGTTCGAGGAAGACCTGGTGCACCTCGGGGACTTGACCCCGCATGTCGAAGGAGTCGCCGAACTCCGCGAGGCGGTAAGGGACTTCACCCCCGAGGCGGTGGCCCCCGCGTGCGACGTCGACGCCGGGGTCGTGCGCACGCTCGCACGGGAGCTCGCCGCCGCCCCGACCGCCGCCGTGTACGGCCGCATCGGCAGCTGCACGGTCCCGTTCGGCACCCTCGGCAGCTGGCTCGTCGACGTCCTCAACATTCTCACCGGCAACCTGGACCGGCCCGGCGGCGCTCTCTTCCCACAGGCCGCCACCGACCGCACGCCCCGCCCCGCCGGCCCCGGCCGCGGCTTCCGGCTCGGCCGCTGGCACTCCCGGGTCGGCAGGCACCCGGAGGCCAAGGGCGAACTGCCGCTCTCGGCGCTGGCCGAGGAGATCGACACCGTCACCGAGGAGGGCGAGCCGATCCGTGCGCTGGTGGTGGTGGCCGCCAACCCCGTGCTGTCCGCGCCCGACGGCGACCGGCTCGACAAGGCGCTGGAGTCGCTCGACTTCATGGTCAGCGTCGACCCCTACCTGAACGAGACCGCACGCCACGCCGACGTCGTCCTGCCGCCGCCCCCGCCCTCCCAGAGCCCGCACCACGACTTCGCCTTCAATACCCTGGCCGTGCGCAACCAGGTCCGCTACTCCCGCCCCGCCGTCCCGCTGGAGCCCGGCCGGATGGCCGAGACGGAGATCCTCGCCCGGCTGACGCTGGCGGTGACCGGCATGCACGGCGCCGACCCTTCGGCCGTGGACGAGCTGGTCGTCGGCCAGACCCTCGGCAAGGCCGTCGAGGAGCCGCACTCGCCCGTGCACGGCCGTGCCCCGCAGGAGCTCGCCGCGCAGCTCACCGGGGAGAGCGGCCCCGAGCGACGGCTCGACATGATGCTCCGCCTCGGCCCCTACGGCGACGGCTTCGGCGCCCGCCCGGACGGGCTGAGCCTCGCCCGGCTCCTCGAGAGTCCGCACGGCATCGACCTCGGACCGCTGCGTCCGCGCCTGCCGCAGCCGCTGAAGACGGTCTCCGGCCGGATCGAGCTGCTGCCGGCGCCGATCGCCGACGATCTCCCGCGGCTGCGCGAGTCCCTGGAACGCAGGCCGGACGGGCTCGTGCTGGTCGGCCGCCGCCATCTGCGGTCCAACAACAGCTGGATGCACAACGTCCCCGCCCTCACCGGCGGCACCAACCGCTGCACGCTGCAGATCCACCCCGAGGACGCCGAACGGCTGGGCGTGCGCGACGGCGCGCCGGTGCGGGTGACGGGCGGCGGAGGAGGAGTCACCGCGCCGGCCGAGGTCACCGACGGCGTGCGGCGGGGCGTCGTCAGCCTGCCGCACGGCTGGGGCCACGACCGTCCGGGCACCCGCCTCGGCCATGCCGCCGCCGACCCCGGAGTCAACGTCAACCAGTTGCTCGACGGCAGTCTCCTCGACCCCCTGTCGGGCAACGCGGTCCTCAACGGAGTGCCGGTCGAAGTGGCCGCGATCCCGGCGCTCTGACCTGAGCAAAGCTGTGACCTGGAGTTTTGCGCTTATTGCTCGCATGTCAACGTCTTGTTAACGCTGTTCGAACGGACCTAACGTCAACGCACCGCCGACCCCCAGGTGGGATGTTCAAGGGCGAACGTTAGGTATCCATTCATGTTGACCATCCTCGGCTTCGCGATGATCGCGACCTTCCTGGTCCTGATCATGCTGAAGAAGATGTCGCCGATCGCGGCGCTCGTCTTGATCCCGGCACTGTTCTGCGTCTTCGTCGGGAAGGGCGCCAAGCTCGGTGACTACGTCATCGACGGCGTCACCGGCCTCGCCCCCACAGCGGCGATGCTCATGTTCGCGATCGTCTACTTCGGTGTGATGATCGACGTCGGCCTGTTCGACCCGATCGTCCGGGGCATCCTGAAGTTCTGCAAGGCCGACCCGCTCCGCATCGTCGTCGGCACCGCGCTGCTCGCCGCGATCGTCTCCCTCGACGGCGACGGCTCCACCACCTTCATGATCACCGTCTCGGCGATGTACCCGCTGTACAAGCGCCTGAAGATGAGCCTGGTCGTGATGACCGGAGTGGCCGCCATGGCCAACGGCGTGATGAACACGCTGCCCTGGGGCGGCCCCACCGCCCGCGCCGCCACCGCGCTCAAGGTCGACGCCAGCGACATCTTCGTGCCGATGATCCCGGCGCTCGCCGTGGGCCTCGTCTTCGTCGTCGCCCTCTCCTACGTCCTCGGCCGTCGCGAGCGGGCCCGGCTCGGCGTGCTGACCCTGGACGACGTGCTGGTGGCGGAGAAGGCCGAGCAGACCGAGACGGTGCTCGTGGGGGCGGGCGGTTCCGGCGCCGGCTCCGGCAAGGCGGCCGCCCCGGCCGGCGGCTCCGGCGCCGCGGCCCTCGACGGCCCCGGCGAGGGCGACGCCGAAGGCGAGGACGACGACGGCTTCCAGGGCCTCGACCCGCACCGCGCCACCCTGCGCCCCCGGCTGTACTGGTTCAACGCGCTGCTCACGGTCGCGCTGCTGACCGCCATGATCATGGAGTACCTGCCGATCCCGGTGCTGTTCCTGCTCGGCGCCGCGCTCGCGCTCACCGTCAACTACCCGCACATCCCGGACCAGAAGGCCCGGCTCGCCGCCCACGCCGACAACGTCCTCAACGTCTCCGGCATGGTCTTCGCGGCCGCCGTCTTCACCGGCGTCCTCCAGGGCACCGGCATGGTCGACCACATGGCCACCTGGATGGTGGACGTCATCCCCGAGGGCATGGGCCCGCACATGGCCCTCGTCACCGGCGTGCTGAGCCTCCCGCTCACCTACTTCATGTCGAACGACGGCTTCTACTTCGGCGTCCTGCCGGTCCTCGCCGAGGCGGGCGCGGCGCACGGCGTCACCCCGCTGGAGATGGCCCGCGCCTCGCTCGTCGGCCAGCCCCTGCACATGTCGAGCCCGCTGGTCCCGGCCGTCTACGTCCTCGTCGGCATGGCCAGGGTCGAGTTCGGCGACCACACCCGCTTCGTGGTCAAGTGGGCCGTCCTGACCTGCCTGACGATTCTCGGCGCGGGCATCCTGTTCGGCATCATCTGACAATCCGGTGGAGGAACGTGTGAGGCCCGGCAGGAATCGCGGCTGGCTGCTCCGTCTCGTCATCGCCTTCGGCTTCGCGCAGGGGGCGGTGTCGATGGCGCGGCCCGCCGTCTCCTACCGGGCCCTCGCGCTGGGCGCCGACGAGGGGGCCGTCGGCGTCGTCGCGGGCGTCTACGCGCTGCTGCCGCTCCTCGCCGCCGTCCCGCTCGGCCGGCGCACCGACCACGGCCGGTGCGCCCCCCTGCTGCCGGTCGGCGTGGCCCTGATATCCGGCGGCTGCGTGCTCAGCGGGCTCGCCGCCTCGCTGTGGACGATGGCCCTGTGGAGCGGAGTGATGGGCCTCGGGCACCTGTGCTTCGTGATCGGAGCCCAGTCGCTCGTCGCCCGGCAGTCCGCGCCGCGCGAACAGGACCGCAACTTCGGCCACTTCACCATCGGCGCCTCCCTCGGCCAGCTGGTCGGCCCGGTGGCGGCCGGTGCGCTGATCGACCGTGCCGACATGGCGGGCAGCAGCGCGCTCGCCCTGCTCGTGGCGGGTGCGGGCTGCGCCGTCGCGTTCACGTCGCTGTGGCGCATCGAGCACCGCGACCCCGAGCCCGACTCCCGCGCCGGGCAAGGGGATCGGGTCCCCGTCCGGCGCATCCTGCGGGCCCGGGGCGTGCCCGGCGGCATCCTCATCAGCTGCTCCGTGCTGTCCGCGACCGACATCCTCACCGCCTACCTGCCGGTGGTCGGCGAGCACCGCGGCATCGCGCCGTCCGTCGTCGGGGTCCTGCTCAGCGCCCGCGCGGCCGCCTCCATCGCCTGCCGGCTCGTCCTCACCCCGCTGCTGCGGCTGCTCGGACGGACCGCGCTGCTCACGGTGACCTGTCTGCTGGCGGCGCTGCTCTGCGCCGGCATCGCGCTGCCGGCCCCGGTCTGGGGGCTGGGCGTGATCCTCGCGCTGCTCGGCTTCTGTCTGGGCGTCGGGCAGCCGTTGTCCATGACGACGGTCGTCCGGGCCGCGCCGGACGGCGCCCGTTCCACCGCGCTCGCGCTGCGCCTCACGGGCAACCGGCTCGGCCAGGTCGCCGCGCCGGCCGCCGCGGGCCTGGTGGCCGGGCTCGCGGGCGTGGCCGCGCCGTTCGCGATGCTGGGGGCGCTGCTGCTGCTCTCTTCGGGGGTGGCCCTCAGGTCGCCTCGGGAGGTCCGCGGCGTGGAGGGGGCGGGGGCGGACCCGTCCGCCGGTCGCCGGCCGGGGTCGGGGTTGCGCCGGTCGAGCGACGTCTGACGGCGCGTCGGGCGGCGGTCCCACCGTCGGGGCCGCCGATGTGAAAGAGAGTCAGATGCAAGAGCGATTTGTATGAAAATCGTCCTGACTCGGAGGAATGCGCATGTCCAGCTCGACGCTCCCGCCCGCCTTCGGCGCCCGCCTCGGCGCCACGGCTCTCACGGTGCTCGCCGCGGCGGGGTTCACCGCCCTCGCGGCACCGTCGGCCGTGGCCGTCGGGGAGGCCGGCGACATCAGGATCCACCGTGAGCACGTGCCCCCGGGCGTCTCGAAGGACGACCCGGTGGCCTGCCGGTTCTACCTCGACGCCGCCAACTTCGGCGAACTGCCGGCCGTCACCTACACCATCAAGGCGCGGCCCCCCGTCACCGGCACGGCCACCGTGACCGGCACCATCACCCTCACCAACGGCGCCGGCCACACCGACACCCTGGGACTGGCCGAGGGCTCGTACACGCTCGAGTGGGTCCTTCCCGCCGGGACGCCCCCGCCCACCACGAAGGTCTTCAAGATCCACTGCGATGAGGGCCGGCGCGGCGGGAACGAGGGCCCGAACCGCCCGATCACGGACGACGGCCGGGAGTTCGGGGCCGCGAACGGCCAGGGCGGTGGGGGCCAGAACGGCACCGCGCAGGCCGCCGACGGCCGGGAGAGCGGGGGCCGGGAGAGCGGGGGCCGGGAGAGCGGCGGCCGTGAAGGCGGCGCCCAGGGCGGCGGCGCCTGGAACGGCGAGAAGGGCGGCCCCGAGGGCGGCGTCCACGCGGGCGGCGGCGGTCTCGCCGACACCTCGCAGGCCTTCACCCCGCTGGCCGCCACCGCGGCCGTCGGCCTGGTGGCCGTCGGCGGGGTCGCCTACTTCCGTCTGACCCGCCGGCGCAACCATGGTGCCGCGTAGGCGCGGACGCAGGCCCTGGCACCGGACCCGTCTCTTCCGTCTCACCAGGACGACCGTGCTCGCGGTCGTCCTGGTGACGGCGGCAGTCCGGTGCGGGGGGCACGACGCCCCGGGCGCGCCGCCCGGGGGCGGGCGGACGACGGCCCACGGGTCCGTCGAGGGCCGGACCTCGGCGGGCGGCTCCGCGGAAGAGGGCGGGAAGGGACCGGAGAGCGCCGGACCGCCGCCCCGCCCGCTGCCCCGGTCCCCGGCGACCGTCCTGCGGGTGCCGTCCCTCGGCATCGACGCGCCGATCGTCCCGTTGCGGCTCGACCCCGACCGGCACCTCGGGACGCCGCCCCTCGACGAGCCCAAGCTCGTCGGCTGGTACGCGGGCGGCCCCACCCCGGGCGAGCGGGGCGCCGCCATCGCGGTCGGACACCGTGACACCAAGACCGGTCCCGCGGTCTTCGCCGGCCTCGCGCGCGTGGCCCGGGGCACCAGGATCGAGGCCCGGCGCGCCGACGGCCGCACCGCCGTCTACACCGTGGACCGGGTCCGGGTCTTCGACAAGGACACCTTCCCCGACAAGGAGGTGTACGGCCCGACCCGCCGGCCCGAGCTGCGCGTGCTCACCTGCGGCGGCCTCTTCCGGCGTGCGACCGGGTACACGAGCAACGTCGTCGTCTTCGCCCACCTGACGGCGACCCGCTGATCCGGCGCAGGGACGCCCCACCGTCCCCGCCCGGCCCCGGGACCGTGCGGAACCAGGCAGTCCGCGCAGTCGCCCGCCGGGAGCCCCCGTCCCGTCGCCCTCACCCTCCCCGCCGCGCACGGTCCGTAGGCTGCCGCGACGCGGCAGCGGCCTCGCGTTCGGCCCGCCCGAGCGGGGCGGGACCGCGGAACCGGTTGTGCATCGCGCCCGGCGAGTCCCCCGTGCCGCCCGGTCCAGGGGCCGCGGGCAGGTCCCGGCCGGCACGGTGACCGATCGGCTCGCCCCCGGACCGGCCGCGGACGCGGGCGAGTGGCCGGACGTCGTTCCCATGCTCCTCTGGCGCCGAAAAACTAACGACGCTAGTTTAGGTCGCGGACGACGAGGACCGCCCGGAGGGAACGCGATGAAGGCACACGACGGCATCTACCTGGACGGCGTGTGGCGCCCGGCCGCGGGCCAGGACGTCATCGAGGTCGTCGACCCGGTGGACGAGCAGGTGATCGCCCGCGTCCCGGCGGGCGTGGCCGCCGACGTCGACGCAGCGGTGCGCGCCGCCCGCGCCGCCCTCCCCGGCTGGGCCGCGACTCCGCCCGCCGAGCGAGCCGCCCGGCTGGGCGCCCTCCGGGACGTCCTCGCGGCCCGCAAGGACGAGATCGCCGAGACGGTCACCGCCGAACTCGGCTCACCGCTCGCCTTCTCCCAGGCGGTCCACGCGGCGGTGCCGATCGCGGTCGCCGCCTCCTACGCGGAGCTGGCCGCGACCCACTCCTTCGAGGAACGGGTCGGCAACTCCACGGTCCTGCACGAGCCGGTCGGTGTGGTCGGCGCGATCACCCCCTGGAACTACCCGCTGCACCAGATCGTCGCCAAGGTCGCCCCGGCCCTCGCCGCGGGCTGCACCGTGGTCCTCAAGCCCGCCGAGGACACCCCGCTGACCGCCCAGCTGTTCGCCGAGGCGGTCCACGAGGCGGGCGTCCCGGCCGGGGTCTTCAACCTGGTCACCGGTCTCGGCCCGGTGGCCGGCCAGGCCCTCGCCGAACACCCCGGCGTCGACCTCGTGTCCTTCACCGGCTCCACGGCCGTGGGGAAACGGATCGCGGCGACGGCGGGCGCGGCCGTCAAGAAGGTCGCCCTCGAACTCGGCGGCAAGTCCGCCAACGTCATCCTGCCGAGCGCCGACCTCGCCCGCGCGGTGAACGTCGGCGTCGCCAACGTGATGTCCAACTCCGGCCAGACGTGCAGCGCCTGGACCCGGATGCTCGTCCACCGCGACCGGTACGAGGAGGCCGTCTCGCTCGCCGCCGCCGCGGCGGCCAAGTACGGCGACCGCATCGGCCCCGTCGTGAGCGCCCGGCAGCGCGACCGCGTGCGCGGATACATCGAGCGGGGCGTGGCCGAGGGGGCGACGCTGGTCACCGGCGGCCCCGAAGCCCCCCGCGAGCAGGGCTACTTCGTCAGCCCCACGGTCTTCTCCGACGTCACCCCCGACATGACGATCGCCCAGGAGGAGATCTTCGGCCCGGTGCTGTCCGTCCTGCGCTACGAGGACGAGGACGACGCCCTGCGGATCGCCAACGACACGGTCTACGGGCTCGCCGGCGCGGTCTGGGCCGGCGACGAGGCGGAGGCGGTGGCCTTCGCCCGCCGCATGGACACCGGCCAGGTCGACATCAACGGCGGCCGGTTCAACCCGCTCGCCCCCTTCGGCGGCTACAAACAGTCGGGCGTCGGGCGCGAGCTCGGCGCGCACGGGCTGACCGAGTACCTCCAGACCAAGTCCCTGCAGTTCTGAGGAGTCCGAAGTGGTCCGCGCCGCCGTACTTCCCGCCGTCGGAGCTCCGCTGGAGATCGTCGGCATCGACCTCCCGGAACCCGGCCCGGGCCAGGTCCGCGTCCGTCTCGCCGCCGCCGGGGTCTGCCACTCCGACCTCTCCCTGTCGAACGGGACCATGCGGGTGCCGGTCCCCGCGGTGCTCGGCCACGAGGGCGCGGGCACGGTCGTGTCCGTCGGCGAGGGCGTCGCCACCGTCGCGCCGGGTGACCCGGTCGTCCTCAACTGGGCTCCCTCCTGCGGCACTTGTCACGCCTGCGGGCTGGGCGAGGTCTGGCTGTGCGCCAACGCCCTGAACGGCTCGGCGGACGTGTACGCCCGCACCGCCGACGGCAGGGACCTGCACCCGGGTCTGAACGTCGCCGCGTTCGCCGAGGAGACCGTCGTCCGGGAGTCGTGCCTGCTCCCCCTGCCGGACGGCGTTCCCCTCGCCGACGCCGCCCTGCTGGGCTGCGCCGTCCTCACCGGCTACGGCGCCGTCCACCACAGCGCGCGCGTCCGGGCCGGCGAGACGGTCGCCGTCTTCGGCGTGGGCGGCGTCGGCCTCGCCGCCCTCCAGGCGGCCCGGATCGCGGGCGCCGCGACGGTCGTCGCCGTGGACGTCTCCCCGGAGAAGGAGGGGCTGGCCAGGGCGGCGGGCGCCACGGAGTACGTGGTGGCCTCGGCGGACACCGCCCGCGAGATCCGCGCCCTCACCGGCAAGCAGGGCGTCGACGTGGCCGTGGAGTGCGTGGGCCGCGCGGTCGCCATCCGCACGGCCTGGGAATCCACCCGGCGCGGCGGCCGCACCACGGTCGTCGGCATCGGCGGCAAGGACCAGCAGGTCACCTTCAACGCCCTGGAGCTCTTCCACTGGGGCAGGACCCTCTCGGGCTGCGTCTACGGCAACTCCGACCCGGCGAAGGACCTCCCGGTGCTCGGCGACCACGTCCGGGCGGGTCGTCTGGACCTCGGCGCCCTGGTGACGGAGCGCATCGCCCTGGAGGACATCCCGGGGGCCTTCGACAACATGCTGGCCGGCAAGGGCGGCCGGGCACTCGTCGAGTTCTGACCACCCGCCCCGGCGTGCCCGGTCGGCCCGGGCGGGCGCGGCCCCCGGATCGCCGCCGGGAGGGCGTTCCCGGCCCCGACCCGCCCTGCTCCGGCGGTCGGGCGAGGCGGCGGGACGCTAGCGCGGGACCCGAGCCGGGAGCGGACAACGGGTGGGACGGCCGGGCGCGGCCGGCCGGGACAGCGGGCGGGCGGCTCGTCGGGACAGCGTGCGGGTGGCCGGGGTCAGCCGGTCCGGGGGCCGACCTCCCGGTCGGGCCCCGGCTCCGGAGCCCCCGCTTCCCCCGCCCCGGCCGCTCGCGCTTCCCCCGCCCCGGCCGCTCGCGCGGCCCCCGCCTCCCGCGTCCGCGGCACGTGCGGCACGCGCGGCGTGCGGGGCTTCGACCGCGACACGGCCACGCCGGCCAGGCAGAGCGCACCGCCGGCCAGGGTGAGCGCCCCGGGCACCTCGCCGAGCGCCAGCCAGGACATCAGGACCACCAGCGCGGGCACCGCGTACGTGGTCGCCCCCATACGGCTCGCGGTCGTCCGCGCCAGGGCGTACGCCCACGTGGTGAAGGCCAGCGCGGTCGGGAACACGCCCAGATAGACCATGTTGAGCGTGGCGGAGACCGGCGCGTCGGCCGCGTCGTGGGCCAGCTGCCCCGCGAACGGCAGACACACCACCGCCCCGACGACGCACCCGAACGTCGTCACCTGCAGCGCGCTCGCAGGGCCCAGAGCCGGCTTCTGCGCGACCACGCCGCCCGCGTAACCGAAGGCGGCGAGCAGGCACAGCACCACGCCGAGCACCGACGAACCGCCTTCGCCCGACATCGACAGCCCCACCGCGACCGCGCCGGCGAAGGACACCGCCATCCCGGCCAGCAGCCGCGGCGGCATCGCGTCCCCGAGCAGCCGTGCGCCGAGCAGCGCGATGAGGATCGGCCCGATATTCACCACCAGCGCCGCCGTCCCCGCGTCCACCTGCTGCTCGCCCCAGTTGAGGACGACCATGTAGAAGCCGAACCAGAGCACCCCCGACACGGCGATCCCGCGCCAGGCGGACCGCGGCGGCAGGCCCGCACGCCGTACGGCGCAGATGACCCCCAGCACCACCGCCCCGGAGAGCAGCCGGCCGAGCGCCAGCGCCCCGGGCGAGTAGGCGTCGCCCGCGCTGCGGATCGACACGAAGGCCGAGGCCCACAGCACGACGGTCACGGCGGCCGCACCGGCGGCGAGCATCTCGGTACGGCGTTCGGCAGGCCGGGAGCTGGTCATCATGGTCCTCAGGCTAGGTGGGTGGACGAAGCGGGGCTCGCGGATTTCGGACCGGTACCCGGCCAGGACGTTCCTGCAGGGTCGACGCGGGACCCGCGACCGCCGGCCGGGCGCGGACACCGGCGGGGCCCCGGTCCAGGGGCCCCGGTTCAGCGCAGGGCGGCGGGCTCGACGCCCAGCAGTTCGGCCAGCGCGCGCTCGCCTTGCGCCGTCACCTTCACGGCCCGCTCGGAACCGATGCGCACACACCACCCCGTATCGAGGGCGTGCCGGCACAGCGCGGCGCCGGCCGCGCCCGCCAGATGCGGCCGCCGCTCGGTCCAGTC
The DNA here is from genome assembly GCF_044335095.1 of Streptomyces sp. NPDC020597. Taxonomy (NCBI): domain Bacteria; kingdom Bacillati; phylum Actinomycetota; class Actinomycetes; order Kitasatosporales; family Streptomycetaceae; genus Streptomyces; species Streptomyces sp. NPDC020597. The sequence continues at coordinate 261,387 of NZ_JBIRUL010000008.1, read as the reverse complement.
GAGACAGGCGCGGGCGAGCGGCCTTCGGGTGGCGAGGTCCAGGGCGATGCCGCAGTCCTCGAACCACCGCATCCCCGCGGCGGTGAGCGCGAAGCCGGTGCTCCGCTCGCCGGGGGAGGGGCCACCGGGGGAGGGGTCGCCGCCGGTGGGCGGCGCACCGGCTGGGGCGCCCGGCCGGGGGCGCCGGGCGGGCGGAGGGGGCATGGGCGCCGGGGTGATCAGACGGCGGGCGGCGAGGGCGTCCGTCACGGCGATGCCGAGGCGGCCCGCGAGATGGTCGTAGCAGGTGCGCCCCCGGGCCATCGCGGAGCCGGCGGTCGCGGCGCGCAGGCCGCGCGGCCGGTGGGCCGGGTCCGGGGCCACCTGGGCGGCCAGGTCCTCCAGGAGCTGGGCGACCCGGGTGCCGGCGAGCCGCACATACCGGTGCCGCCCCTGTCTCTCCTCGGTCAGCAGGCCGCCCGCGACCAGTTTGCCCAGGTGCTCGCTCAGGGTGGACGCGGCCACGCCCGCGTGCCGGGCGAGTTCGCCCGCGGTCCAGGCCCGCCCGTCGAGCAGGGCGAGCAGGCACGAGGCCCGGGTCTCGTCGGCGACCAGGCCCGCGAGTGCGGCCAGCCCCGCCGCCCGGGGGTCCCCGCGGCTGCCGGTGTCCATGACGCTCATGCCGTCCAGCATGCGCGACGCACACTTCGGCAGGCGCCGAACCGTGTCAGGGCAGCTGCTCGAACTGCCGGGCGAGGCCGTCCAGCAGTGCCGTCAGACCGGTCTCGAAAGCCCGCTCGTCGATCTTCTCCTGCTGCTCGGCGAGCAGGTGGGCCTGCCCCAGGTGCGGGTAGTCGGCGGGGTCGTACGCGCTCACGTCGTCGACGAAACCGCCGGCGAACGAGCCGAGCGCGGAGCCCATGATGAAGTACCGCATCAGCGCGCCGATGCTGGTGGCCTGGGCCGCGGGCCACCCGGCGCGGACCATCGCGCCGTACACCGCGTCGGCGAGCCGCAGGCCGGCCGGGCGGCGGCCGGGTCCCTGGGCGAGCACCGGGACGATGTTCGGATGGTCGCGCAGGGCGGCCCGGTAGGAGACGGCCCAGTCGTGCAGCGCGGTCCGCCACTCCCGTCCGGCGTCCTCGAACATCGACAGGTCGACCTGGGCGCTCACCGAGTCGGCGACGGCTTCGAGGATCTCGTCCTTGGTGCGGAAGTGGTTGTACAGCGAGGGACCGCTCACCCCCAGTTCGGCGGCGAGCCGACGCGTGGAGACGGCCGCGAGGCCCTCCGCGTCCACGAGCGTCCGTGCGGTCTCGACGATCCGGTCGGTGCTGAGGAGGGGCTTGCGCGGTCGGGCCATGGCGCACATAGTAGGGCTGCACACCAGAAACTAGCAGTGCTAATTTAAAGTCCGACTTCCGGGCCGGCCTTTCCGGCCGGTCACCCGGCCGGCTTCCCGGGCCGCCACTCCGGCCGGCCTGCCGGTCCGGCTTCCCTTCAGTGAGGTGATCTCGTGGTGAACCTGGGGCTCAGCGAGGAGCAGACGGCCGTCCGGCAGCTCGCCAGGGAGTTCGTCGACCGCGAGATCGCCCCGCACGTCGTCGCCTGGGACCGGGCCGAGGAGGTCGACCGGTCCGTCGTGAAGAAGCTCGGCGAGGTCGGCTTCCTCGGGCTGACCGTCGACGAGGAGTACGGCGGCTCCGGCGGCGACCACCTCGCCTACTGCCTGGTCACGGAGGAACTGGGCCGCGGGGACTCGTCCGTGCGCGGCATCGTGTCCGTCTCCCTCGGCCTGGTCGCCAAGTCCGTCGCGGCCTGGGGGAGCGAGGAGCAGAAGCGCCGCTGGCTGCCCGGGCTGACGTCGGGCGCGTACGTGGGCTGCTTCGGCCTCACCGAACCCGGTACGGGCTCGGACGCCGGCAACCTCACCACCCGCGCGGTCCGCGACGGCGACTCGTACGTGATCAACGGCGCCAAGACGTTCATCACCAACGGCACCTGGGCGGACGTCGTCCTGCTCTTCGCCCGCTCGACCGACGCGCCGGGCCACAGGGGCGTCTCAGCGTTCCTCGTGCCCACGGACACCCCGGGTCTCGGCCGCCGCGCCATTCACGGCAAGCTCGGACTGCGCGGCCAGGCGACCGCCGAGTTGGTCCTCGAGGACGTCCGCGTGCCCGCCTCCGCCATGCTGGCGCCCGAGGGCAAGGGCTTCTCCGTCGCGATGTCGGCGCTGGCCAAGGGCCGGATGTCGGTGGCGGCGGGCTGTGTGGGCATCGCGCAGGCCGCCCTGGACGCGGCGGTGCGATATGCCGGCGAGCGCGAGCAGTTCGGCAAGAGCATCGCCCACCACCAGCTCGTCCAGGAGCTGATCAGCGACATCGCGGTCGACGTGGACGCGGCCCGGCTGCTGACCTGGCGCGTCGCCGACCTGATCGACCGGGGCCTGCCCTTCGCCACCGAGTCCTCCAAGGCCAAGCTGTTCGCCTCGGAGGCCGCCGTGCGCGCCGCCAACAACGCCCTGCAGGTCTTCGGCGGCTACGGGTACATCGACGAGTACCCGGCCGGCAAACTGCTGCGCGACGCCCGAGTGATGACCCTCTACGAGGGCACGAGCCAGATACAGAAGCTGCTCATCGGACGGGCCCTGACAGGGGTCTCGGCGTTCTGAGTACGACCTGAGTACGCGGACGGATGCGGCGCGGACCGCCGCCGCCGAAGCTTGTCCCCATGAGTGACACACCGGTCAAGCAGCAGAGCACCGCGGCGTTCTACGGACAGGCCGTCGCCTCCTTCGGTATCGCCATCGCGGCCACCGGAATCGGCATCTACAACCTCCACACCGACGGCTGGGTGCGCGGGTTCCTGGCGATCGCCGTCCTGTACCTGGTGACGTCCGCCTTCACGCTGGCGAAGGTGATCCGCGACCGGCAGGAGGCCGGGCAGATCGTGAGCCGGGTGGACCAGGCCCGCCTGGAGAAGCTGCTCGCCGACCACGACCCCTTCGAGAAGCTCTGAGCGGGCACGCTAAGCGAGCGCTCACCTTCGGCGGTATGGTGGGGACCCCGTACCGAGAGAGGCGACGCGCGATGACTACGGCGGAGGAGACGTCCAGCGGCGAGATCGAGCCGTGGGACGAGGTCACCCCTGACGCGGCCCGGCGACTCCTCGTCGCCGCCGTGGAGGCCTTCGCCGAGCGCGGGTACCACGCGACGACGACGCGGGACATCGCGGGGCGCGCGGGCATGAGCCCGGCCGCCCTCTACATCCACTACAAGACCAAGGAAGAGCTGCTGCACCGCATCAGCCGGATCGGTCACGAGCGTGCGCTGGACATCCTGCGCACGGCGGCCGCCGGCGAGGGCGGCGCCACCGAGCGTCTCGCCGAGGCCGTCAGCTCCTTCGTCCGCTGGCACGCCGGGCGCCGCACCACGGCACGGGTCGTGCAGTACGAGCTGGACGCCCTCGGCCCGGACGCCCGTGCGGAGATCCTCGGCCTGCGCCGCAAGGTCGACGCCGAGATCCGCGGGATCATCGAGGACGGTGTGGCGAGCGGCGAGTTCGCCGTGCCGGACGTGCACGGCACCACCCTCGCCGTGCTGTCCCTCTGCATCGACGTGGCCCGCTGGTTCAACGTCGGCGGGCCGCGCACCCCCGACGAGGTCGGCGAGCTGTACGCCGACCTCGTGCTGCGGATGGTGGGCGCGGCGAAGTAGCCGCGCCGGCGCCCGGCGGCCGGGCCTCAGAGGTAGTAGCGGGACACCGACTCCGCCACGCACACCGGCTTGTCGCCGCCGTCGCGCTCCACCGTGAACGCGACGCTGACCTGCACGCCGCCGGTGACGTCCTCGACGCCGGTGATCGTCGCGGTGGCGCGCACGCGCGAGCCGACGGGTACCGGGGCGGGGAAACGCACCTTGTTCGTCCCGTAGTTGACGCCCATCTTCACGTTCTCGACCGTGATCAGCTGCGGTCCGAAGAGCGGCAGCAGGGAGAGGGTGAGGTAGCCGTGCGCGATGGTCGTGCCGAACGGTCCGGCGGCGGCCTTCTCCGGGTCCACATGGATCCACTGGTGGTCGCCGGTGGCCTCCGCGAAGAGGTCGATCCGCTTCTGGTCCACCTCCAGCCAGTCGGTGTACCCCAGCTGCTCGCCCACCGCCGCCCGCAGCTCGTCGGCGGACGTGAAGATCCTCGGCTCTGCCATGTCTGCGGCCCTCTCGTGTCACTGGATGCCCATGCCACCCTGCCATAGGTCTAAGCAACTGCTTAGCATGGTCGGGTGGCGGGCCGATGTCAACGGACCCCGGGCCGAGGGGGATGGGTAGGCTTTCCGGGGTGCCCCAGATACCCGAGAAGATCCACGAGCTCACGGTCGGCCAGCTCGCCGCCCGCAGCGGCGCCGCCGTCTCCGCCCTCCACTTCTACGAGTCCAAGGGCCTGATCAGCAGTCGGCGGACCTCGGGCAACCAGCGCCGCTACCACCGCGACACGCTGCGCCGCGTCGCCTTCGTCCGGGCCGCGCAGCGGGTCGGCATCCCCCTGGCCACGATCCGTGAGGCCCTTGCCGGACTCCCGGAGGAGCGCACCCCGACCCGTGAGGACTGGGCCGGACTGTCGCAGGCGTGGCGTGCCGAGCTGGACGAGCGGATCAGGCAGCTCAACCGGCTCCGCGATCACCTCACCGACTGCATCGGCTGCGGCTGCCTGTCCCTCGCGACCTGCGTCCTGTCCAATCCCGACGACGTCCTGGGCGACCGGATGGCCGGCTCACGCCTGCTGGCCGAGCGACGCCGGGGAGACGGCCGAGGCCCGGACCAGAGCTGACCCCTACACCGCCCCGCGCCTGGGCCGTTCCGCCTACTCGTACTCCGTTCCGCCCTGTGGGGTCAGGTAGGCGCTGCTCACCGCCCTGGCGATGGCCCTGCCTCCGGTCACCGGGCTGTACCGCTCGACGGCAGGGCGGATCACCACGCCCTCGCGCAGATGCAGCCCGCGTCCGGAGACCGTCTCGCGGCCGCAGGCGAGCTCCAGCGCGTGCGCGCTGTCGTAGGGGCCCTTCGAACAGACGCGGCACCAGCGGCAGTTCGCCGCCCGGCAACTGCTCGGCGTCCAGCCGGCGGACGGTGCCGTCGATGTCCGCGCCGACGTCGAACACGGCGTATCCGAGCGTCTCGCGCCGGCCGTCCGCGCCGTACGTCAGATCCTGCACGCCCGCGCCGTAGACCTCGCCGAAGACGCAGACTCGGCGGGCGCCCAGCCGCTCGGCGAGCCGGGCGGCCGCCTCGGCCACGCCGTGCCCGCGCACGGCACGCCAGTACAGGTTGCGCGGGTCCTCCCTGAGGGCGAGGGACTTCGCGCCGAAGCCCTTCGAGGAGACGTACACGCGCTCCTCGCCGGCGACATACGTCAGCAGGCACGCCGATCCGTGCCGCTTCTCGGTCAGCACCACCGGCTCGCCCGGTTCGAAGACGCCGGGGTGGCGCTGGATGTGCTCGATGTCGACCCACGGCAGCAGCTCGGGGGCCGCTTCGGCCTCCCCGCTCATGGTCGGCGGGATCGGCGGCGCCCACTTGACGATGCCCAGCCGCTCCGCGAAGTCGACGCAGTCCGCCGCGGCCCGCGCCAGGTCGACGTCGGCCGGCGCCCTGGGCCGGCACTGTTCGGGAACAGGGGTGCGGCATCCCCGGCGCACCCCCTCCGCCCTCGCGGACCTGCCGGGGACGGGCCGCCGGCCTCGCGCGGAGCCGGGGCCGACGTCAGGCCGACAGCAGCAGCGGTCCTCGCCGGGCGTGCGCCAGCGCCTCGGGTGTGAGCACGGGGCGCGGGACGAGGATCCCGCAGTCCGCACAGACAGGACCGGCCGACGGTTCGTGGTCCAGTTCGTACTTCCAGGGAAGTCGTTCGCCGCCGCACACCGGGCAGCCGGAGCCCGGCGCGCGCTCCAGTGCGGCGATCAGCTTGCGCAGTACGTCGGCCAGCGGCTCACGAGGATGGAGCCGGGGGTCGTCGCACCAGGCGACGCCGAACCCGCCCCAGGTCAGGCGGTGCCAGTCGTCCACGCTTCCGGGCCGTCGCAGGCCGTCGTGCTTCTCCTTCCTGCGGCGTTCGGCGAACTCCCCCTCGTAGGTCAGCCACACCGCGCGCGCCGCCTCCAGCTCGTCCAACGCGGCCACGAGCCGCGCCGGATCGGGGGAGCGGTCCTCCGGGCCGAACCCGGCCCGGGAGCACAGGTGGTCCCAGGTCGCCCTGTGCCCGTAGGGGGCGAACCGCTCAAGGCACTTGCGGAGCGAATACCGCCGCAGCGCCAGATCGCACCGCGGGTCGCGCACCTGTCTCGCCAGACTCCGGAAACCGGCCATCGCCTTGCACCTCCGTCACATCTGCACCTGAGCTTCGGTCACTTCGGCTTCGTCGCACGGACGTCGTCGAATAGACGTATCGACAAGCGATTCGGCTCCATCCGATCTACGACGACCTCCACAAGCCGAAAACTTGACGCATGTTCATCTTCAATCCCGGGGATACCGGCGGTAACCTTTCGGCCACCCCCGTCGCTAGGAGCAGCCGATGCCTCGGCGAACCCCCCGCAACTCTCTCGACAGACTGAGAACTCCCGGCAGATTCCCCGGGTTCCTGAAGACCGCCTCCATATGCGTTCTGATCGCCGGACTTTTGTCGCCTCTTACCCAAGTGGCGGCTGCGGCCGAGGACACGGCCGCCAACGACTACTGCGGCGGACAGTGTTCCGACATCCTGCCGCCCGGCGAGAACGGCAACGCCACCCTGGCGCAGATCCTCCTCAACCAGGCGTTCGGCGCCCAGCCCGAACACGCGGAGGACCAGCTCGGCCCCTACGCCAACCTCGCCAAGGGGTACCCCACCCTCACCAACGCCACGATCAACACCTTCTTCAACGACGCGTCGTTCGGCGTCCCCGCCGATCAGGTCGCCTCGACCGTCAAGCCCGCGGGCCGCACCGACGTGACGATCGTCCGCGACAAGAAGACGGGCGTACCGCACATCTCGGGTACCACCCGGTACGGAACCGAGTTCGGCGCCGGGTACGCAGCGGCCCAGGACCGGCTGTGGCTCATGGACGTCTTCCGTCACGTCGGGCGCGGCCAGCTGACCGCGTTCGCGGGCGGCGACCCCTCCAACCAGGGTCTCGAGCAGCAGTTCTGGCGCAACGCTCCGTACACCGAGGCAGACCTCCAGGCCCAGATCGACAACGCCGTAGCCGTCAACGGCGCCCGCGGCCAGCAGGCGCTCGCCGACGCGGGCGCCTATCTGGCAGGCGTCAACGCCTACATCGACGCCTCCGACAGCGGCCGCTACTTCCCCGGTGAATACGTCCTGACCGGACACAAGGACTCAATCACCAACGCAGGCACCATCGACCACTTCAAGATCACCGACCTGGTGGCGCTGGCGTCGGTCATCGGCGCGCTGTTCGGCTCGGGCGGCGGCGGCGAGGTCAACAACGCCGTCTCGCTGCTCGCCGCACAGGAGAAGTACGGCGTGGAGCAGGGCACCCAGGTCTGGGAGGCGTTCCGCGAACGCAACGACCCCGAGGCCGTCCTCACCGTCCACAACGGCGAGAGCTTCCCCTACGGCGGCAAGCCCGCGACCCCGCAGGGCGAGGCGCTGCCCGACGCCGGTTCGGTGGCCTCGCAGCCGCTGGTCTACGACGCCACGGGCACCGGCGCCGACGCGAGCGCGACCGCCGCCACCGCCAAGGCGACCGCCGCAGCCGTCAGCTCGGCCAAGCGCGGCATGTCCAACGCCCTCGTGGTGAGCGGCAAGTCCACCGCGAGCGGCCACCCGATCGCCGTCTTCGGCCCGCAGACCGGCTACTTCGCCCCGCAGCTGCTCATGCTCCAGGAGATCCAGGGCCCGGGCATCAGCGCCCGCGGCGCCTCCTTCGCGGGCCTGAGCATGTACGTCGAACTCGGCCGCGGTCAGGACTACGCGTGGAGCGCCACGACGTCCGGCCAGGACATCATCGACTCCTACGCGGTCGAACTGTGCCAGGACGACTACCACTACCTGTACCACGGCGTCTGCACGGCGATGGACGTCATCGAGCAGAAGAACGCCTGGAAGCCGACCACCGCCGACGGGACGGCCGCCGGCTCGTACACCATGCGCGTCTACCGCACGAAGTACGGGCCCGTGGAGTACCGCGCGACCGTGGGCGGCAAGAAGGTCGCCTACACCACCCTGCGCTCGTCCTACATGCACGAGGCCGACTCGATCATCGGCTTCCAGATGCTGAACGACCCGGACTACGTCAAGAGCCCGCAGACCTTCCAGAGCGCGGTGCAGCACATCAACTACACGTTCAACTGGTTCTACGCCGACTCCACGCACACCGCGTACTACAACAGCGGCGACAACCCGGTCCGCGCGAGCGGCGTGGACGCCGAGTTCCCGGTGTGGGCGCAGGCGGCCTACGAGTGGAAGAACTGGACGCCGGCCACCAACACGGCCGAGTACACCCCGGCCTCTGCGCACCCCAACTCCGTCGACCAGGACTACTACATCTCCTGGAACAACAAGCAGGCCAAGAACTACACGACGGCCTCCTGGGGCGACGGGTCCGTGCACCGCGGCAACCTCCTCGAGGACCGGGTGAAGAAGCTGGTCGCGGCCGGCGGAGTCACGCGCGCGTCCCTGACGAAGGCGATGGGGGAGGCGGCGCTCACCGACCTGCGCGCCGAGGACGTCCTGCCCGACCTGCTGAAGGTGATCAACAGCTCGACGGTCACCGACTCCACCGCGGCGGCCGCCGTGACCAAGCTGCAGACCTGGCTGACGGCCGGCGGCAGGCGCACGGAGACCACGGCGGGCTCCAAGACGTACGCCGACGCCGACGCGATCCGCATCCTGGACGCGTGGTGGCCGCTGCTGGTCAAGGCCGAGTTCGAACCCGGTCTCGGCACGGCCCTGTACAACGCCTTCGGCGCCAACCTGCCCATCGACGAGGCCCCGTCGGCCGCCCACGGGCCGACCGGATCGCACGCCGGCAGCTCCTTCCAGTACGGCTGGTGGAGCTATGTCGACAAGGACGTCCGCGCCGTGCTCGGCGAGAGCGTGCAGGGCGGGCTGACCCAGAAGTACTGCGGCGGCGGCACCCTGAGCGGCTGCCGGGACGTCCTGATCAGCACCCTGAAGACGGCGGCCGGCAAGACCGCGGCCCAGGTCTACCCGGCCGACAAGCTCTGTACGACGGCCGGCAACCAGTGGTGCGCCGACTCGATCGTGCAGCGCACCCTCGGCGGCATCAAGCACGGCAACATCAGCTGGCAGAACCGGCCCACCTTCCAGCAGGTGGTGGAGTTCACCTCGCACCGGTGAGGCCCTGAGGAACGGCGGCGGGTCAGCGCACGCGGCCCGCCGCCAGCACCAGCCGCGCCAGCTCGGGGTGCACGATGTCGCTGTGCGCCCCGGCCGGCGCCCCGCCGCGCCGGACGACCGCGGCCGCGTCCACGTTCACGCACCCCGACGCCGGAAGCGGGCCGGCCAGCGCCTCGGCGAGCGTGCACGCACGCGTGCCGGGCACCGCCTGCACCCCGTCGTGCCCCATGGCGCCCCACTTGGCGCCCAGCAGGCTGCCGACGCCGAACTCCTCGACCGCCCCGCGTGCGTCGCCCGCCATCCGGGAGGCCAGCGGATACATGGTGCCGAGCGCCGCGTCGAAGGAGGAGTGACAGCACACCAGGGGTCCGTCGACGCGGTGTTGCTGTCCCTGCAGCGCTCCGCCCGCGCGCGCGTCGTGCGGCAGTCGGGCCGCGAACGCGTAGTGCGAGAAGGCCCCTTGGAGCAGCGTCACGGACTTCACCGTGCGCACGCCCTCGGGCAGTCCGCGTAGCGCGAACGACACCAGCCGCCCGCCGAAGCTGTGCCCCACCAGATGCACGCGCACGGCCGGCGCGATCGCGGCCAGCCGGCCCACGAACGGGCCGAGCCCGCGTTCGCCGACCGTCCCCGCCCGCCGCTTCATCGCGTAGTACGTCGCCTGGCGCACCAGTTCGTGCGCCCCGTCCCACGGGTTGGGCAGCGAGAACCCCGCGACGACGGCTCCGCGCTCCGGGCCGGCTTCCGACCCCCCGGACACCGACCCCCCGGACGCCGGGTCGCCGGACAGCGACCCCCCGGACGCCGGGTCGCCGGACAGCGATCGGGCGGACACCGGGTCGCCGGACAGCGTGCTTCCGGCATCGAGTCCGGCCAGGGCCCGCCCGAACTCCGCGCAGACCTCCGCCGTGGGCCCGGCGAACATCTCGGGCGGCCCGTCCTGCGGCAGGCCCTCCGCCAGGGTGTCCGCCGCCAACAGCGCCTGCGGCCCGTGCGGAGCCACGTCGGCCAGCAGCCGCACCAGCCCTCCGAACTCCTCCAGCGCGGCCTCCCCGGGCGGCCGCAGCTCCAGGAGCCGACCGATCCGGTCCACCACCGCCGCCCGGTCCGGGAAGGTCTGCGACAGCGCGTCCCGGGTCTCCCCGTCCAGCGCCCCGCACCGGGCGGCCCCCGCGGCGGCGGACCGCGGGAAGTCGGGGATCGGCTCGTCCGGGAACCGCATCGACGGCCACACCACCCCGACGTAACCGATCCGCGCGGCCGGGGCGAGGGCCGGCATCGGCGCGAAGAAGCGGCTGTAGAGTCCGGTCGCCGCGGAGCGGTCGGTGTTCCAGCCGTGCGCGAAGACGATCAGGTCACGGACGCCGCGCCGCGCCGCCTCGGCCGCCAGCCGGTCGCATCGTCCGCCGTCGGTGTCGCCGTCGGCGTCGAAGGTCAGCTCCCAGTAGGGCGTCACGCTCATCGCAGGTTCTGCCACGACAGGCCCCCTCGTTCCCGAAGCGGTGCGCCAGTTGCGCGCATCGTCCTGCGAACGGGAACGATTGGCCATACGTCATGCCTCATCACCTCTCGTCATGTCTTGTCGCGCCACGTCCGTGCGGAAGGCGGCCTCCCTGCTCCCGTGCGAGCCGCGCGCGCCGAACGGGCCGGGAATCCGGAACAGCCCTTCCGCCGCAACATACCGACTGGTTAGTCTGAGTCGTGGAGCCGGAGCGTGCCCGAGGGCCGCGATCCGAGCCGCAACCGCGTCGAAGGAGACCGAGGGTGGAAGCCGTGCAGGATGCCGGAGTGGTCGTGACCGGAGCGGGAGGCGGCATCGGCGCCGCACTTGCCCGCCGCTTCGCCGCCGAGGGCGCCCGGGTCGTGGTCAACGACCTGGACGCGGACCGGGCGCGGGCGGTCGCCGACGAGATCGGCGGCATCGCGGTCCCCGGCGACGCCTCGGCGGTGGTGGACCGGGCCCGCGAGGCGCTCGACGGCGTCGTCGACGTGTACTGCGCCAACGCCGGAGTCGCCTCGGGCGGCTCCGAGGCCGCCGAGGACGCGGTCTGGGCGCAGGCCTGGGACGTCAACGTGATGGCGCACGTCCGCGCGGCCCACGCACTGCTCCCGGACTGGCTGGAGCGCGGCCGGGGACGCTTCGTCTCCACCGTCTCCGCGGCCGGCCTGCTCACGATGATCGGCGCCGCCCCCTACAGCGTCACCAAGCACGGCGCGTACGCCTTCGCCGAGTGGCTGTCCCTGACCTACCGCCACCGCGGGGTCAAGGTCCACGCGATCTGTCCCCAGGGCGTGCGCACCGACATGCTGGACGCCACCGGAAGCGCCGGCGACCTGGTGCTCAAGCCGACCGCGATCGAGCCGCGGGACGTCGCGGACGCCCTGTTCAGGGGCATCGCCGAGGACCGCTTCCTGATCCTGCCGCACCCCGAGGTCGCCGGGTACTACCAGGTGCGGGCCGGCGATCCCGACCGCTGGCTGACCAACATGAACCATCTCCAGCAGAAGTGGGAGGCGGCCGGGTGACGGCGCCCGCCTCCCGCTACGGGGCCAAGCCCTGGCTGGCCCTCCTCGACGACGCCCAGCGCGCCCCGGTCGAGCCCGCCGACTCCCTGGTGCACGCCTTCCGCAGGTCCGCCGCCGAGGTCCCGGACCGCACCTGCCTCGCCTACTTCGACGGCCGGCTCAGCTACCGCGAGGCCGACGAGCTCAGCGACTCCGTGGCCGGTCACCTCGCCGCCCGCGGCCTGCTGCCCGGCGACCGGGTCGCCGTCCTGCTGCAGAACTCCCCGCTCTTCGTGCTCGCCGTGCTCGGCGCGTGGAAGGCGGGCGCGACGGTCGTCCCGGTCAACCCGATGTACAAGGCCGGCGAGGTCGCCCACGTCCTGCGGGACGGCGACGTCGCCGGACTGATCTGCTCCGACCGCGCGTGGGAGACCTATCTGCGCGAGACGGCCGCCGACTCGCCGGTGCGGATCGTCCTCACCGGCTGCGAGCTGGACTTCCAGACCCGCGGCGACGCGCGCGTGCTCGCCTTCGACAGGCTGCCGCAGGCCCCCGACGCCGACGACCTCACCGCCGTCGCCCGCGCCGGGCACCGGGCCCCCGAGGGCCGCGAGGCCGCCCCCGCCGACATCGCCCTGATCAGTTACACCTCGGGCACCAGCGGCGCCCCCAAGGGCGCCACCAACACGCACGGCAACATCATGTTCAACGCCGAACGGCAGCGCACCGGACTGCGGCTGCCCGAGGCGCCCGTCTACTACGCGCTCGCGCCCCTGTTCCACATCACCGGCATGGTCTGCCAGCTCGCCGCATGTCTGAACGGCGCGGGCACGCTCGTCCTGACGTACCGCTTCGAGGCGGGCGTGACGCTGGAGGCGTTCGCCGAGCACCGTCCGCACTACACGGTCGGCCCCTCGACCGCGTTCATGGCGCTGGCCGCACACCCCTCCTGCGCCCGGGACCACTTCGCGTCGTTCGCGCACATCTCCTCCGGCGGCGCGCCCGTGCCGCCGGCGCTGGTGGAGACGTTCCGCTCCGGCCTCGGGCCGTACATCCGCAACGGTTACGGGCTCACCGAGTGCACCGCCCCCTGCGCCTCGGTGCCGCCGCAGCTCGAGGCCCCGGTCGACCCGGTCTCCGGGACCCTCGCCGTCGGGGTGCCCGGCCCCGACACGGTCGTGCGCATCGTCGACGACCGGGGCGCGGAGACGCCGTTCGGCGAGCCGGGCGAGATCGTGGTGAGCGGCCCGCAGGTCGTCCCCGGGTACTGGCGGCGGCCCGAGGCCACCGCCGAGGCCTTTCCCGGCGGCGAGCTGCGCACCGGGGACGTCGGCTTCATGGACGAACAGGGCTGGCTGTACGTCGTCGACCGCAAGAAGGACATGATCAACGCCTCCGGCTTCAAGGTGTGGCCGCGCGAGGTCGAGGACGTCCTGTACACCCACCCGTCGGTGCGAGAGGCGGCCGTGGTGGGGGTGCCGGACGGCTATCGCGGGGAGACCGTGAAGGCGTACATCAGCCTGCGTCCGGGCGCGGACGCGGATGCCGATACGCTCGCGGCCTACTGCAAGGACAGACTGGCGGCCTACAAGTACCCGCGTCAGGTGGAGATCCTGCCCGACCTGCCGAAGACGGCGAGTGGCAAGATCCTCCGTCGGGAACTGCGTTCCCGCCCGCACGACGGTCAGTAGCGCGACAGCCGGCGAGACGCGCCGACAAGGCATCGAGGAAGGCAGGTGGCGGCAGTGCCCAGGACCACGGACGGCGACGGGACCCCCGTGCCGCAGCGGCTGCTCGCCGCCGCCACCCGGCTCTTCGCCGAGCAGGGCTACGACCGCACCTCGGTGCAGGAGATCGTCGAGGCGGCCGGCGTCACCAAGGGGGCCCTCTACCACTACTTCGGCTCCAAGGACGACCTGCTGCACGAGGTGTACGCGCGCGTGCTGCGCGTCCAGCAGGAGCGACTCGACGCCTTCGCCAACGCCGACGAACCGATCGAGAAGCGGCTGCGGGGCGCGGCGGCGGACGTCGTCGTCACCACCATCGAGAACCTCGACGACGCGATGATCTTCTTCCGCTCGATGCACCACCTGAGCCCGGAGAAGAACAAGCAGGTCCGGTCCGAGCGCCGGCGCTACCACGAACGCTTCAGAGCGCTCGTCGAGGAGGGCCAGGCCTCCGGCGTCTTCTCCACGGCCACCCCGGCCGACCTGGTCGTGGACTACCACTTCGGGTCGGTGCACCACCTGTCGACCTGGTACCGGCCGGACGGCCCGATGGGCGCGCAGGAGGTCGCCGACCACCTGGCCGACCTGCTGCTGCGGGCCCTGCGGCCCTGAGCGGCGCGCGCACGAGGAGCGGTCGCCCCCGCCGGAGCCGGCACGGGGCGGCCGCCCACCGGTAAGGGGCGACCGCACTGGCGACCGCCCCTTACCGGCGTCCCTGCCGGCGTTCCTGCCGGCGTTCCTGCCGACGTGCCTAGAGGTACTTCTTCAGCTCGCGCCGGGCCAGCGACCGCTGGTGCACCTCGTCCGGCCCGTCCGCGATCATCAGTGTGCGTGCCCCGGCGTACAGCTCGGCCAGCGGGAAGTCCTGGCTGACGCCGCCCGCGCCGTGGAGCTGGATCGCCCGGTCGATGATGTCGACGACCGCGCGCGGAGTGGCGATCTTGATGGCCTGGATCTCCGCGTGCGCGCCCCGGTTGCCGACGGTGTCCATCATCCAGGCGGTCTTGAGCACCAGCAGCCGCAGCTGCTCGACCGTCACGCGCGCGTCCGCGATCCAGTTGTGCACCACGCCCTGCTGCCCCAGCGCCTTGCCGAAGGCCGTGCGGGAGACGGCCCGGCGGCACATCAGCTCGATCGCCCGCTCGGCCATGCCGATCAGCCGCATGCAGTGGTGGATGCGGCCGGGGCCGAGGCGGGCCTGCGCGATGGCGAAGCCGCCCCCCTCCTCGCCGACGAGGTTCGTCGCCGGCACACGCGCGTGGTCGAACACCACCTCGGCGTGGCCGCCGTGCGAGTGGTCCTCGTACCCGAAGACCTGCATGGCGCGCCGGACGGTGACGCCGGGCGTGTCGCGCGGCACCAGCACCATGGACTGCTGGCGCCGGATGTCCGCGCCGTCCGGGTCCGTCTTGCCCATGACGATGAAGATCCTGCAGTCCGGGTTCATCGCCCCCGAGATGTACCACTTGCGGCCGGTGATGACGTACTCGTCGCCGTCCCGCTCGATGTGCGTGGTGATGTTGGTGGCGTCCGAGGAGGCCACCTCCGGCTCGGTCATCGCGAACGCCGAACGGATCTCACCGGCCAGCAGCGGCTCCAGCCACTGCTTCTTCTGCCGCTCGTCGCCGAACTGCGCGAGCACCTCCATGTTCCCGGTGTCCGGCGCGGCACAGTTCAGCGCCGTCGGCGCCAGCTGCGGGGAACGGCCGGTGATCTCGGCGAGGGGCGCGTACTGCAGGTTGGTGAGCCCTGCGCCGTGCTCGGCGTCGGGCAGGAAGAGGTTCCACAGGCCCTGGCGGCGCGCCTCGGCCTTCAGCTCCTCCACGACGGCCGGAGTGTCCCACGGCGAGGCCAGCTGCGCGCGCTGCTCCTCGGCCACCGCCTCGGCCGGGTAGACGTGCTCGTCCATGAAGGCGAGCAGCCTGGCGCGGAGGTCCTCGGTGCGTGCGTCGAACGCGAAGTCCATGCCGGTCAGCCTTCCTGGAGAGTGGTCAGTCCGTGCTCGATGAAGACGGGGACGAGCTCCCCGATGCGGTCGAAGCCGCGCCCGACGGTCTGGCCGAGCGTGTAGCGGTAGTGGATGCCCTCCAGGATCACGGCGAGCTTGAACCAGGCGAACGCCGTGTACCAGGCGACCGCCGAGACGTCGCGGCCGGAGCCCGCCGCGTACCGCTCGACCAGCTCGGACGGCGAAGGGTGGCCGGGCGCCGAGGCGGTCGTGGAGATCGGGGAGTTCGGCAGCTCCAGCGGAACGCTGTACATCACCAGGAGCCCGAGGTCGGTCAGCGGGTCGCCGAGGGTCGACATCTCCCAGTCGAGGATCGCGCGGATCGTGTCGTCGGGGCCGATCAGGACGTTGTCGAGCCGGTAGTCGCCGTGCACGACGGCGGCGCCGGGCGAGGCCGGCAGCTCGCGGCCGAGTGCCGCGTGCAGCTCGTCGATCCCGGCCAGCTCGCGGCTGCGGGAGGCGTCCAGCTGCTTGCCCCAGCGGCGCAGCTGCCGGTCCAGGAAGCCCTCCGGCCGGCCGAAGTCGGCCAGGCCGACGCCGGCGGGGTCCACCGCGTGCAGCTCCACCAGGGTGTCCACCAGCGACAGCACCGCGTCCCGGGTGCGCCGCTCGCCGAGCGGGGCGAGCTCGCCGGCCGTCCGGTAGGGCGTGCCCTCGACGAACTCCATGACGTAGAACGGGGCCCCGAGCACGTCGTCGTCCTCGCACAGCAGGACCGGACGGGGCACCGGCACGCTCGTCGGGTGCAGCGCGCTGATCACCCGGTGCTCGCGCTTCATGTCGTGCGCCGTGGCCAGGACGTGCCCCAGCGGGGGCCGGCGTACGACCCACTTCGCCTCGCCGTCGGAGACCGCGTAGGTGAGGTTGGACCGTCCGCCTTCGATCAGCCGTCCGGTGAGGGGGCCGTGGACCAGACCGGGACGCTCGCGCTCCAGCAGGGCGCGCAGCCGGTCGAGGTCGAGTCCGGGCGGGTGGTCGGGGCTCATGCGTCGCTCCTACGGACGGGACGGGTGAACAGGGGCTCGCCCCATGATGCCGACCGGTCGGTATGGAGTCCAGGGGTGATGCCCAACGTGATCGGGGCCACGATAGGCCGACGGCTTCCCGGACAGTACCCGCAGAGCCGTTCCGCAGACCCTTTTCGGTCGTTCCGGCTGTTCCGGCTTGTTCCGGCCGTTGCGGAAGCCGCGGTCGGCCACGGCGGTCCCGGCTTGCGCGGCGCCCGGGGACCCCGGAGGGTCGGACCCATGAAGGCGATCAGCTACGCAGCCTACGGCGGCCCCGAGACGCTCGAGTACGGGGAGGTGCGCGACCCCAGGATCGGCCCCGACGCGGTGCTGGTGAAGGTCCGCGCGGCCGCCGTCAACCCCGTCGACTGGAAGGCCCGGCAGGGCTACCTGGACGGGATGCTGGAGCCCGTATTCCCGGTGGTGCCGGGCTGGGACGTCTCCGGGGTCGTCGTCCAGCTCGGCGTGTCCGTCCCGGAGTACGCGGTCGGCGACGAGGTCATCGGCTACGTCCGCGAGGACTTCCTCTCCCGCGGCACCTTCGCCGAGTACGTCGCCGCGCCCGTGCGCACGCTCGCCCGCAAACCGCGCAACCTCACCTGGGAGCAGGCCGCGGGCCTGCCCCTCACCGGCCTCACCGCCTACCAGGTGCTGACGGGGGCCCTCCAGGTGAAACGCGGCGAGACCGTGCTCGTCCACGCGGCCGCGGGCGGTGTCGGCTCGATCGCCGTGCAGCTCGCGCGCCACCTGGGCGCCCGGGTGATCGGCACGGCGAGCGAGGCCAACCACGACTTCGTGCGCTCGCTGGGCGGCGAACCGGTGACCTACGGCGAGGGGCTGGCGGAACGGGTGCGCGGGCTGGCCCCCGAGGGCGTGGACGCGGCCTTCGACACGATCGGCGGCGAGACGCTGAGGGTCTCCGCCGACCTGCTGGTCCCGGAAGGGCGCCTGGCCTCTGTCGCCGACGGGGACGTGGTCGGCTACGGCGGCCGCTACTGCTGGGTCCGCCCCGACGCGGAGGACCTCACCCGCCTGGCGGAACTCGCCGAACAGGGCGTCGTCTCCGTGCACGTCTCCCGGACGTTCCCGCTCGAGCAGACCGCCGAGGCCCATCGCCTCAGCGAGGAGGGCCGCACCCGCGGCAAGATCGTCGTCACCGTGGACTGGGCGGAGGAGAGGGAGGAGACGGCGGGCGTCGCCGCCCACGCCGCCGAGACCGGGGACGGCGCGTAGAGGCCGGGCCGGGCGAAGCGGGCCCACCGGGCGAGGCCGAGGCCGGAGCGCGCCCGGCCCGCACGTCAGACCACGAGGACCACGGCGCACACCGCCGTCGCCACCGCGCACGCGGCGGCCGCCGCAGCGTGACGGGCGGTGAGGGCCGCCGGACTCGACGACACGGCCAGGGCGTGGATGCGCCGATGGGCGAGCAGCAGAAAAGCCAGCCACAGGGCGCAGCACAGCGCGCCCGCCAGGATCCCGGACGCCGACGGACCGCCGTGCAGCGCGGCCTTCACGGCCAGCACGGCCGAGACGGTGCTCGCCAGCGTCGTCCGCCGCCAGGCAAGCCGGGTCCGCTCGGGCTGGAGACCGGGATCCCGCTCCGGCGCCGGTCCGGCGCTCACCCCTCCCACCCCACCAGCACCACCAGCACCATCGCCACGGCCACCACCGCGACCAGCACGCCCAGCAGCGCCGGAAAGCGCGAGGACGGCAGGTCCTCGCCCCGGCGCATCGCCCGCTCGCAGCGCACCCAGTGGTTCACCGCGCGCAGGGAGCACAGCACACCCGCCGCGAGCAGCGCGAGCGCCAGCCCCACCCGCCAGCCCCAGCGCAGGTCCGGCAGGAACTGGTCCACCGCGAAGCCACCGCCGATCAATGCGAGCGCGGTGCGCAGCCAGGCCAGGAACGTGCGCTCGTTCGCCAGCGAGAACCGGTAGTCGGGCGTGCTGCCCTCCTGCCTGACCTGCTCGGGGGCGAACCACAACCGGACGTTCCGTGCGAACTCGATCACCCGCAGGACCCTACCCGTCGCCTCGGCGGGGCCGCGTCGGCGCGGTTCAGGCCGTCGTCCGGTGCGCCCTGAGCCGTTCGTACGCCGCCAGCCCGTCCGGCACCCACTGCCAGAGGGACAGGCGCCGTTCGACCTCCTCCTCGGGCAGGAAGGCGTACCACGCCACCTCCTCCACCTGCGGGGACACCGGCAGGTCGCACCGGACCTCGTACACAGCCGACCACCAGCTCCCCGCCGCGCCGTCCTCGTAGAGGAACCTGAACAGGTACTCCGGCCGGGGCAGCCCGCTCACCCCGAGCTCCTCCTGCGCCTCGCGCAGCGCGGCCTCGTCGTAGGCCTCGCCCGCGCCGACCACCCCGCCGACGAACATGTCGTACAGGGAGGGGAACACCAGTTTGGCCGCCGTCCTGCGATGGACGAAGATCCGCCCCTCGGCGTCCCTGACCTGGATGAACACGCAGCGGTGACGCAGGCCTTCGGCGTACACCTGCCCGCGCGGACGTCGGCCGATGACCCGGTCGTTCTCGTCGACCACGTCGAGGATCTCGTCAGCAGCGCTCATCGCCCCATCAAAGCAGCCCCGCGGGAGCGGGCGCCTACTGCGGCTGGAGCTTCGGCACCCGTTCCTGAGGGGCACCGCCCCGGGGCATCGCCGGGTGCAGCCCGAGCAGCACGATGCCCGCGACGATCGCCGCGAGTCCCGCCGCCTCCCAGGCCAGCGCGCCGGTGTCGGTGTGCAGCCGGTCGCCCAGGAAGCCGACGCCGCAGAGGATCCCGGCGAGGGGCTGGGCCGCCGTCAGTGCGGGCAGCGACATCCGCAGCGGCGCCGTCTCGAAGGCGCTCTGCACCAGCACCAGCCCGGTCACGCCGAGCGCGAGCACCGCGTAGGGCTCCCAGCCGGTCAGCAGCTCGCCGAGCCCGCCGGCCGAGAAGCGCTGTCCGCTGACCCGGGTCAGCGCGTCCTGCACGCCGTACAGCAGGCCCGCGGCCAGGGCCAGCAGCACCGGGCCCGCGCTGAGCCGGGAGCGCTTGGCGTACGTCGTGAGCAACAGCGCCAGTCCGATCATCGTGCCGATGATCGTCCAGTGCCGCAGGGGATCCGTGACCGCGCTGCCGCCGCGCGGCTGGCCCGCCACGATGAAGGCGGTCACCCCGCCCGCGAGCAGGACGAGTCCCGCCCAGCCCTGGCGGCCCAGCGACTGTTTCGTCTGATGCCGGGAGAGCGCGAGGGCGAACAGCAGGTTGGTCGCCAGCAGCGGCTCCACCAGGGAGATCTCGCCCTGGCCGAGCGCGATCGCGCCCAGGGCCATCCCGGCCACCATGAGGCCGAGGCCGCCCAGCCAGCGCGGCACCTTCATCAGGTCGAACAGCAGCCGCGGCGAGAGGAAGTCGCCGAGCGGCGCCCGCTGGGCCGCGTTCTGCTGGAGCACGAACCCGAAGCCCAGACAGCAGGCGGCGCTCACGGCGAGAACCAGAACCAGAACCGACACGCTGCGTACCTCGATCATCCGGTCGGGCCACGGACGGGGTGCGTAGTGGCCGACTGTAGCGTCCCGGCGCCCTCGGCACCCGGGATGTGCCCGAAGCGCCCGCTGCGGACCGCCCGGGGCGACGGTCTCGGGAGTACCCCGAACCGGGCTGCTGACCCGACCGCGGGGCCCGCGGCCCGAGCCGGGGGCGCGGGGGGCGCCCCTACGGCCATGGTGTGGGCTCGGGCCGGGCCGCGCCATGGCGCACGCCACACCCGCCGCGCCGTCCGCCGGTCGCGGACGCTCCCACCAGGGGCGGGCCGCCGCAGACCGTCCCGCGCCGCTGTGACCCGCCGGATCACCGGGGCCGGCAAGGCAAGAAGTGATGACGGAAGTCTGACGGCTGCCGGGGAGACCTGGCCCCGCCCGCCCGCGGGTGTTCGAATGGACGGGTGAATCCCGAACCGTCCGAGGAACGCGGCGCCCCCGTCGGCCGCCGGGTGTTCCTCGGCAC
This sequence comes from Streptomyces sp. NPDC020597, assembly GCF_044335095.1. Taxonomy (NCBI): domain Bacteria; kingdom Bacillati; phylum Actinomycetota; class Actinomycetes; order Kitasatosporales; family Streptomycetaceae; genus Streptomyces; species Streptomyces sp. NPDC020597. Next base: position 240,810 of record NZ_JBIRUL010000008.1, on the reverse strand, counting down.
CCTCGCCCTCGGCGCCCTGGGGGTCGTCGCCGCGCCCCCGCTCCAGCGCGGTCTGGAGGCCTTCCTCGGCAGTGCCGCGGACAAGGACCCCACGGGCCTGACCGGGCTGCTCCCCAACGGAGGCGGCTTCCGCTACTACTCGGTGACCTCGTCCGTCCCGCACAGGAACGCCTCGAACTACCGGCTCACCGTGGACGGCCTGGTCGACCGCCCGGGCGGCTACACCCTGGCCCAGCTGAAGGCCCTGCCGCAGACCCGGATGGTCAAGGACGTGCAGTGCGTCACGGGCTGGCGGGTCCCCGGCACCGCGTTCGAGGGCGTGCGGCTCTCCGCGCTCCTGGACGCGGCCGGCGTGCGGGCGACGGCCGGCGCGGTCCGTTTCACCTGTTTCGACGGCGCGTACAGCGAGAGCCTCACCCTGGAGCAGGCCCGCCGCCCCGACGTCCTGGTCGCCCTGCGCATGCAGGACAAGGACCTCGGTCACGACCACGGCGGTCCGGTCCGTCTCTACGTGGCGCCGATGTATTTCTACAAGTCGGCCAAGTGGCTCTCCGGCATCACCGTCACCGAGAAGGTGGAGCCCGGCTACTGGGAGGACCGCGGCTACGACGTCGACGCCTGGGTCGGCCGCTCGAACGGACGTGACGATGAGCCTACGAGCTGAGGCGCCGCCGGCCGCCCCGGAAGTGCGCCGCTTCAGCCGCGCGGAGCGCTGGGTGCACCGCACCACGGCCCTTCTGATGGGCGTGTGCGTGGTGACGGCCGCCTGCCTGTACATCCCCGAGCTCGCCCAGCTCGTGGGCCGCCGCGAACTGGTCGTACGGGTCCACGAGTGGGCGGGTCTGGCACTGCCCGTCCCCGTCCTCGCGGGTCTCGCCTCCCGCGCGTTCCGCGCCGACCTGCGCCACCTGAACCGCTTCGGCCCGTACGACCGCCGCTGGCTACGGGCCGTCCTGCGCCGGGACAAACGGCGGGAGTCGCGTCCGGCGGCCAAGTTCAACGCCGGTCAGAAGATCTACGCGGCCTGGATCGCCGGGGCCACCCTGGTCATGCTCGGCACCGGACTCCTGATGTGGTTCACCCACCTCACCCCGATCATGTGGCGCACCAGCGCGACCTTCGTCCACGACTGGCTGGCCCTGACCGTCGGCATCGTCCTGGCCGGTCACATCGGCATGGCGCTCGGCGACCCGGAGGCCCGGCGCGGCATGCGCACGGGTCGGGTGAGCCGTGAGTGGGCCGAGCGCGAGCACCGCCACTGGAAGCCGTGACCCGCACGGCCACGACCCTCCACCTCACCTCACCCCACGGCGGCCCCCGGAGAACACCGGCCGGGCCCTGCCCCCGGAGACCAGGCCCGCCCCGGAGGCGAGCCCTGTCCCCGGCGGCGAGGCCCCCCTGGAGGCGTCCCCCGGGTCCGCCGGTCAGCCGCCGAAGTCCAGCAGCACCTTGCAGGAGCGGCTGCGGTCCGCCGCCAGCGTGAACGCCGACTCCGCCTCCCGTACCGGAACGACCGCGCTGACCAGCGCGTCGAACGCGGGCTCGGCGGCCAGCAGCCGGAGCGCGTCGTCGAACTCGGTGTCGAAACGGAACGCCCCGCGCAGCTCGATCTCCCGGCTGACCAGCAGGTTCCCCGGAAACGGGCTCTTCCCCGGCGGCAGCATGCCGAGCTGCACGACGACCCCGCCGCGGCGCACCAGCCGCAGACAGCACTCCAGTCCGGCGGCGGTCCCGGAAGCCTCCACCGCCACGTCCACCGCCGGGTCCGTCTCCGACGGCCACCCGGGATCGGCCGGATCGTCGGCCCGGACGACCACGTCGGCGCCCGCGGCGCGCGCGTACCCGAGCGCGGCGGGCAGCAGGTCGGTCACCGTGACGTGGGCCGCGCCCGCCGCCTTCGCCGCCGCGACCACCAGGGTGCCGATGGGCCCGGTGCCGGTCACCAGCACCCGCCGTCCGGACACCGCACCGGCCCGGCGCACCGCGTGCAGCGCCACCGACAACGGCTCGGCGAGCACGGCCCGACGCAGTGGCAGCCCTTGCGGAAGCGGCCGTACCTGGTCGGCGGGGACGGCGATCTCGGCCGCGAAGCCTCCCTGGACGTGCGGTGTCCGGGCCGCGCTGCCGAGGTAGCGGGTGTCCCGGCAGACCTGCCGCCGCCCGTCCGCGCACTCGGGGCAGACCCCGCACGGCGTGGCGGGGTGCACGGCGACCGCGGCGCCGGCGAGCGGCCCGCTCGACGCGGCGCCGACGACTTCGTGCCCCGGCACCAGCGGCTCCCGCAGCCGGAAGTCGCCCACCCCGCCGTGCCGCCAGTAGTGCAGGTCGGAGCCGCAGATCCCGCCGTAACGGACGGCGACCAGCACCTCGCCGGGCCCCGGTGTGGGAGCCGCCCGCTCCTCGACCCGCAGGTCGCCCGGACCGTGGATCACACATGCCGGCATTCGTCGTCACGCCCTTTCACAGCACGCTCGTCATACCGCCGTCGACGTACAGCACCTGTCCGCCGACGAAGTCCGCCGCGGGGGAGGCGAGGAACAGCACCCCGCCCACCAGGTCCTCGGTGCGGCCCCACCGTCCGGCCGGGGTGCGCCGGCGCACCCAGGCGCTGAACTCCTCGTCCTCCACGAGGGGCCTGGTCAGCTCGGTCTCGATGTAGCCCGGGCCGAGGCCGTTGACCTGCACGCCGCGCGGGCCCCAGTCGGCGCACATGCCCTTGGTGAGCATCTTCAGCGCGCCCTTGGCGGCCGCGTAGGGCGCGATGCCGGGACGGACCACCTCGCTCTGCAGGGAGCAGATGTTGATGATCTTGCCGTGGCCGCGTCGGGTCATTCCCCGGGCCGCCTCCCGGCCCACCAGGAAGGCGCTGGTGACGTTCGCGTCCAGCACCCGGTGCCAGTCGGAGTCGGCGAACTCCAGGAGCGGGGCGCGCAGTTGCATGCCCGCGTTGTTGACGAGGACGTCCAGCGGACCGACCCGGTCCTCGACGTCGGCGATCCCGGCCCGCACCGAGGGCCCGTCGGTGACGTCGAACGCGGCGGTGTGCACCGCGCCCGGGAGTCCTGCGGCGGCCCGTTCGAGACGTTCCTCGTCACGCCCGTTGAGGACGACCGTGCAGCCGGCCTCGGCCAGACCCCGGGCCAGGGCGAGGCCGATGCCCCGGCTGGAGCCGGTGACCAGGGCCGTCCGGCCGCTGATGTCGAAGAGAGGATGGCTCACCATGGCTAGACCACCAGCGAGAGGAGCATGACGAGCCCGCCCGCGACCACCGAGATGATCGTCTCCATGACCGACCAGGTCTTCACGTTCTGGCCCACCGTCAGTCCGAAGTACTCCTTCACCAGCCAGAACCCGGCGTCGTTGACATGGCTGAAGAAGAGCGAGCCCGCGCCGATGACCAGCACCAGCAGGGCGGTGTGCGTCGTCGACATGTCCGCCGCGAGCGGTGCGACCAGGCCCGCCGCCGAGATCGTCGCCACGGTCGCCGAACCGGTCGCCAGCCGGATCGCCACGGCGATCAGCCAGGCCAGCAGCAGGGCGGGGACGGACCAGTCCTCGGAGATCTCCAGCACCATCCGGCCCACGCCGCAGTCGATCAGCGTCTGCTTGAAGCCGCCGCCCGCGCCGACGATGAGCAGGATGCCCGCGATGGGCGCGAGGCCCTTCTCGACCAGCCCGGAGATCCGGTCCTTGGCGAACCCGGCGGGCCTCAGCAGAGTGAAGATGCCGACGATCACGGCCGTGAGCAGCGCGATCAGCGGCGACCCGACGACGTCGAAGACGCGTTGCACGGTGTGCTCGGGGTCGTCCACCACGATGTCGACCAGCGCCTTGGACAGCATGAGCACGACGGGCAGCAGGATGGTGGCGAGGGTGGCGCCGAACCCGGGCCGCTTCTCCAGGTCCTCGGAGGGGCGCTGAGGGATCATGCGCTCGGGGGCGGGGACGTCCACCCAGCGTGCGGCGACCCGCGAGAACAGCGGCCCGGCGACGACGACCGTCGGTATGGCCACCAGCACGCCGAGCGCCAGCGTCACGCCCAGATTCGCGCCGACCGCGTCGATCGCGACCAGCGGACCGGGGTGCGGCGGGACGAGCCCGTGCATCACCGACAGGCCGGCCAGCGCCGGAATGCCGATCCGCATGAGCGAGTAGTTGCCGCGCTTGGCGACCATCAGCACCACCGGAATCAGCAGCACCACGCCGACCTCGAAGAACAGCGGCAGACCGATCACCGAGGCGATCAGGACCATCGCCCAGGGCATCGAGCGGCCGCCCGCCCTGGCGAGGATCGTGTCCACGATCTGGTCGGCGCCGCCGGAGTCGGCGAGCATCTTGCCGAGGATCGCGCCCAGCGCGATCAGCACGCCCACCCCCGCCACGGTGGCGCCGAGACCCGTGGTGAACGAGGCGATGGTCTTGTCGAGCGGCGCCCCGGCGAACGCTCCCAGCGCGAGCGAGCCGATGGTCAGCGCCAGGAAGGCGTGGAGCTTGAACGCGGTGATGAGCAGGACGATCACGGCGATGCCCGCCAGTACGGCGAAGCCCAGCTGTGCATGGCCGGCCGAGGTGATCGGCTCGACGGCATCCGCTGCCAGCGTCTCGACACTGAGTCTGGTCACGGGGGTTCCCTTGTCAGGTAGGGGAGGGGAGGGCGGGGTGGGGAGAGCGGGACCGCGGGCGCACGGCTGACGCCGGAGGGAAGCTCCGGTGCGAGGCGGCGAGCGCCGGCGACGAAGGCCGGCCGGCGGGACCGTCCGGCGGGGGTGGGCCGGACGGAGGGCTCAGTCCACGGGGTCGGCGAGCGCGAGCGCGGTCAGCGCCGTCGCCGCCCGTCCGGCGATGGTCTCCGGGGAGCCGGCGACGTCCACGACGACTCCGGCCTCGTCCGCGTCGAGGGGCTGGAGCGTGGCGAACTGGGAGTCCAGCAGGGCCGTCGGCATGAAGTGACCGCGCCGTTGCGCCATGCGGTCCTCGATCAGCGACCGGTCGCCCGCCAGATGGACGAAGACGACGGCGGGGGCGGCGGCCCTGAGCCGGTCGCGGTACGACCGCTTGAGCGCCGAGCAGCTGACCACTCCGCCGAGCCCCGCCCGCTCGTTCGCCCAGGCCCCGATGGCGTCGAGCCACGGCCACCGGTCGTCGTCGCCGAGCGGGGTGCCGGCGGACATCCTGGCGATGTTGGCCGGCGGGTGGAAGTCGTCGCCCTCGGCGTAGGGGACGCCCAGCCGGGCGGCGAGCAGGGGGCCGATGGTGGTCTTGCCCGTGCCGGCGACGCCCATCACCACGACGACGTGCGGGGTACGCATCTCTGCCTCGCTGTCTTCCTCGACATCCGGCGCCGGTGGACGCCGCCGACGACACTGAAGCCGATTACGTAGGACTATTACAAGACCCTGTGCCAAATAAGTCTGACTTTTTGGCTCGGTGATCTACCCCGTACGCTGAGTGCATGACCACTCCGGACCGGGGGCTTCACGGCCGTGTCCTGGACGCCCTGGGGCCCGCGATCACGGCGGGCGAGTACCCGCCCGGCAGCGTCCTGCGCACCGACGAGCTCGCCCAGCGCTTCGACGTCTCCCGGTCGGTGATGCGCGAGGCGGTCCGCGTCCTGGAGTCCATGGACCTGGTCGAGTCCCGCCGCCGGGTGGGCGTGACGGTCCGCCCCAGGTCCGCATGGAACGTCTACGACCCGCAGGTCATCCGCTGGCGGCTGGCCGGCGCCGACCGCCCGCACCAGCTGCGCTCGCTCACCGTGCTGCGCTCGGCGATCGAGCCGGTCGCGGCGGGTCTGGCCGCACGCCACGCCACGGCGGAGCAGTGCGCCGAGCTCACCGAGTGCGCGCTCGGCATGGTGGCCCACTCACGCGGCCACCGGCTGGAGGGCTACCTGGTCCACGACATGGCCTTTCACCGGGTGATCCTCGCCGCCTCGGGCAACGAGATGTTCGCCCGCCTCGGCGACGTCGTCGCGGAGGTCCTGGCCGGCCGCACCCATCACGAGGTCATGTTCGAGGACCCCGACCCGGCCGCCGTCACCCTGCACGTCCAGGTCGCGGAGGCGGTCCGGGCCGGGGACGCGGCCCGCGCGGAACGGCTCACCCGCGAGATCACCGTCGGCGCCCTCCACGAACTGGACATCCTGGCCCCCTGACGCGGCCGGCGCCCGGCGTCACGCCGGGAATTCCCCGTCCACGTACGCCCAGTCCCCGTCCACCCGCTCGAAGCGGCTGCGCTCGTGCAGCGAGCCGCCCCGGTGGTTCGCGCGGAACTCCACCGTCCCCGTCGGGTGGAACGCACTCCCGTCGGACACGGCGAGCACCTCCAGGCCCGTCCACCGCGTCCCGGGATCGAGCTCCAGCCGCTCCGGGCGCGTCCGCGGATGCCACGTCCGCAGCAGATAGCCCGCCTCGCCCAGGACGAACGCGCTGTAGCGCGACCGCATCAGCGCCTCGGCGGTCGGCGCGGTTGCGGCGCCCCCGTGATAGCGGCCGCAGCACGCCTCGTACGGTGCGGGACGACCGCACGGGCAGACGGCGGGGACGGCGGCAGAAGCGCGCTGCCGCGGGCGCGCGGAACGTCGGGCCATGACCCCATTGTGCCCGCCCGCCCACCCTCCCCCCGACGTCCCCCTCCGGCCGCCCCCGCCCTCCCGCGGACGTGTCACCGGCCCGGCCCGGCGGTCAGGCCGATGCCGCGCCGCGCTGCGCCGACGGCGTCGGCAACGGCGGCAGCGCCGTCCCGTACACCCAGGCCGCGAACAGCTCGTCCAGCGGTTCGGACGCGAACCGGGCGGCGTGCGCGGCGAACGTCGCCGTGGTCACCGACCCGCCCCGGTGCACCCCCAGCCAGGCCCGCACCATGTGGAAGAACGCCTCGTCGCCCAGCGCACAGCGCACGGCGTGCACGGCGAGACCGCCCCGCTCGTAGAGCCGGTCGTCGAACATCGACTTGCGCCCCGGATCGGCCAGCCGCAGGTCCTGCGGCCGCGTCGCCAGCAACCGGTGCGCGGCGGCGGCGAGTTGCTGCGCGCTGCGGCCGCCCGACCGCTCCGACCACAGCCACTCCGCGTACTTCGCGAAGCCCTCGTTCAGCCAGATGTGCCGCCAGTCGGCGATCGACACGCTGTTGCCGAACCACTGGTGCGCCAGCTCGTGCGCCACCAGCCGCTCCGAACCCCGCGCCCCGTCCACGTGGTTGGCGCCGAACAGCGACAACCCCTGCGCCTCCACGGGGACGTCGAGCTCCTCCTCCGTCACGACCACCGCGTACTCGTCGAACGGGTAGGGGCCGAAGAGCTGTTGGAAGAGGTGCATCATGCCGGGCTGGCGTGCGAAGTCCCGCGAGAACTCCGGCAGCAGCCGCGCCGGGATGTGCCCGTGCTGGGGGACGCCGCCGAGCCCCGGGTCGCCCAGCAGGACCGTCTGGTACTTGCCGATGGACAGCCCGATCAGATAACTCGACGTCGGCGCCGACTGCTCGTACACCCACGTGGTCGTCGACGCCTTCGTGGTCCGCGTCAGCAGCCGCCCGCCCGCCACCACCGAGTACGCCGACGGCGTCGTGACCGATATCAGGTACGACGCCTTGTCCGCCGGACGGTCGTTGCACGGGTACCAGGACGGCGCCCCCACGGGCTGGCTCGCCACCAGCGCCCCGTCGTCCAGCTCCTCCCAGCCGATACCGCCCCAGGGGCTGGGCACCGGCTTGGGGTTGCCCGACCACTGCACCTCCACCGTGAAGGCGGCCCCGGCGCGCACCGGCTTGGCCGGCCGGACCCGAAGCCGGCCGCCCCGGTGCGTGTAGTGCGCCGGACGACCGTCCACCCGGACCCGGCCGATCTTGAAGTCGGCCAGGTTCAACTGGAACTCGGCCAGCGCCGACCGCCCCGCGATCGCGTTGATCCGGGCCGCGCCCGACAGCCGGTTCGGGCCCGGCCGGTAGTCCAGCGTGAGCTCGTAGCGGTGCACCCGGTACCGGGAGTCACCGTTGGCCGGGAAATACGGGTCCGGCCCGACCGACTGCTGAACTGCCACTTCCCCGTCCGCTCCCTGCCCTGTGCTCGAACCGCCCGCCGCGGGTGCGTCGCCGCGCTCCGGCTCCGAGTAGCCCGTCCTCAGGGACGCCATGCCTCGATCGGGTTGCCGAGCCAGCGGGTGTCGTCCGGGACGGACTCCGCGGCCATGACGAGCGACGCGGGACCCAGGGTCGTCCGGGCCCCGACCGTGCTGCCGGGCAGCACGATCCCGCCAGGGCCCAGCGTGGCGCCCTCACGGAGGACCACAGTATCCGTCCGCAAGATCCGGTCGTGGAAGAGGTGAGTCTGCAGGACGCACCCGCGGTTGACCGTCACGGCGTCCTCGAGGGTGACCAGATCCGACTCCGGCAGCCAGTAGCTCTCCACCCACGCGCCGGTCCCGATCCGCGCGCCGAGCCCGCGCAGCCACGCCGTCATCACCGGCGTCCCCGGCACCGCACCGGCCAGCCACGGCACCGCCACCACCTCGACGAACGTGTCCGCCAGCTCGTTGCGCCACACGAACCCGCTCCACAGCGGGTGCTCGCCGCTGCGGTGCCGGCCGACCAGCAGCCATTTGGCGACCACCGAGACGAGGGCCGCCGCGCCCCCCGCCCCGAGCAGCACGAGCCCCGACAGCAGCGGCGCCCAGACGCCGAGCGCGCACAGCGCCGCCACCGTCAGGACGGCCAGCCCGGCCGAGCAGAACACCGGCACGATCCTGCACAGCTCCACCAGCGCGCGCGCCCACAGCAGCCGCGCAGGCGGCTCGTAGGTCCGGCTCCGGTCACCGTCCGTGGTGTTCCGCGGCAGCTTCACCGGCGGCAGCCCCAGATACGAGCTGCCCTTCTTCGCCTTCTTCGGCGTCGCCGACAGCACGCCCACCAGACCGCCGTCCGGCACGCTGCGCCCCGGCGCGGTCATCCCCGAGTTGCCGAGGAACGCCCGCCGCCCGATCTCCGCGCGCCCGATCCGCATCCAGCCGCCGCCGAGCTCGTACGGCGCGGTCAGCGTGTCGTCGGCGAGGAACGCGCCCTCGCCGACCGTGGTCAGACTGGGCAGCGCGAGCACGGTGGAGACCTCGGCGCCCTTGCCGATCCGCATCCCGAGCAGCCGCAGCCACACCGGCGTGACCAGCCCGGCGTACAGCGGGAACAGGGTCTCCCGCGAGCGGTCCATGAGCTGCGTGACCGTCCAGGCCTGCCAGCCCGTCCGGCTGTGCGTGGGGTGCGTGCCCTCACGCAGCCCCAGGCTCAGCGACCGCACGGCCGCCAGCAGCAGCGCCGCGTACGCCGCGCCGAAGGCGAGGGTCGCCGGGACGAGGGCGAGCGCCGCACCCGCCAGCGCGGCGGCGAGTCCGTCGCCGGGCCGTACGAACAGGCCCGCCACCAGCAGCGCCGCGCTGCCCGCCAGCACCGGAAGCGCGGTCAGCGCGAATCCGGTCAGGCCGTACATGAAGCGCCAGTACGTGCCCCGCGCCGGCCGCTCCTTGGGCCAGTTGCGCTTGGCCTTGCCGAGCTTGGCCGCCGGAGCGCCCGCCCAGCGCTGACCGGTGGGGACCTGACCGGTGACCGCGGAACCCGGCGCCACCTCGGCCCGCTTGCCGACCCGGGCCCCCGGGAACAGCATGCTGCGCGTGCCGACGACCGCGTGCGCACCCACCTTGACGGGCCCGATCTCGAGCCGGTCCCCGTCCAGCCAGTGGCCCGACAGGTCCACCTCGGACTCGACGGCCGCGCCCCGCCCCAGCTTGAGCATGCCGGTGACCGGCGGCAGCGAGTGCAGATCCACGTCCGGCCCGACCTTGGCGCCCAGCGCCCGCGCGTACCGCTCCAGCCAGGACCCGGTCAGCGAGGTCGCCCCGCTGAACTCGGCCAGCCGCTCCGCCGTCCACAGCCGCAGATGGACGCCGCCGCCGCGCGCGTACCGCCCGGGCCGCACCCCGCGCAGCAGCAGCCGCGCACCGCCGGCCGCGATCGCGAGCCGCCCGGGCGGGCTGAACAACAGCAGAGCGCCGCTCACGACCAGCCACCAGGGGGCGGTCGGCAGCCAGGAGTACATCGGCAGCAGATTGCCCACCAGGGCCAGCGGCACCGTCCAGCGCAGCCCCAGCAGCGTGAACAGCGGGAGGAGGAGCAGCAGCTGGATCACCTTGGCGCGCACCGGCACCGGCGCGACGACACGGGCGGCGCCGTCGTCCTGCGCGGACTCCTCCAGGTGGCGGGCCAGCTTGCGCAGCGTCGGCTGCTGGTAGACGTCGAGGACGGCCGCGCTCGGATACCGGGTGCGCAGCCGCGTGGTGAGCTGAGCGGCGGCCAGGCTGCTGCCGCCGATCGCGAAGAAGTCGTCGCGGGCGCCGGAGACGGGGATGCCGAGCACCTCCGTCCACTGCTCGGCGAGCCAGGCCTCCGTGCCGTACAGCTGCTCGGTCCTGCCGCCGGTCTCCAGCCCCTCCAGGGGCCAGGGCAGCGCGTTGCGGTCCACCTTCCCGGACGTCCGGGTCGGCAGGTCGTCGACCGGCGCGAGCAGCGGCACCAGGGCCGCGGGCAGCTCGGCGCGCAGCCGTCGCACGGCCGCCGCCTGGTCCCAGCCCTCCTGGACGACGACGTACCCCACGAGAAGCTGGTTGCCGCTGCGGGCGGTGCGCACGGCCGCCGCGGCCCCCGCGACCCCCGGCAGCGCCTGCAGCGCCGCGTCCACCTCGCCCAGTTCGATGCGCCGCCCGCCGAGTTTGATCTGCTCGTCGGCCCGGCCGAGGAAGACGAGCCCGTCGGCGTCGGCGCGCACCAGGTCACCGCTGCGGTACGCCCGGTCCCAGCCCAGCGACGTCAGCGGCGCGTACTTCTCCGCGTCCTTCTCGGCGTCGAGGTACCGGGCGAGCCCGACCCCGCCGATCACCAGCTGCCCGCTGCCGCCCATCGGCACCGGTTCGCCGGCCTCGTCCACGACGGCCAGCTCCCAGCCCCGCAGCGGCAGTCCGATGCGGACCGGCTCCTCGCCGGACATCAGCGAGGCGCAGGCCACCACGGTCGCCTCGGTCGGCCCGTAGGTGTTCCACACCTCCCGGCCCTCGGTCACCAGCCGCTGCACGAGCTCCGGCGGGCAGGCCTCGCCACCGAAGATCAGCAGTCGTACGTCGTTGAGCGTCTCGGGCTCCCACAGCGCGGCCAGCGTCGGCACGGTGGAGACCACCGTGATCTCCTGCTCGACCAGCCAGGGCCCGAGGTCGGCGCCGCTGCGCACCTGGGAGCGCGGCACCGGGACCAGACAGGCCCCGTACCGCCAGGCCAGCCACATCTCCTCGCAGGAGGCGTCGAACGCCACCGACAGCCCGGCCATCACCCGGTCGCCGGGTCCGATCGGCTCCTCGGTGAGGAACAGCGCGGCCTCGGCGTCCACGAACGCGGCGGCGCTGCGGTGACTGACGGCGACGCCCTTGGGCTTCCCGGTCGAGCCGGAGGTGAAGATGATCCAGGCGTCGTGCCCGGCGCCGGGGCGGCCGGCGGCCGCGCCCGACCCGCCGTGGACGGCGATCGTGTGCCCGGCGCTGACCACCGCCCGCACGTCCGCCTCCCCGAAGACCAGCTCGGCCCGCTCGTCGGGGTCCTCGGCGTCCACCGGCACATAGGCCGCGCCGACGGCGAGGACGGCCAGGATCGCGACGTACAGGTCGTTGGTGCCGGAGGGCACGCGCACGCCCACCCGGTCGCCGAGCCCGACCCCGGCCGCGGCGAGCCGGCGCCGGAGCCTGTCCACCTCGACGGCGAGAGCACGGTAGGTCAGCGGCGTGCTGCCGTCGTCCAGGGCGAGTTCGTTCGGGAACGACCGCACGGACGCGTCGAAGACGTCGACGAGGGTGCGCGCAGATGCGGCGGGACCGCCGGAGAAGCGGGCGGTGTCACCGAGTCGAGCGTGGATTTCTTCGTCGAGCAGGCCGAGAGCGCTGCTCTCGTGAATGGCTGCCATCGGTCCTCGCGTCTCGAACCCGGAAGCCTCCGGGGCGCCGGCGGGCCCGCAGGTCTGCCTGGGGTTGTCCGGTCCAGCTCCGTAACAAGCCGGAAATTTTAGTACGAAGCTAGGCTCGTCGGCTTGCGGCGGCCACTCGGGGAGACCGTCCGGCGTACCGGGGAAGATCGTTCGCAGGCCTCCGACCTGCACGTCCCACAGGTCGGAGAGATGTGCCCCACATCGGCCGGGAAGAGGCTCGCGGAGCGCCCGGGAGGGGTGCCGACGGGGCCGCAGAACGCGAAGAGGGCGGCCCGGCCAACGGCCGGAACCACCCTCTTCGCTGCTGTGTCCGAGGGGGGACTTGAACCCCCACGCCCGATAAAGGGCACTAGCACCTCAAGCTAGCGCGTCTGCCATTCCGCCACCCGGACAAGGTGTCTGTCGTGCGGGGTTTCCCTCGCGGCGACGTCGTAAACATTACCAGGCTTTCCCGGGTGCCCGATCACAGCCGGCGGACGGCGGCGGACCGTGCCCGCGTGAACGGTCCGTGTCGGGCCGGGACCGCTCTTGGGCGCGGACCCGCGGGCGGGGGAGGATGAGCGGGACCCACCAGCAGTGACAGCGGGAGGAAGCAGCGTGAGCGCGACGGACGACCATGCCAGCAGCGTCACCGGCGAGGACGAGGTCGTGGACCTCTGCCGCGACCTGATCCGGATCGACACCAGCAACTACGGCGACCACTCCGGTCCCGGCGAGCGCAAGGCGGCCGAGTGGGTCGCAGAGAAGCTCGCCGAGGTGGGCCTGGAGCCCAGGATCTTCGAGTCGCACCCGGGCCGGGCCTCCACCGTGGCCCGGATCGCCGGCGAGGACCCCTCCAGGCCCGCACTGCTCATCCACGGCCACCTCGACGTCGTCCCGGCCAACGCCGCCGACTGGACCCACCACCCCTTCTCCGGCGAGGTCGCGGACGGGTGCGTGTGGGGCCGGGGCGCGGTCGACATGAAGGACATGGACGCGATGACGCTGGCGGTCGTCCGCGACCGGCTGCGCTCCGGGCGCCGGCCGCCCCGCGACATCGTGCTCGCGTTCCTCGCCGACGAGGAGGCCGGCGGCACGTACGGCGCCCGGCACCTCGTCGACCGCCATCCCGACCTGTTCGAGGGCGTCACCGAGGCGATCAGCGAGGTGGGCGGGTTCTCGTTCACCGTGAGCGAGGAGCGGCGGCTGTACCTCGTCCAGACGGCCGAGAAGGGCATGCACTGGATGAAGCTGACCGTGGCCGGCACCGCCGGACACGGCTCGATGATCCACCGGGACAACGCCATCACCGAGCTGTCCGAGGCCGTCGCCCGGCTCGGCCGGCACACCTTCCCGGTACGGGTCACCAAGACGACCCGGGCCTTCCTCGACGAGCTCGGCGACGCCCTGGGCACCCCGCTGGACCCCGAGGACATGCAGGCGACCCTGGCCAGGCTCGGCGGCATCGCCAAGCTGATCGGCGCGACGCTCAGCAACACCGCCAACCCGACCCAGCTGGGCGCCGGCTACAAGGTCAACGTCATCCCGGGGGAGGCCACCGCGCACGTCGACGGGCGGTTCCTGCCTGGCTACGAGGACGAGTTCCTCGCCGACCTGGACCGGATCCTCGGCCCGAACGTGCGCCGCGAGGACGTGCACTCGGACAAGGCCCTGGAGACGTCCTTCGACGGGGCGCTCGTCGACGCCATGCAGTCCTCGCTGCTCGCCGAGGACCCCACCGCCAAGGCCGTCCCCTACATGCTCTCCGGCGGCACCGACGCCAAGTCCTTCGACGACCTCGGCATCCGCGGATTCGGTTTCGCCCCGCTCAAACTGCCTCCGGAGCTCGACTTCGCCGGCATGTTCCACGGCGTGGACGAGCGGGTGCCGGTGGACGGCCTGCGCTTCGGAGTGAGGGTGCTCGACCGTTTCATCGACGCGTGCTGAACGTCCGGGCGGCACGAGATTCCCTCGGTGAGGGAAATCGGCCGCCTGTGCGGAACGGACTGGGAAGAGTGAATGCGCCGATAAGCGCGTAGCCCCACTAATTCCGCCTCGTTACTGGTGATGCGATCCGCTGCACGGGGTCGCTTTGCCTACAAGGAGGAATAATGATCAAGAAGGTCGTCGCTGCTGCGGCTGCCACTGGTGGGCTGGTTCTCGCGGGCGCGGGCATGGCCGTCGCCGACGCGGGCGCTCAGGGTGCCGCGGTGCACTCCCCGGGCGTCCTGTCCGGCAACGTCGTTCAGGTTCCCGTGCACGTCCCGGTGAACGTCTGCGGCAACACGATCTCGGTGATCGGGCTGCTGAACCCCGCCTTCGGCAACACCTGCATCAACAACTGACGTCGACCCGCTGAGGGGTCGTCCACACCGTCGGCCCCGGAGCGCACGCCATGTGCTCCGGGGCCGACCGGTCTTTTTCCCCATGGAAAAGCCGAGAGCGAAAGCAGGGATTCAGCAATGCGACAGGCCACCCGTAAAAGCCTCATGACCGTGGCGGCGGCGACGGGGGTGATCGCTGCCGCCGGCGGCTACGCCCACGCCGACTCCGGCGCGTACGGCGCCGCCACCGACTCGCCCGGCGTCCTGTCGGGCAACACGGTGCAGGCGCCGGTCAACGTGCCCGTCAACGTCTGCGGCAACACCGTGGACGTCATCGGCGCGCTCAACCCGGCCTTCGGCAACTCGTGCGCCAACAAGGGCGGCGGCGGGAAGTCCCACGGCTACGGCGACCACCAGGGCCGCGGCGGCGGCCAGGCAGGCCACCAGGGCGGCGGCCACGGCGGCGGTCACCACGGCGGCTCCGGCGCGCACGGCGGCTCCGGCGGCGCCCACGCGGGCGGCCACACCGGCGGATCGCCCGGTGTCGGCTCGGGCAACCACGTCCAGGTCCCCGTCGACGTGCCGGTGAACGTGTGCGGCAACAGCGTGGACGTCGTCGGCATCCTCAACCCGTCGATGGGCAACGACTGCGCCAACGGCAGCGGCCCGCAGCGGCCCCCGTCCCGCGGCCACGAGACGCCGGGCAAGCCCGGACACCACGGCCCCGGCAAGCCGGAGGGCCCGGGCGAGTCCACTCCGTCCGCACCCGAGAGGCCGAGCACCCCGGGTCATGCGACGCCGGTCGGCGACTCGTCCGTGCACGGGCCCGCCCTCCACGCGCCGCAGCTCGCGCACACCGGAAGCGGCCTGCCGATGGGCCTCGCGGTGCCGGTCGGCGCGGGCGCACTGCTCGCCGGCGCGGTGCTCTACCGCAAGGCGCGCCCCTCGGCGTGAGGCGTCCCGGCGCTCACGACGGAGCGGGCCCCGCCATGGCGGGGCCCGCTCCGTCTCGTCGTCTCAGCTCACCATGTGGCCCGCGCCTGACGAATGATCCGCCGGCGCAGCCGCACCCGGCGACTGCCGTCGCGCAGCAGGCTCAGGCGGTCCAACTCCCAGTGTCCGTACTCGGCGTGGTCGGTCAGCAGCCGTGTCGCCTCCTTGCGGGAGACCCCGCGCGGTACGTACACGTTGACAAATTCGTATTCCGGCATCGCATCTATTGTGCGGGCTGGGGCCCGGTACGGATAGCGTCTGCACTATGTCTGATGCTGCGCAGCCCACCGCTGCCGAGGTACGCGCCGCCGCCGAGGCGGTCAAGACCGCGCTCGACCGCCACCTGGCCGCGGTCGAACGCAGGACGGGAGAGGACGACCCGGCCGTCTACGAGGCGTTCAACGAGCTGGCCGCGGCCGCCGAGGTCTACGACGAACTGCTCTACGACCGCTACGACGAGGTCACGCCCTTCGAGATCCCCGGCGCGGAGGACTCCCTGCCGCCGTACGCGGGTCCCGAGGAGCCCAACGCCCTGAGCGTGCTCATCCGCCGCGACTACGCCGTCGCGGAGCCGCAGCGGCTGATGGCGCAGGCGCAGCGGGTGGAAGCGGCGGAGGACGAGGGCACGGGCACCGAGGTCTCGGCCACCGTGCACGGCGCGCTGGGCATCCTGTTCGGCGAGTTCGAACCGGACGAGATCGCCTCCCGGCACAAGGAGTTCGGCCTCGAGGAGGCCGACTCGACGCTGTGGGTGCTGGCCGCCGACGACCCGGCAGACCCGGGCGAGTGGCTGGAGACGCCGTTCGACCAGCCCGACCCGGGCAGCGTGATCTGCCGCTTCGACGTCAGCTCGGTCTTCGACGACCTCGACGACGACGCCGACGACGATCTCGTGGACGGGCTGGAGGAGGACGAGGAGCTGGAGACGCTCGACGCGGATCGCTGACCGGCAGCAGGCTGCTTCCGTGACGTAACCGGCGGCGGCCGCCCAGGGGCACCCCTGGGCGGCCGCCGCCGTCCGTGTCAGACCGGGGTCTGCTCGGCGGCCGCCGGGACCTGGGTGCGCAGCAGCACCGGCAGCCGGGTGGTACGGGGCTTCGCCGGGACCTCGGCCACGGCCCGCGCCAGGGCCTGCTCGACGCCGTGCACCACGGAGAGATGGCGCTCCGCCCGGCCGAAGGCCGTGTACACCCAGGGGCGGGAGAGGACCTGCCCGGCGTCCCCGGGCAGCACCACGACCGCCGCGGGCCAGCGGCTGCCCACCGCCTGGTGCGCGGTCAGCGCCCATCCATGACGCACGGCCTGCTCCACCCGCTCTCTCGGGACGACGACGGAGCCCTCGGCACAGGAGAGATGCAGACCCTCGGCGTCGGCCGTCACCACCCGGCCCGGCACCGCACGGCCCGGCACGGGGGAGTGGACGACCCGGTCGCCGGGGTCGAACCCGCCGAAGCGGCCGGGGCCCGGATTGAGCCGTTCTTTCAGCGCGGCGTTGAGCGCGCGCGTACCGGCCGCGCCGCCGTGGCCCGGGGTGATCACCACGGCCTCCTCGGGCGTGATCCCGAAGGCGCGCGGCACCGACTCGGCCAGCAGCTGCACGGTCCGGTGCACGGCCTCCCTGGCGTCCCGCACCGGCACGACGACGACCTCCTTGCCGGGCGCGTCGACCTGGTTCAGCTCACCGATGCCCACGCCGGAGACGAGCTCCCCGATCGGACCCGGATCAGGGGTCCGCGAGGCGATCTGCGGACTCACGCGCGCCGCGAGCAGATCGGCGAAGACCCGCCCCGGGCCCGCGGACCACAGCACGCCCGGATCCCCGCTGAGCACCAGCCGCGCCCCGTCGGGCAGCGACTCCGCCAGCATCGCGGCGCTCTCCACGTCGAGTTGCGGCGCGTCGAGCAGGATCAGCAGGTCGAGCGCGAACGCGCCCTCGGCGTCCCGGCCGGGCCCCTCGGCGCCCGAGAGCAGACCGCGGACGGTCACGACCGCGCCGTCACCCGAGTCGTCGCCCGCGGCGTCCGCCGTGCCGCCCTGCTCGTCGAGGAGAGCGGTGAGGCGGCGTCGTCCGTCGGGTGTGTGGCAGGCCGCGACCGCGCGCAGGCCCAGCCCCCGGGCCGCGGCGAGCAGCGCGGCCGGTTCGGCGCGGGCGGCCTCGCCGCCGGTGTGCAGCACCAGGCCGTTGGCGGCGACGGCGCGGATCAGCTCGGCCGCGCTGCCGGTCGCGGCGGCCGCCGCCGGCTCCCACACAGCGGCGGAGTCCTTCGCCGGCGAGTTGATCACGCGGGCCAGCGCGTCGGCGAGGCTCTCCTCCGCGAGCGCGTGACGCTCCAGTCCGACGAGGACACGAACCGGCCGGCTGTCCTCGTCCGCCCCGCCCTCGTCGGCCGCTCCCCCCGATGCCGGGCCCGCCGCCGACGCCGGCCGCTCGGCGCCCGGCGCGTCCAGGGCGTCCTGGAAGGCGAGCGCCTCACCCTCGGCCAGCGTGTTCTGCACGGCCGTCTGCGCGTCCGGCACGGCGTGGCGGCCGAGGGCCGTGGTGAGCGCCGGCAGGTCCAGGGCGGTGTGACCGGCCAGGGCGGCCTGCTCCAGCAGCCACACCGTGACCGCGCGGCCGCGCCGCTCGTCGTCGGGGGCGCAGTCCGGGCCCAGCAGCGTCCGCGCGAACCCGTCGGCCTGCTCGGGGCGTACCCCGGGGACGCGCAGCAGTTGCCACGGGTCCTCGCGCAGCAGGTGCTCGGCGCCCTCGCCGAGTGCGGCGGCGGTCTGCGGCGCGAGCACCTCGGGCGCACCGCCGTCGGCCAGCGCGCGGCGCACGCCCGCGACGGCGTCCGGCGCCGGCGGTCCGGCGGCCTCGGCGGGAGCCTGCTGCGCGCGGCGCACCGGCTCCTGGGCCGCTCGGCGCGGAGCGGCCTGCGGGTCGTCGAAGACGGTGGCCGCCGGCTTCGCGCCGCCCTCCACCGCGCGGACGGCCGCCAGCAGGTCGGCGGCCGTCCCGCTGAGCTTGGCCCCCGCGGCGATGGGCGCGGCCTTCTCGGCCTTCCGCCGCTCGATCCGCTCCCGCTCGAGCTTCTGCGCGGCCAGCTCGGCCTGTGCCTCGGAGATCTGCCCGGCTGCCTGCCCGTCACCGCCGTCCGCGGCCCCCGAAGCCGCGCCCTCCCCGTCCGCCGCCACGCCACCGGTCTCGCCACCCGCAGCCTCCGCACCCGCACCCTGCGCGCCGGCGGTCTCCGCTTCCGCCCCCGTGCCCACGGCCTCCGCGCCTGCGGTCTCCGCCTCCGCTGCCTCCGCGCCTGCGGCTTCCGGTTCGTTGCCGTCCGTCCCCTCGACGGCTGAGGCGGCGGGACCGGCTGCGGGCGACTCCGCCGTTACGGCGGCGTCCGGTGCGGTGGGGGCTCCGGTGCTCCGCGGTGTCCCCGGTCCGGTGTTCTCCGTCGTGTCCCGCGGCTCCGGCTCCGTGCTCACAGCGTGCTCCAGTCGTGATCGGGATAGCGGTGCACGGGCGCCGACACATCGTCGAGCGCCCGGCAGATCTCGTCAGGAAGACTAAGCGCCTCCACTGACAATGCCGCCGTGAGCTGCTGCGCGTTGCGCGCGCCGACGATCGGGGCGGCCACCCCCGGACGGTCGCGGACCCAGGCGAGGGCGACCTGCAGCGGCGTCACCGCCAGCCCGTCCGCGGCGGTCGACACGGCGTCCACGACGCGGCTCGCGGTGTCGTCGAGGTACGGCTCCACGAAGAGCCCGAAGTGGTCCGAGGCGCCCCGTGAGTCCGGCGGCAGGGCGTCGCCGCGGTACTTTCCGGTGAGCACGCCGCGCCCCAGCGGGGAGGAGGGCAGCAGCCCGATGCCCAGGTCCAGCGCGGCGGGCAGCACCTCGCGCTCGATGCCGCGCTGCAGCAGCGAGTACTCCATCTGCGTCGCCGCGAGCCGGGTGCGCGTGCCCGGCGCGGCGAGCTGCCAGGTGGCCGCCTTGGCGAGCTGCCAGCCGCAGAAGTTGGAGACTCCGGCGTACCGGGCGCGACCGCTGGCGACGGCGATGTCAAGGGCCTGCAGTGTCTCCTCCAGCGGGGTGTCCGGGTCGAAGGCGTGCACCTGCCACAGGTCGACGTAGTCCGTGCCGAGCCGGGCCAGTGAGGCGTCGAGGGCCGCGAGGAGGTGACCGCGCGAACCGTCGAACCGGCGGTCCGGGTCGGGCACGCTGCCCGCCTTGGTCGAGATGATCAGGTCCCGGCGCGGCACCAGCCCTTCCATGACCCGCCCGAGCAGGTACTCGGCGTCCCCGTCCCCGTACACGTCGGCCGTGTCGACGAGGGTCCCGCCCGCCTCCCAGAACGTCTTCATGACGTCCGCGGCGTCGTGCTCGTCGGTGTCGCGGCCCCAGGTCAGGGTGCCGAGCCCGATACGGGACACGCGCAGGCCGGTGCGGCCGAGATGCCTCTGCTCCATGGACGCCGAGATTACTGGCCAGAACTGGGCAGTGGGTTGCCTGTGGACAACCGGATCTCCGGTCCGGGGCGGCCGGGTCCCCGCAGGCGGCGGCCCTCGCGGGCTCCGGGCGACCCGGGCCGGACCTCGTCGCGCTAAGGTCTGCGGAACAGCGTCGTTACTGATGAGTAAGGGGATCGGCCATGCAGCTCGGGATCAACCTCGGCTACTGGGGTGCCGGAATGGACGGCGACAACCTCGCCGTCGCCCAGGAGGCCGACCGCCTCGGGTACGCCGTCTGCTGGGCCGCCGAGGCCTACGGATCGGACGCGGCCACCGTGCTCACCTGGGTCGCCGCGCAGACCGAGCGGATCGACGTCGGCTCGGCCATCTTCCAGATCCCGGCACGTCAGCCCGCGATGACCGCGATGACCGCCGCCACCCTCGACTCCCTGTCCGGCGGCCGCTTCCGGCTCGGCCTCGGCGTCTCCGGACCGCAGGTCTCCGAGGGCTGGTACGGCGTCAAGTTCGACAAGCCGCTGTCCCGTACGCGCGAGTACGTCGAGATCGTCCGCAAGGCCATGACGCGTGAGCGGCTGTCGTACGAGGGCGCGCACTGGACGCTGCCGCTGCCCGGCGGACCGGGCAAGCCGATCAAGCTGACCGTGCACCCGGAGCGCGAGCACATCCCCCTGTACATCGCCGCGATCGGCCCGAAGAACCTCGAGCAGACCGGCGAGATCGCCGACGGAGCGCTGCTGATCTTCCCGTCGGCGGACCACCTCGAGGACACCGCGATCACCCATCTGCGGGCCGGCCGGGAGAAGGCCGGCAAGACCCTCGACGGCTTCGACGTCTGCCCCACGCTGCCGCTCGCGCTCGGCGAGGACAAGGACGTCGAGCGCCTCGCCGACACCTTCCGCCCCTACACCGCGCTGTACGTCGGCGGCATGGGCAGCCGCAAGCAGAACTTCTACAACCAGCTCGCCCAGCGCATGGGCTACGAGCAGGCGGCGGCCGAGATCCAGGACAAGTACCTGGCCGGAGACAAGCAGGGCGCGGCGGCCGCCGTCCCGCACCGGCTGATCGACCAGACCACCCTGCTGGGCTCGGTGGAGCGGATCGCCGACCGCATGAAGGCCTACGCGGCGGCCGGCGTCACCACCCTCACCCTGGCGCCCGCCGGATTCACCCTGGAGGAACGCCTCGCCTCGCTGCGGGCGGGCTCCCGTGCCCTGGAGATCGCCGGCCTCGGATAGCCGCCCGCCGGGAATGTCAGCGGCCGTGGTGGGGGCTCGGGGTGTCTTCCCCGCCACGGCCGTCACGGGGAACAACGCGCCCGGGCCCGCGTGGTTACGCCTGCGCGCCGACTCCCCGGATCCCCCGTTCGGCGGAGCCGTCCGGCACAGCTGTTGCACCGTCGCAGTCGCCGCATTTGACTCGTTTCTCACGGAATGTCGCGAAAACACGCGCCATGCGGAGAGGTGAGCGACGAGTGCTTTCGGCCAGGAGTCTGTTCCAGGAGATCATCGACAACGACCGGTCCTTCGCGCTGTTCTGCTCCATCGCCGCCGGCGGGGAGTCGCAGGGCGGCTGGGAGAACGCCCGGATCGCCGCGCTCGTCCCGCCGGGCGAACGCGATCTCGCCCCCCGGATCGCCCGCCACGGCGCCGACGAGGACAAGCACGGGCGGATCTTCAACGCCCTGATGCGCAGGCGCGGTCTGGACCCCGTGCCCGTGCCGCCGGAGACCGACTACACGATGCTGCTGGAGCGCCGCGGCATCGGTCTCGCCCACGACCGGCTCAGCGCGGACGAGCCGCTGAGCGTGCCGGACATCGTCACCTACCTCGCCCACAGCCGGGTCACCGAGCAGCGCGCCTCCGAGCAGATGGAACTGCTGCGCAGGCACTTCGCCGACCACCCCGACCTCGGCCGCGCCGTGAAGATGATCTCGAACGACGAGGACAACCACCTCGCCTACTGCCACGAGGAACTGCTGCGCTTCGCCCGCGCGGGCCACGGCCGCGCCATCCAGCGCACCCTGCGCGCCTGCGCGCTCGCCGAGATCCGCGTCTACCGGGACGTCAGCCTGGCCGTCATGGACCACATGGGCCGGCTCCTCGGCTGGCCGAAGGCGAAGGCGGCCGTCCTCGCGGCCGGCATTCACGCCGTGTACGCGTGGGAGCGGGTCGTCGGCTGGCGGCGCATGGTGTCCCTGGAGATGCCCGAGCGCCGTGACGCGCTCGGCGGCTCTGCGACCACCGCCGCCGAGTTCGCCTGAGCCGTGCGGCCGTCCGGCTACAGCCAGCCGCGCCGCTTGAACAACCGGAACAAGAGCACCTCGAGCACGCCCATCACCGCGATGACCGCCGGATACGACCACACCCAGTGCAGTTCCGGCATGTGCTCGAAGTTCATGCCGTAGATCCCCGCGATCATCGTGGGCACGGCGGCCATCGCCGCCCACGCCGAGATCTTGCGCATGTCGTCGTTCTGCCGGACGCTCATCTGCGCCAGATGCGCCGACAGGATGTCCGTCACCAGCCGGTCCAGGCCCTCCACGGACTCGTTCACGCGCGTCAGGTGGTCGTGCACGTCACGGAAGAAGGGCCGCGCCCTGTCGTTCACGAACGGCACGCCCGAACCGTACGCGCCCGTGCCGGCCAGCCGGCTCAGCGGCGGCCCCAGCGGGCCGGTCGCCCGGCGGAACTCCAGGATCTGCCGTTTGAAGGTGTAGATCCGCGACGCCGTGTTCCGCGAACCGCCCCCGTCCGGCGAGAACACCTCCGTCTCCAGCTCCTCCAGGTCGGTCTGCAGCTCCGTCGCCACGTCCAGGTAGTGGTCCACGGTGGCGTCGGCGATCGCGTACACGACCGACGTCGGCCCCTCGGCGAGCAGTTCCGGCTCGTCCTCCAGCCGGCGCCGCACGGCGGCCAGCGGGGCGCCGTCGCCGTGCCGGACGGTCACCAGGAAGGAGTCGCCCAGGAACACCATCACCTCGCCGGAGGAGACGGTGTCGCTCTCCGCCTCGTAGACGACCGGCTTGAACACCAGGAACAGGGAGTCGTCGTAGACCTCCAGCTTGGGCCGCTGGTGGGCCTTCAGCGCGTCCTCGACGGCCAGCGGATGCAGCCCGAACTCCTGGGTGACGTGGTCGAACTCCTTCTCGGTGGGCTCGTGCAGCCCGATCCAGACGAACCCGCCCGCGGAACGCGCCTCGTCCACGGCGTCGGAGAAGTCCTGCGGGCCCTCGGCACGGCGCCCGTCACGGTAGATGGCACAGTCGACGATCACGCGTCGCATTCTCCCCTCGCACCCTCGCCGGCACACGCGCGCGTACGCCTACCCTGGGCCGCATGCCCACGCTGATCCTCGTCCGGCACGGCCGGTCCACCGCCAACACCTCCGCCGTGCTCGCCGGCTGGACGCCGGGAGTCGCCCTCGACGAGCGCGGCGCCGCACAGGCCGCGGCGCTGCCCGGAAGGCTCGCGGCGCTGCCCCTCGCGGAAGTCGTCGCGAGCCCCCTGCAGCGCTGCCAGGAGACGATCCGGCCCCTCCTCGACGCCCGCCCCGGCCTGCGCGCGCACACCGACGAGCGGATCGGGGAGTGCCACTACGGCGACTGGTCCGGCCGCAAACTCGCCGAGCTGATGGACGAGCCGCTGATGGAGGTCGTGCAGTCGCACCCCTCCGCCGCCGCCTTCCCCGGCGGCGAGTCGCTGCGGGCCATGCAGACCCGCGCCGCGGAGGCGGTCCGCGAGTGGAACGCGCGCGTGGAGCGCGACCACGGCGCCGACGCCGTCTATCTGATGTGCTCGCACGGCGACGTCATCAAGTCGCTCGTGGCGGACGCTCTCGGACTTCATCTCGACCTCTTCCAGCGGATCTCCGTCGAACCGTGTTCCGTCACCGCGATCCGTTACACCCGGCTGCGCCCCTTCCTCGTGCGTCTCGGCGACACCGGCGACCTCGCCTCCCTCGCACCGCGCGAGGAGCCGCCGACCGGGGAGGCCACGGTCGGGGGCGGTGCGGGCGCACCGTGATCGTCGGCCGCAGTAGGGTGAAGCGGTTCGTGTAGGCGCGCCTACCCGCACGGACGATCCTCATCCGCCTCCCCGACCCACGACGACCCTCGATTCCCATGGAGATCAGGACGTGTCCCGTCAGGTGTTCCTCTACGACCCGCCGGACCGCTTCGTGGCCGGTACGGTCGGACTGCCCGGGCGCCGCACTTTCTTCCTCCAGGCCACCGCCGGTACCCGGGTGACCAGCGTGGCCCTGGAGAAGACCCAGGTCGCCGCACTCGCCGAGCGCATGGACGAACTGCTGGACGAGGTCGTGCGGCGCAGCGGCGGCAGCGCCGCGGTGCCCGCCGTGTCGCCCGCCGAGAACACCGACACGGCGCCCCTCGACACCCCCATCGAGGAGGAGTTCCGGGTCGGCACCATGGCCCTTGCCTGGGACGGCGAGGAACAGCGCATGATCGTCGAGGCGCAGGCCCTGGTGGAACTCGAGGCGGACTCCGAGGAGGACCTCGCGGAGGCCGAGGAGAAACTCCTGCAGGACGAGGAGAACGGACCGCCGATGCTGCGGGTCCGGCTCAGCGGCTCCCAGGCGAGGGCCTTCGCCAAGCGCGCCCTCGACGTCGTCAACGCCGGCCGTCCGCCGTGCCCGCTGTGCAGCCTGCCGCTCGACCCGGAAGGACACGTATGTCCGCGCCAGAACGGATACCGCCGGGGGGCGTGACCACCACCGACCCCGCGACCGCCGCACTCCTCGCGCACGGGGAGCTCACCGTGCGCGGACGCATCCGTGAGGCCTCGAACGCGGCCCTGTACTGCACCGTCTCCCACGAGGGCCGGGAGGCCGCCTGCGTCTACAAGCCCGTCGCCGGCGAGCGGCCGCTCTGGGACTTCCCGGACGGCACCCTCGCCGGCCGCGAGGTGGCCGCCTACGAGGTCTCCGAGGTCACCGGCTGGGGCCTCGTGCCGCCGACCGTGCTGCGGGAGGGACCGTACGGCGAGGGCATGTGCCAGCTGTGGATCGAGACGGCGCCGGAGGCAGAGCTGCTCGCCCTCGTGGACGCGCAGGAGCCCGGGCCGGGCTGGAAGGCCGTCGGATTCGCCGAGGTCGGCGAGGGCCGCACCGCGCTGCTGGTGCACGCCGACGACGAACGGCTCAGACGGCTCGCCGTCCTCGACGCGGTGATCAACAACGCCGACCGCAAGGGCGGCCACCTGCTGCCCACCGCCGACGGCCGGCTCTACGGCATCGACCACGGCGTCGCCTTCAACGCCGAGAACAAGCTGCGCACCCTGCTGTGGGGCTGGGCGGGCGAGCCGCTGAGCGGCGAGGCCCTGGACGTTCTCAAGGCCCTCAAGAGCGCCCTGGAACCGGCCGGCCGACTGGCGACCGCGCTGACCGCGCTGATCACCCCCGCCGAACTCGACGCCACGCGCGCGCGTACCGAGGCGCTGCTGGAGTCGGGCATCCACCCCGAGCCGACGGGCGACTGGCCGGCGATCCCCTGGCCTCCCGTGTAGCCGCGCCCCGCCCTCGCGGGACGCCGTCCGGAACGCGCCGGCCCGGGCACACCGGCCGGGATCGCACAAGAACGCCTTCCCGGCCATCCGGCCCGCTCCGGTTCGTACCCGCAACTGCCGTCCGGTTAGGCTCATGACATGCATGCCTGGCCCGCTTCCGAGGTCCCCGCCCTGCCTGGTCAGGGCCGCGACCTGAGGATCCACGACACCGCGACCGGCGGCCTGGTCTCCCTCGCCCCCGGTCCCGTCGCCCGTATCTACGTCTGCGGCATCACGCCGTACGACGCGACCCACATGGGTCACGCGGCGACCTACAACGCGTTCGACCTCGTTCAGCGCGTGTGGCTCGACACCAAGCGGCAGGTTCACTACGTCCAGAACGTGACCGACGTCGACGACCCGCTGCTGGAGCGGGCCGAGCGCGACGGCGTCGACTGGACCGCCCTGGCCGAGAAGGAGACGGCGCTCTTCCGCGAGGACATGACCGCGCTGCGGATGCTCCCGCCGCAGGACTACATAGGCGCCGTCGAGGCGATACCCGGCATCGTCCCGCTCGTCGAGCGGCTGCGCGACGCGGGCGCCGCCTACGAGCTCGAGGGCGACGTCTACTTCTCCGTCGAGTCCGACCCGCACTTCGGCGAGGTCTCGAACCTGGACGCGGCGGCCATGCGGCTGCTGTCCGCCGAGCGCGGCGGCGACCCGGACCGCCCGGGCAAGAAGAACCCGCTCGACCCGATGCTGTGGATGGCGGCCCGCGAGGGCGAGCCCAGCTGGGACGGCGGCTCGCTCGGCCGGGGCCGCCCCGGCTGGCACATCGAGTGCGTGGCCATCGCACTGGACCACCTCGGGATGGGCTTCGACGTGCAGGGCGGCGGCTCCGACCTCGCCTTCCCGCACCACGAGATGGGCGCCTCCCACGCTCAGGCGCTGACCGGCGAGTTCCCGATGGCCAAGGCGTACGTCCACGCCGGCATGGTCGCCCTCGACGGCGAGAAGATGTCGAAGTCCCGCGGCAACCTCGTCTTCGTCTCCCGGCTGCGCCAGGACGGCGTCGACCCCGCCGCGATCCGCCTCACCCTCCTCGCCCACCACTACCGCGCCGACTGGGAGTGGACCGACCAGGTCCTGGCGGACGCCGAGGCACGGCTCGGCCACTGGCGCGCGGCCGTCTCCCGGCCCGACGGGCCGCCCGCCGAGGCCCTGGTCGACGAGATCCGGGAAGCCCTCGCGAACGACCTCGACGCACCCGCCGCGCTGGCCGCCGTCGACCGCTGGGCCGCGCTCCAGCAGGAGCAGGGCGGCACCGACATGGGCGCCCCCGGCGTCGTCTCCCGCGCGGTGGACGCCCTGCTGGGCGTAGCGCTGTAACCCGTAGGGAACCGGTCACCTGCCGGACGGCGACAGGGGCGGTGCGCACATCGCGCACCGCCCCTGTCGCCGTCTCCGACGCCCGGGCCGGCCGGCCGAGCCGCCGCCTCAGGCTGTTCTGCCGCCGGTTTCAGTCGTCCGACGAATCGCCGTCGTCGGACGACTCCTCGCTCGGTCGGTCGTCCGAAGCCTCCTCGCTCGGCTTCGGGGGGTACGGGGGACGGGTGCGCTCCCCGGGGTCGGGCGGGCCGCCGCCGTCCCGCCGCCGCAGATAGCGCTCGAACTCGCGGGCGATCGCCTCGCCCGACGCCTCCGGCAGCTCGGCGGTGTCGCGGGCCTCCTCCAGCGTCTGGACGTACTCGGCGACCTCGGTGTCCTCGGCCGCCAGCTGGTCCACGCCCACCTGCCAGGCACGCGCGTCCTCGGGCAGCTCGCCCAACGGGATGCGGACGTCGATCAGGTCCTCCAGGCGGTTGAGGAGGGCCAGCGTCGCCTTCGGGTTCGGCGGTTGCGACACGTAGTGCGGCACGGCCGCCCACAGGCTCACCGCGGGCACCCCGGCGTGCGTGCACGCCTCCTGGAGGACGCCGACGATGCCCGTGGGGCCCTCGTACTTGGTCTCCTCCAGGTCCATCCGCTGCGCCAGGTCCGCGTCGGACGTCGTCCCGCTGATCGGCACCGGACGCGTGTGCGGGGTGTCGCCGAGCAGCGCGCCCAGGATGACCACCAGCTCCACGCCCAATTCGTGGGCGAAGCCGAGCAGTTCGTTGCAGAACGAGCGCCAGCGCATCGACGGTTCGATGCCGCGCACCAGCACCAGGTCGCGGGGCTTGTCACCGCCGACCCGGACCACGGACAGTCTCGTCGTCGGCCAGGTGATCTTGCGCACGCCCGCGTCCAGCCACACCGTCGGACGGTTCACCTGGAAGTCGTAGTAGTCCTCGGCGTCCAGCGCCGCGAACACCTCGCCCTTCCACTCCCGCTCCAGATGCGCGACCGCGGTGGAGGCGGCGTCGCCGGCGTCGTTCCAGCCCTCGAACGCGGCCACCATGACCGGGTCGATCAGCTCGGGAACCCCCTCGAGCTCGATCACCCAGCGCCTCCTTCCGACGTGCCCTCGCTTGACCACCCAACCTTACGGCGTTCTGCGGGGGCGCCCGCAGCCCCTTTGTACGGGGAGTGAACGGATCACTGCCCCGTTCGCCACCCCCGAACACCCCCGAGCCGGCACCGGGCGAGCCCGCCCGGCCGACCGTGCCGGTCGACGGCCGGGGAGGGCCGCGGGAAAAGCCGGGCGCCAGGGGGTCCGTGCGGCGCCCCCGGCCGCGCTCACCGCACTCACCGCACTCACCGCGCTCACAGCGTGGAACGCAGCCACTGCTCCACACTCGCGATGTGCACCGTCGCCCACGATCTGGCGGCCTCCGCGTCGCGGTCGCGCAGGGCCGCGAGGATCGCCCGGTGCTCCCGCAGGGTGCCGGCGACGGCGTCCTCCTGGGTCAGCCCCCGCCAGATCCGGGCCCGGGTGGTGGGCCCGGACAGCCCGTCGAGCAGCGAGCACAGCACCGAGTTGCCCGCGCTCTGCACGATGCCCCGGTGGAACTCCAGGTCGCCCGCGACGAGTTCCTCCACCGAGGGCTCGGCGCCGAGCTTGTCCAACTGGGCGTCCAGGGCGTCCAGTTGCTGCTCGCTTATGCGCAGGGCGGCCATCGCCGTCGCGGCCGGCTCCAGTATCCGGCGCACCGCCAGGAACTCGAGGACCGTGTCGTCGCGGTGGAAGTCGACGACGAAACTCAGCGCCTCCAGCAGCAGTTGCGGGTCGAGGCTGGTGACGTAGGTGCCGTCGCCCTGCCGCACGTCCAGGATCCGGATGAGGGACAGCGCGCGCACCGCCTCCCGCAGGGAGTTGCGCGACAGCCCGAGGTCGGCGGCCAGCTCGCTCTCCTTGGGCAGCCGGTCGCCGGGGCGCAGCGCACCCGAGACGATCATGCCCTTGATCTTCTCGATCGCCTCGTCGGTGACTGCCATGACCGGCCTCGCTCTCGTCCGTCGTCCAGACATCGGATGTCTCGTCGCCATTATGAGGCCAGAGCGGGGGACTGCCTCCACCCCTGCGAAAGGGGCGGCTCCATAGGGGTGGAGCCGCCCCTTCCCGGTGCCGGCCCCGGTACGAGAGGGCCGTCCCCCGGCGCCGGCCCCGGTCAGGGCGGCGGGCCGGCGGAGGGTCGGTGTGCCGTCGGGCAGGTCACTTCCCGCAGGTCACTTCTTGTCGAGCAGGTCCTGCACCCCCGCGCGGACCTCGTCCGTGGCGAGACCGCGGATCGTCAGCGTCGTACGGCGGCGCAGCACGTCGTCCGCCGTCTCGGCCCACTCGTTGTCGCGGGCGTACACGACCTGCGCCCAGATCTCCGGGGCGTCCGGGTGGACGCGTGCGCCCAGCTCGGGGTTGTCGTTGGCCAGCCGCGCGATGTCGAAGGCCAGCGAGCCGTAGTGGGTCGCCAGGTGCTTCGCGGTGTCGGCGGCCATGCGCGGGCCGGGCGCCGGGTTGTCGACCAGCAGCCGGTGGGCGACCGCGCGCGGGTTGGCGACGCCGGGCAGCGGCAGCTTCTTCGGCAGCGAGGAGATCGGTTCGAAGTCGTCGCCCAGCGGGTGGCCCGGCAGCGCCTCCAGCTTCTGCATGACCGTGCGGCCGATGTGCCGGAACGTCGTCCACTTGCCGCCGGCGACGGACAGCATGCCGCCCCGGCCCTCGGTGACGACGGTCTCGCGCTTGGCCTTGGCGGTGTCGCCCGGGCCGCCCGGCAGCACACGCAGACCGGCGAAGGCGTACGTGATCAGATCGCGGTCGAGCTGCTGGTCCCGGATGGAGAACGCGGCCTCGTCGAGTATCTGGGCGGTGTCCTTCTCGGTGACCGCGACGTCCGCCGGGTCGCCCTCGAACTCCTCGTCGGTGGTGCCGAGCAGCAGCATGTCCTCCCACGGGAGGGCGAAGGTGATGCGGTACTTGTCGATGGGCGTGGCCAGCGCGGCCCGCCAGGGCGCGGTGCGCTTCAGCACCAGGTGCGCGCCCTTGGACAGGCGGATGGACGGCGCCGCGTTCGGGTCCTCCATCCGGCGCAGGTGGTCGACCCACGGTCCGGTCGCGTTCAGCACGAGCCGGGCGTTGACGCCGAACTCGTCGCCGGAGAGCCGGTCGCGCAGGTCCGCGCCCGTGACCCGGCCCTTGGTGAAGCGCAGGCCGGACACCTCGGCGTGGTTGAGGACGACGGCGCCCGCCTCGACGGCCGCGCGGACCGTCATCAGCGCCATGCGCGCGTCGTTCATCTGGTCGTCGCCGTACACGGCCACGGCCTTCAGGTTGTCGGTGCGCAGCTCGGGCACGTCCTGTGCGGCCTTCGCCGGCGACAGGAGGTGACCGACGCCGTCGCCGAACGCCGACAGTGCGGAGTAGGCGAAGACGCCCGCCCCGAGCTTCGCCGCGCCGTGCGGCCCGCCCTTGTACACGGGGAGGTAGAACGTGAGCGGGTTCGCCAGGTGGGGGGCCACCTGGCGGGAGACCGCACGGCGCTCGAAGTGGTTCTCCGCCACCAGCTTCACCGCGCCGGTCTGCAGGTAGCGCAGACCGCCGTGGAGAAGCTTGGAGGAGGCGGAGGAGGTGGCGCCGGCGAAGTCGCCGGCGTCGACCAGGGCCACCCTGAGGCCGGACTGCGCGGCGTGCCAGGCGGTGGAGATGCCCAGGATGCCGCCGCCGATGACGAGGAGGTCGTACGACGCCTTGGAGAGCTGCTCCCGGGTCTCGGCGCGGCTCGGGTTGGAGCCGGACGCCGGGCGCGTCCCCAGGGCAGGCACGGACTGCAGGGTGGACTGACTGGTCATGTGGGGTTCTTACTCCTCGTCCTCGAGCCAGCCCATGGTCCGCTCGACGGCCTTGAGCCAGCTCTTGTACTCACGGTCGCGGGTCTCCGCGTCCATGCGGGGGGTCCACTCGGCGGCCCGCCGCCAGTTGGCGCGCAGGTCGTCGGTGTTGGTCCAGAAGCCGACGGCGAGGCCGGCGGCGTAGGCGGCGCCGAGGCAGGTCGTCTCGGCGACCATCGGGCGCACCACGGGCGCGTCCAGGAAGTCCGAGAGGGTCTGCATCAGCAGGTTGTTGGAGGTCATGCCGCCGTCGACCTTGAGGGCCGCGAGCTCGACGCCGGAGTCCTTCGTCATGGCGTCGGTGATCTCACGGGTCTGCCAGGCCGTGGCCTCCAGGACGGCGCGCGCGAGGTGCGCCTTGGTGACGTACCGGGTGAGGCCGGCGATCACGCCGCGGGCGTCGGAGCGCCAGTACGGGGCGAACAGTCCGGAGAACGCCGGCACGAAGTAGGCGCCGCCGTTGTCCTCGACGGAGAGCGCGAGCGTCTCGATCTCGGCGGCGGTGGAGATCAGGCCCATCTGGTCGCGCATCCACTGCACCAGCGAACCGGTGACGGCGATCGAGCCCTCGAGGGCGTACACCGGCTTCTGGTCGCCGATGCGGTAGCCGACGGTGGTCAGCAGCCCGGAGTACGAGTTGATGATCTTCTCGCCGGTGTTCAGCAGCATGAACGTGCCGGTGCCGTACGTGGACTTGGCCTCGCCCTCCGCGAAGCAGGTCTGGCCGAACAGGGCCGCCTGCTGGTCGCCGAGCGCGGAGGCGACCGGGATGCCGCCGAGCAGCTCGCCGAGCCTGCCGCCGGTGACCTCGCCGTAGACCTCGGCGGAGGAGCGGATCTCGGGGAGCATCGCCAGCGGGACGCCGATGGACTCGGCGATCTTGTCGTCCCACTCCAGCGTGTGGAGGTTCATCAGCATGGTGCGGGAGGCGTTGGTGACGTCGGTGTAGTGCTTGCCGCCGTCGACGCCGCCGGTCAGGTTCCAGATGACCCAGGTGTCCATGGTGCCGAAGAGGATGTCGCCCGCCTCGGCGCGCTCGCGCAGGCCCTCGACGTTGTCGAGCAGCCAGCGGGCCTTGGGGCCGGCGAAGTACGAGGCCAGCGGGAGGCCGGTCTCCCGGCGGAAGCGGTCCTGGCCGACGTTGCGGCCGAGCTCGCGGCACAGGGCGTCGGTGCGGGTGTCCTGCCAGACGATGGCGTTGTGGACGGGCTGACCGGTGTTCTTGTCCCACAGCAGCGTGGTCTCACGCTGGTTGGTGATGCCGATGGCCTTGATGTCGTCCCGGGTGATGCCGGCCTTCTCGATGGCTCCGGCGACGACTTCCTGGACGTTGGTCCAGATCTCGTTGGCGTCGTGCTCGACCCAGCCCGGCTTGGGGAAGATCTGCTCGTGCTCCTTCTGGTCGACGGAGACGATCCGGCCGTCCCGGTCGAAGACGATGCAGCGCGAGGAGGTGGTGCCCTGGTCGATGGCGGCGATGAACGGGCCGGCGGTGTGCGCGTCGGTCACTGAGTGCTCCTGGGGTTTCCGTGGATAAGAGGCTGTCTGTACGGCGCTGCCGAGTACGCGGTGCAGTTGGTGCTCTTAAGCGAAGGCGACGTTGTAGATGCCTGCGGCGATCGCGCCGCCGATCAGCGGACCGACCACCGGGATCCAGGCGTAGCTCCAGTCGGAGCCGCCCTTGTTGGGCAGGGGCAGGAGGGCGTGCACGATGCGCGGGCCGAGGTCACGGGCCGGGTTGATCGCGTACCCGGTCGGACCGCCCAGCGACAGACCGATGGAGACGACCACGAGCGCGGTGACGAGGGCGCCCAGGGTGCCCAGGCCGTTGCCCTTGTCGTTGAGGCCCTGCGTGAGGACGGCGAGGACCAGCACGATGGTGCCGATGATCTCCGTGGCCAGGTTCTGCCAGACGACGCGGATCTCCGGGCCGGTGGAGAAGACGCCCAGGACCGGGCCCGCGCCCTGCTCCTGCGCCTCGACGGCCTTGACCTTGGTCGACTGCGCGCCCGGACCGCCGACGATCTCCTTGTCGGTGAGGTGGGCGTGGAACTGGCCGTAGTAGGCGACCCAGACCAGCGTGGCGCCGATGGCGGCGCCGAGCAGCTGCCCGGCCCAGTAGACCGGAACGTTGCTCCAGTCGTCGTCCTTGATCGCGAGTGCGAGGGTGACCGCCGGGTTGAGGTGGGCGCCGGAGAGCGGCGCCGAGGTGTAGACAGCCGTCAGAACGGCGAAACCCCACCCGAAGGTGATGGCGAGCCAGCCGGCGTTGCGGGCCTTGGAGGCCTTCAGCGTCACGGCGGCGCAGACGCCGCCGCCGAGCAGGATGAGTATGGCGGTACCGATGGTCTCGCCGATGAAGATGTCGGAGCTGGACACCCGCGACTCCTTTGTCCTTCGTCCAGGGAAGCCGAACCCCGGGTCCCGCCGGGGGTTCGAGCGCCCTCGGGGGTGAGAGCGATGCCGGCCTTTGGCGTTGTCACACTCTAGCGCGTATTGCCGTTAGGTGTTCGACAATGTCGACCGATGGACGGGAGTCTTGCCCGGCGGTTACGTGTGCGTCAAGAGTGCCGTTATCGAAAACGCGATCGTTATTGATCGCTCTGGGTCGTCGATCTTCGCGTGGGTGCGCACATACTCGCCCCCGATGCCCACTTCAGGCGGCTTTCGCAGGGTATGACGGCGGCCGGGACGTCCTCGGACGCCCCGGTCAGGTCTTACGCAGTTCTCAGGAAGGGCAGCCGCGCGGCCGCTCAGAAACGCCCGCCGCCCAGGTCCCTGGAGACCGCGCGGGCGCAGTCGCGCACCGCGGCGATCAGCTCCGGGCGCAGCTCGCCGTCCCGGCCCAGCCGCTCCACGGCGCCCGTGACGCCGACCGCGCCGACGGGCATGCGCCGCCGGTCGTGGATGGGCGCCGCGATCGAGGCGACGCCCTCCCAGGTCTCCTCGACGTCCGCCGCGTACCCGCGCGCACGGGTCATGTCGAGGATGTGCTCGAACGCCTCCGCGTCGCACACCGTGCGGTCCGTGTAGGGCTTGCGCTCGGCCTCCAGGGCCTCGCTGTGCGCGACCGGGTCGTAGGCCGACAGCACCTTGCCGAGGGCCGTGGAGTGCAGCGGCTGCATGGCCCCGATCTCCAGCACCTGCCGGCTGTCGTCGGGCCGGAAGACGTGGTGCACGATCAGCACGCCCTGCTGGTGCAGCACCCCCAGGTGCACGCTCTCGCCGCTGGACCGCGCGAGGTCGTCCGTCCAGACCAGGGCACGCGCGCGCAGCTCGTGCACGTCCAGGTAGGTGGTGCCCAGGCGCAGCAGCTCGGCGCCCAGCTGATAGCGCCCCGAGACGTCGTCCTGCTCGACGAAGCCCTCCTGCTGCAGGGTGCGCAGGATGCCGTGGGCGGTGCCCTTGGCCAGGCCCGTGGACGAGGCGATGTCCGACAGGCCCAGCCGCCGCTCGCCGCCCGCGAGCAGCCGCAGCATCGCGGCCGCACGCTCGACCGACTGGATGTTCCGCGCCATCGCCCTCCCGCCTCCGTCCCCATCGGACCGCCTGTGGGCGGCATGCACTTCCGCCGTTCGGCAATGTCGAACACTACCGGTCCATGCCGACCTCTCGCCAATGGTTCGGTCGACAGGTGTTCCGCCGGGCGTCCCCCGGAAGCAGCAAGGCCGTCGCACGGCCGTGGCACCCGCCGGACCCGCCGTGGCCGGGTCCCGCCCGGCCGCCACACCCGTCCGCCCCGTGGACGCCCTGACCATAAGGCCTCCGTCCCGGCTACCCTGACGGCGTGCGCGCTCATCGGGAAGCCCCTGCTCCATGCATCCCGAGGTGACGCAAAGCCGACAGCCGTCGCATCCGAGGGAGCCCTTTCATGGCCTCTGTGCCGCCGACCCCTTCCGCCGACAGCCGGACCCGTGTGTCCGCGCTCCGAGAGGCCCTGGCCACCCGCGTGGTGGTGGCCGACGGAGCCATGGGCACCATGCTCCAGGCCCAGGAGCCCACCCTGGAGGACTTCCAGGACCTCGAGGGCTGCAACGAGGTCCTCAACGTCACCCGGCCCGACATCGTGCGCTCCGTGCACGAGGAGTACTTCGCCGCCGGCGTGGACTGCGTCGAGACCAACACCTTCGGCGCGAACCACTCCGCCATGGCCGAGTACGACATCGCCGAGCGGGTGCACGAGCTGTCCGAGGCCGGCGCCCGCATCGCCCGCGAGACCGCCGACGCCTTCGCCGCCCGCGACGGACGCACCCGCTGGGTCCTCGGCTCGATCGGCCCCGGCACCAAGCTGCCCACCCTCGGCCACATCGGCTACGGCACCCTGCGCGACGGCTTCCAGGCCAACGCCGAGGGCCTGCTCGCCGGCGGCGCCGACGCCCTGATCGTCGAGACCACCCAGGACCTCCTCCAGACGAAGTCGTCGATCCTGGGCGCCAAGCGCGCGATGGAGGCGACCGGCGCCGACGTGCCCCTGCTGGTGTCCATGGCGTTCGAGACGACCGGCACCATGCTGCTCGGCTCCGAGATCGGCGCCGCGCTCACCGCGCTGGAGCCGCTCGGCATCGACATGATCGGCCTGAACTGCTCCACGGGCCCCGCCGAGATGAGCGAGCACCTGCGCTACCTCGCCCGGCACTCCCGCACCCCCCTGCTGTGCATGCCGAACGCCGGACTGCCGATCCTCACCAAGGACGGCGCCCACTTCCCGCTCGACGCCGAAGGCCTGGCCGACGCCCAGGAGAACTTCGTCCGCGACTACGGGCTCAACCTCATCGGCGGCTGCTGCGGAACCACCCCCGAGCACCTGCGCCAGGTCGTCGAGCGCGTCCGCGGCCTCCAGCCCGCCGAGCGCAGTCCCCGCCCCGAGCCCGGTGCCGCGTCCCTCTACCAGACGGTGCCCTTCCGCCAGGACACCTCCTACCTCGCGATCGGCGAACGCACCAACGCCAACGGATCCAAGAAGTTCCGCGAGGCCATGCTGGCCGGCCGCTGGGACGACTGCGTGGAGATGGCCCGCGAGCAGATCCGCGAGGGCGCGCACCTGCTCGACCTGTGCGTGGACTACGTCGGCCGCGACGGCGTCGCCGACATGGAGGAGCTCGCCGGCCGCTTCGCCACCGCCTCCACCCTGCCGATCGTCCTTGACTCCACCGAGGTCGAGGTCATCCGGGCCGGCCTGGAGAAGCTCGGCGGCCGCGCCGTGATCAACTCGGTGAACTACGAGGACGGCGACGGCCCCGACTCCCGGTTCGCCAAGGTCACCAAGCTCGCCCAGGAGCACGGCGCCGCCCTGATCGCGCTGACCATCGACGAGGAGGGCCAGGCCCGCACCCCCGAGACGAAGGTCGCCATCGCCGAACGGCTGATCGAGGACCTCACCACGAACTGGGGCATCCACGAGTCGGACATCCTCATCGACACCCTCACCTTCACCATCTGCACCGGCCAGGAGGAGTCCCGGCGCGACGGCGTGGCCACCATCGAGGCGATCCGCGAGCTCAAGCGCCGTCACCCCGACGTGCAGACCACCCTGGGCCTGTCGAACATCTCCTTCGGTCTCAACCCCGCCGCCCGCATCCTGCTGAACTCCGTCTTCCTCGACGAGTGCGTCAAGGCGGGCCTGGACTCCGCGATCGTCCACGCCTCGAAGATCCTGCCCATCGCCCGCTTCAGCGAGGAGGAGGTGCGCACCGCCCTCGACCTGATCCACGACCGGCGCGCCGAGGGCTACGACCCCCTCCAGAAGCTCATGCAGCTCTTCGAGGGCGCCACCGCCAAGTCCCTCAAGGCCGGCCGGGCCGAGGAACTGGCCGCGCTCCCCCTGGAGGAGCGCCTCAAGCGGCGCATCATCGACGGCGAGCGCAACGGCCTGGAGGCCGACCTCGACGAGGCGCTGCAGAGCCGGCCCGCCCTCGACATCGTCAACGAGACCCTCCTGGACGGCATGAAGGTCGTGGGCGAGCTGTTCGGCTCCGGCCAGATGCAGCTGCCGTTCGTGCTGCAGTCCGCCGAGGTCATGAAGGCGGCCGTCGCCCATCTCGAACCGCACATGGAGAAGTCCGACGACGAGGGCAAGGGCACCATCGTGCTCGCCACCGTCCGCGGCGACGTCCACGACATCGGCAAGAACCTCGTCGACATCATCCTGTCCAACAACGGCTACAACGTCGTCAACCTCGGCATCAAGCAGCCGGTCTCCGCGATCCTGGACGCCGCCGCCGAGCACCGCGCCGACGTCATCGGGATGTCCGGCCTGCTGGTGAAGTCCACGGTGATCATGAAGGAGAACCTGGAGGAGCTCAACCAGCGCGGACTCGCCGCCGACTACCCGGTCATCCTCGGCGGCGCCGCACTGACCCGGGCCTACGTCGAGCAGGACCTGCACGAGATCTACGAGGGCGAGGTCCGCTACGCCCGCGACGCCTTCGAGGGCCTGCGCCTCATGGACGCCCTGATCGGCGTCAAGCGGGGCGTGCCCGGCGCGAAGCTGCCCGAACTCAGGCAACGCCGGGTGCGCGCGAGCGCCGCCCCCGCCGAGGTCGAGGAGCGGCCCGAGGAGGGCCACGTCCGATCCGACGTCGCCACCGACAATCCCGTGCCGAAGCCGCCCTTCGAGGGCACCCGCGTCATCAAGGGCATCCAGCTCAAGGAATACGCCTCCTGGCTCGACGAAGGCGCCCTCTTCAAGGGCCAGTGGGGCCTCAAGCAGGCCCGCACCGGCGACGGGCCGACCTATGAGGAACTCGTCGAGAGCGAGGGCCGGCCCCGGCTGCGCGGCCTGCTGGACAAGCTGCAGACCGACAACCTCCTCGAGGCCGCCGTGGTCTACGGCTACTTCCCCTGCGTCTCCAAGGACGACGACCTGATCATCCTGGACGAAGGGGGCAACGAGCGGACCCGCTTCACCTTCCCCCGCCAGCGCCGCGGACGCCGGCTGTGCCTCGCCGACTTCTTCCGCCCCGAGGAGTCGGGGGAGACCGACGTGGTCGGCCTCCAGGTCGTCACCGTCGGCTCGCGCATCGGCGAGGAGACGGCCAAGCTCTTCGCGTCGAACTCCTACCGCGACTACCTCGAGCTGCACGGCCTGTCCGTGCAGCTGGCCGAGGCCCTCGCCGAGTACTGGCACGCACGCGTGCGCTCGGAACTCGGCTTCGGCGGCGAGGACCCGGCCGAAGTCGAGGACATGTTCGCCCTGAAGTACCGCGGCGCCCGCTTCTCCCTCGGCTACGGCGCCTGCCCCGACCTGGAGGACCGCGCCAAGATCGCCGAGCTGCTCCAGCCCGAGCGGATCGGCGTCCACCTGTCCGAGGAGTTCCAGCTCCACCCCGAGCAGTCCACGGACGCCATCGTGATCCACCACCCCGAGGCGAAGTACTTCAACGCCCGGTGACGCGAGCGCGTCGCCCGGCACACTGATCCGATAAGTCGTACACTGGTCGGTCCACTGCAGGCCGGTTCCCCCAGCGGGAACCGGCCTGCTCGTCCCTCAAGGAGGTACGCGGATGACCAGTACGGTTCCCGCGCCAGTCACCCGCACGGCCGAGGGCTCCGCCCTGCAGGCCGTGCTCCTCGACATGGACGGCACCCTGGTGGACACCGAGGGTTTCTGGTGGGACGTCGAGGTGGAGATCTTCGCCTCGCTCGGACACGCCCTCGACGACTCCTGGCGGCATGTCGTGGTCGGCGGCCCGATGAGCCGCAGCGCACAGTTCCTGATCGAGGCGACCGGGGCCGACGTCACGGTCGGCGAACTCACCGTCCTGCTCAACGACGGCTTCGAGGACCGCATCACCCGCGCCCTGCCCCTGATGCCGGGAGCGGCCCGGCTGCTCGCCGAGCTGACCGAGCACGAGGTGCCCACCGCCCTCGTCTCCGCCTCCCACCGGCGCATCATCGACCGCGTCATCGCCTCCCTCGGAGTCGAGCACTTCCGCCTCAGCGTCGCCGGCGACGAGGTCGCCCACACCAAGCCGCACCCCGACCCCTATCTGCTCGCCGCCGCCGGACTCGGCGTGGACCCCACGCGATGCGCGGTCGTCGAGGACACCGCGACGGGCGTCGCCTCGGCGGAGGCCGCGGGCTGCCACGTGGTCGCGGTGCCCTCCGTGGCCCCGATCGCCCCCGCGTCACGACGCACCGTCGTCCCCTCGCTCGAACAGGTCGACCTGTCTTTTCTGCGCGGCCTGATGCCGCTCAACTGATCACCGCGCCACCTTTCGTGATCGGCCGATGACGGAAATGCAGCGGCCTTCACCCAGCGTGCACCGCCGATAACCAGGAATTCGGCGGATGCGCGCGGCGCGGAATTCCGATCTTCATCGACCGCTCCGCGACGGTCGAATTCCGCACCGCCCCGAACCCCCTCCGGCTGTGACGTTCCCCACCCGGCCGAGGCTCGACAGATGACTCTCCGTATGCATCCCGGCCACACCGGGGGCGTTCGAAGGCGACCTTGTGTCCCGATTGGTAAGCGGCTGTACGAATCCTTCCCCGGACGGCTGTTCAGTGCGTCCGCAGCCGGTTTCGCTGCGTGATGGGCTTTCAACTCCGGTGCCTGCGAACCCTCCTGTCGACGCGCACTAATCTCTTTGCGAGAACATCGACTACCCCCGTGATCGGCAGCGCCACCCCTGCATGCCGGGTACACGGACCGACAGCTCTGGAGAAACTCGAGCATGAACCGCAAGACTTTGGTGCTGCCGGCCGTGGTCGGTCTGCTCGCGCCCGTGCTCGCAGCCTGCGGAGGGTCCGACAGCGGGAGCGGCGGCGGCGACGCCATCGTCGTGGGCACCACCGACCGGTTCACCGCCACCAAGGACGCCCCGGCCCCGCTCGACCCGGCGTACTCCTACGACGTCGGCACCTGGAACATCCTGCGCCAGACCGTGCAGACCCTGATGATCCAGCCCAAGGGCGAGGGCGAGCCCGTCCCGGAGGCGGCCCAGAGCTGCGGCTTCACCGACACCGGCAACGAGCGCTACGCCTGCAAGCTGCGCAGCGGCCTGCAGTTCGCCGACGGTGACGACATCACGGCGAAGGACGTCAAGTTCTCCATCGACCGCGCCCGTGCCATCAAGGCCGACTCCGGCGTGTTCGCCCTGCTGTCCACCATCGACACCATCGAAACGCAGGGCGACAACGAAGTCATCTTCCATCTCAAGACCGCCGACGCCACCTTCCCCTTCAAGCTGTCGACCCCGGTCGCCGGCATCGTCAACCCCGACGACTACGACAAGGGCAAGCTGCGCGACGGTTTCGCGGTCGACGGATCCGGCCCCTACATCCTCAGGGCCGACACCGACGGCGACGAGATGACCAAGGCCGTGTTCACCAGGAACCCCCACTACAAGGGGACGCTGAAGGTGAACAACGACGAGGTCGACATGGTGTCCTACAAGGACGCCGACGCGATGGGCACCGCCCTCGAAAAGGGCGACATCGACCTGATGACCCGCACCATGTCGCCCGAGCAGATCAAGAAGCTCTCCGAGGCGTCCGCCGGCGGAGACATCGACCTGGTCGAACTGAACGGCCTCGAGATCCGCTACCTCGCGTTCGACACCACGGACCCGGCCGTGAAGT
Source organism: Streptomyces sp. NPDC020597 (assembly GCF_044335095.1). Lineage (NCBI taxonomy): Bacteria > Bacillati > Actinomycetota > Actinomycetes > Kitasatosporales > Streptomycetaceae > Streptomyces > Streptomyces sp. NPDC020597. The sequence goes on along the minus strand of NZ_JBIRUL010000008.1, from coordinate 200,672 downwards.
CCAAGGCCGTCCGCCAGGCCATGGCCCAGATCATCAACCGCAACGAGCTCGTGTCGAAGGTCTACGGCTCCCAGGCCGAGCCCCTCTACTCGCTCGTCCCGGCCAGCCTCACCGGCCACTCCAACTCGTTCGTCAACACCTACGGCGAGCCCAACGTCGCCAAGGCCAAGGCCCTGCTGGCCGACGCGGACATCACCAAGCCGGTGAAGCTGACGCTGAACTACACGACCGACCACTACGGTCCGGCCACCAAGCAGGAGTTCGAGGTGCTGCAGAAGCAGCTCAACGACAGCGGCCTGTTCGACGTGTCCATCAAGGGCACCGCCTGGGAGACCTTCGTCCCGGCCGAGCGCAAGGGCGAGTACGCCGTCTACGGCATGGGCTGGTTCCCCGACTTCCCCGACGCCGACAACTTCGTCGCCCCGTTCCTCGACAAGGACAACTTCCTCAAGTCGCCCTACAGCAACGGCGACATCATCGACACCCTGATCCCGTCCTCCCGCCGCGAGGCCGACCGCCAGAGCGCCACCAAGAGCCTGACGGAGATCCAGGACATCGTCGCCAAGGACGTCCCGATCCTGCCGCTGTGGCAGGGCAAGCAGTACGTCGCCGCCAACAACGACGTCACGGGCACCGCATACGCGCTCAACTCCTCGGCGACCCTGCAGCTGTGGGAGCTCGGCCGCGGCGCGACCGGCTGACGAGAGCCCTTCCCGGCCCGGGGCCCGGACCGCGGCTTCGGTGTGACGACAACACGACGACAAGGCGATACGTGAACCTGCGCAACCAGTGGCCGGTCCTGCCGATCATGGCGGGGCTGGCCTCCGGCCTGTTGACCGGATGCGGCACCCAGGGAGGGGGATCGGGGGGCGACGGCTCCGGGGTGGTCCTCGGCATGTCCGACGAGGTGCTGGCCACCGACCCCGCCTCCGGCTACGACCCCGGCTCCTGGATGCTGTTCAACAACGTCTTCCAGTCGCTGCTGAGCTTCCCCAAGGGCGGCACCGAACCCGAGCCCGACGCCGCCCGCGAGTGCCGGTTCACCGACACGCGGACCCAGGTCTACAGCTGCACGCTGAAGGACGACCTCAAGTTCAGCAACGGCGACGCGCTCACCTCGGAGGACGTGAAGTTCTCCTTCGACCGCACGCTGAAGATCAACGACGACGCGGGCCCCGCGATCATGTTCTCCACGCTCGCCGCGGTCGAGACGCCCGACGAGAAGACCGTCGTCTTCAAGCTCAAGACACCCGACGCCACCTTCCCCAGCAAGATCGCCTCGGGCGCCGGCTCCATCGTCGACCACCGGCAGTACGACGCCGACGGCCTGCGCGAGGACGGCGAAGCCGTCGGCTCCGGCCCCTACACGCTCGACTCCTTCAGCGACGACGAAGCCGTCTTCTCCGTCAACGACCACTACCGGGGCACCGCCTCCGAAGCCCAGAACACCGGCGTCACCCTCAAGTTCTTCGCCGGCGACCAGAAGGCCCTCAAGCAGGCCCTGCTCGACGGCGACGTCGACATCGCCTACCGGGGCCTGACCGCCGCCGACATCGCCGACATCCAGCAGAGCAGCGCCGACGCGGGCGCCGAAGTCGTCGAGGGCAGCAGCGCCGAAGTCCAGCACCTCGTCTTCAACATGAACGACCCGGTCGCCGGAAAGCTCGGCGTGCGACGGGCCATCGCCCACCTCATCGACCGCGAAGCCCTCATCAAGAACGTCTACCAGGGCACCGCCGACCCGCTCTTCTCGATCGTCCCGGCCGGCATCGCGGGCCACAACACCGCGTTCTTCGACCGCTACGGCGCCCGGCCCTCCCGGGCCAAGGCCGCCGCCGCCCTCGCCGCCGACGGCATCACCGACAAGGTGCGGCTCACCCTCTGGTCCACCCCGTCCCGCTACGGCCCGGCCACCGACCAGGAACTCAAGGCCGTCGCGGCCCAGCTCAACGCCAGCGGCCTGTTCGACGCCGACGTCAAGTCCGTCGCCTTCGGCCAGTACGAGAAGGACATCACCGCCGGCAAGTACGGCGTCTACGTCAAGGGCTGGGTGCCCGACTACCCGGACGCCGACAACTTCACCTCGCCCTTCTTCGGAGAGGGCAACGTGCTGAGCAACCACTACACCGACAAGACGATCACCGAGACGCTCATCCCGCGCACCGCCGCGCAGAGCGACCGCGGCGCCACCGACGCCGACTACGGCCGGCTGCAGAACATCGTCGCCGCGCAGGTGCCCGTCCTGCCCGTCTGGCAGGGCAAGCAGTACGCCGTCGCCGGCGAGCACGTCTACGGCCTGGAGAACTGCCTGGACGCCTCCACGGTGTTCCGCTTCTGGGAACTCAGCAAGAGCTGAGCCGCACGGACGACGGCCCCGCCCGACGGGTCCGCTGACGACAGCGAAGGGCGCCCCCGCCGCACGGGGGGCGCCCTTCGTCGTATCCGGGGCCGCGCCGGGCAGGGCCGCCACGCAGGGGACCCGTGCCCGAACCGCTCGGCTACTGCGCGCCGGGACGCACCAGACCGCTCTCGTACGCGTACACCGCGGCCTGCACCCGGTCACGCAGCCCCAGCTTCGTCAGCACATGCCCGACATGCGTCTTCACCGTCGTCTCGCTGACGAACAGATCGGCGGCGATCTCGGCGTTCGACAACCCCCGCGCCACCAGCTTCAGCACCTCCACCTCCCGGTCGGTCAGCGTGTGCAGCGTGTCCGGCACCGGCTCCTCGCCCGACGGCAGATGCGTGGCGTACTTGTCCAGCAGCCGCCGCGTGATGCTCGGCGCCAGCATCGCCTCACCGGACGCCACCACCCGGATCGCCTGCACCAGCTCGTTGGCCGGGGCGTCCTTCAGCAGGAACCCGCTGGCCCCCGCCCGCAGCGCCTCCACCACGTACTCGTCCAGATCGAACGTGGTCAGCACCAGCACCTTCGCCGGACCGTCCCGCCCCGGACCGGTGATCTGCCGGGTCGCCTCCACCCCGTCCATCCGCGGCATGCGGATGTCCATCAGCACCACATCGGGCTGCAACGCCCGCACCTGGTCGATGGCCTGCAGGCCGTCTCCGGCCTCGCCGACGACCGCGATGTCCTGCTCGGCCTCCAGAATCATCCGGAAGCCCGTGCGCAACAGCGGCTGGTCGTCGACCAGTAGGACGCGGATGGCCACGTGGATCTCCTTCTCTAGCCCGGCCCCATTCTGCCCTGCGCCTCGTCCTGCGAGGCGGCCGCCCTCACCGGCGCCTCCAGCGTCACCGGCAGCGGATACGGCGGGGGAGTGCCGCCGAACTCCGGACAGTGCGCCCGGTGATCGCACCAGCCGCACAGCTTCGTCGGCCGGGGCCGCCACTCGCCGGTGCGCGTCGCCTGCCGGATCGCCTCCCACAACGCGAGCAGCTTGCGCTCGACGCGCTCCAGATCCGCCACGACCGGGTCGTACGTCAGCACGTCCCCGCTGCCCAGGTACACCAGCTGCAGCCGCCGCGGGACGACGTTCTTCAACCGCCACACGACCAGCGCGTAGAACTTCATCTGGAACAGCGCGCCCTCGGCGTACTCCGGCCGCGGGGCCTTGCCCGTCTTGTAGTCGACGATCCGTACCTCGCCCGTCGGCGCCACGTCGACCCGGTCGATGATCCCGCGCAGCCGCAGACCCGAATCCAGCTCCGTCTCCACGAACAGCTCCCGCTCGGCGGGCTCCAGCCGCGTCGGGTCCTCCAGCGTGAACCAGCGCTCGACCAGTTGCTCCGCCTCCGCCAGCCAGCCGGCGAGCCGCTCTCCTTCCGGATCGTCGGCGAACAGCTCCACCACCTCCGGCCGCGTCTCCCGCAGCCGGTCCCACTGCCCCGGGATCAGCGACTTCGCCCCCGCCGCCGTCCGCTCCGCCGCCGGCGCATCGAACAAACGCTCGAGGACGGCGTGCACCAGCGTCCCCTTCGTCGCCGCCGGACTCGGCTTCTCCGGCAGCCGGTCGATCACCCGGAACCGGTACAGCAGCGGGCACTGCATGAAATCACCGGCCCGCGACGGCGACAGCGACGCCGGAGCCACCGCGACCACCCCCGCCGCCGCCCCCTCCGGCCCGGCCGCCCCCGTGCGCGACGGCTCCTCCACCACACCCCCGTCGCCCGCCCGGGCGACGCCCTCGCTGCTGCTCTCCATGACCACAGACCATACGGCCCGCCACCGACAGTCACCCACAAGCCGGGAAACGCGGGGGGTGCCGAGCGGAACACCTCACGACCGCCGCATACCATCGGTCACAGACCCTCCCGCCCGGCACGGGCAGGAGACGCTTCGATCGAGGGGACACCGTGGTGGAAAGCGGCGGGAGCGGGCGGCCGCGGCCGGACAGCGAACAGTCGGCCGAGCACCCCGCGACACCTGCGTCCGCGGCCACCGACGTCCAGCCCGGCGAGCCCCGGGCCACCGGCCCCACGGGCGCCCCCCGGCAGCAGCCGGCCCCGCACGACGACGGTCCCACCCCCGAACCGGCTCCCACCCCCGCCGACGACAGGGCCGGCGGCGGCACGGCCGACGGCGACGAACCCGCAGCGGGCAAGGCCGGAACCGACGACGCCGCACCCGGCGAGGCCCACGCCGACCAGACCGGCGCCCGCGACACCACCCACCGCACCGCCGGAGCCGAGCGCCCCGCACCCCCCGCCCTCCCCAAGGGCCCCCCGCCCCAGCGACCCCCGGAGCAGCCCCGCGGCGGCATCCTCATGGGCCGCCCCTTCGGCGTACCCGTCTACGTCGCCCCCAGCTGGTTCCTCGTGGCCGCCCTCATCACCTGGGTCTTCGGCGGCCAGCTCGACCGCGTCCTCCCCGAGCTCGGCGCCGCCCGCTACCTCGTCTCCCTCTTCTTCGCGGTCGCCTTCTACGCCTCCGTCCTCATCCACGAACTCGCCCACACCATCGCGGCCCTCCGCTTCAAACTCCCCGTCCGCCGCATCCAGCTCCAGTTCTTCGGCGGCGTCTCCGAGATCGAGAAGGAAGCCGAGACGCCGGGCCGCGAGTTCTGGCTCGCCTTCGTCGGCCCCCTCCTCTCCCTCGCCCTGGCCGGCGTGTTCTACCTCGCCATGAACGCCGTCGAACCCGGCACGGTCCCCGGCGTCCTGGTCGCCGGCCTGATGATCTCCAACCTCATCGTGGCGATCTTCAACCTCCTGCCCGGCCTCCCCCTCGACGGCGGCCGCATGCTCCGCGCCGTCGTCTGGAAGATCACCGGCAGGCCGATGACCGGCACCGTCGCCGCCGCCTGGGTCGGCCGCGCGCTCGCCGTCTCCGTCCTCATCGGCCTTCCCCTGCTCACCCAGTCCGGCGCCCTCGGCTCCGGCGCCGAGGACAGCGTCGGCATGGACACCGTCACCGACGCGCTCCTCGCCGCCATCCTCGCCGCGATCATCTGGACCGGCGCCGGCAACAGCCTGCGCATGGCCCGCCTGCGCGAACACCTCCCCGAACTGCGCGCCCGCACCCTCACCCGGCGCGCCGTCCCCGTCGAGACCCACACCCCCCTGTCCGAAGCGCTGCGCCGCGCCAACGACGCCGGCGCCCGCGCCCTCGTCGTCGTCGACGCCAACGGCGAACCGCTCTCCCTCGTCCGGGAGTCCGCGATCGTCGGCGTCCCCGAACACCGCCGCCCCTGGGTCGCCGTCAGCGGCCTCGCCCAGGACCTCAGCGACGGCATGCGCGTCTCCGCCGAACTCGCCGGCGAGGACCTCCTCGACGTCCTGCGCGCCACCCCCGCCACCGAATACCTCGTCGTCGAGGAGACCGGAGAGATCTTCGGCGTGCTCTCCGCCGCCGACGTCGAACGCGCCTTCGTCAGGGCCATGGCCCGCCCCAGCTGACCACCGCCCTCCCGAGCCGGTGCGCACGCACCCGATGGTCGGCGGCCCCGCCAAACGCCGGTAGGCTGTTCACATGTCCGAACCGACCGGTGCCGCCCGCAGGCGCGGGCCCTTCAAGGTCGGGGACCAGGTTCAGCTGACCGACCCCAAGGGCCGCCACTACACGTTCACGCTCGAAGCCGGGAAGAACTTCCACACCCACAAGGGTTCCTTCCCGCACGACGAACTGATCGGCGCACCCGAGGGCAGCGTTGTCCGCACCACCGGGAACGTCGCCTACCTCGCGCTGCGCCCCCTGCTCCCCGACTACGTCCTCTCCATGCCCCGCGGGGCAGCCGTCGTCTACCCGAAGGACGCGGGACAGATCCTCGCCTTCGCCGACATCTTCCCCGGCGCACGCGTCGTCGAGGCCGGCGTCGGCTCCGGCTCGCTCAGCAGCTTCCTGCTGCGCGCCATCGGCGACCAGGGCATGCTGCACTCCTACGAGCGCCGCGAGGACTTCGCCGAGATCGCCCAGCAGAACGTGGAGCGTTACTTCGGCGGCCCGCACCCCGCGTGGCAGCTCACCGTCGGCGACCTCCAGGACAACCTGTCCGACACCGACGTCGACCGCGTCATCCTCGACATGCTCGCCCCCTGGGAGTGCCTGGAGGCCGTCTCCAAGGCCCTGGTGCCCGGCGGCATCCTGTGCTGCTACGTCGCGACCACCACCCAGCTCGCCCGCACCGTCGAGTCCATCCGCGAGATCGGCTCCTTCAACGAGCCGACCTCCTGGGAGTCGATGATCCGCAACTGGCACGTAGAAGGCCTGGCCGTCCGCCCGGACCACCGGATGATCGGCCACACCGGCTTCCTGCTCACCGCCCGCCGCCTCGCCGACGGCGTCGAGCCGCCCATGCGCCGCCGCCGCCCCGCCAAGGGTGCCTACGGCGAGGACTACACCGGCCCCAACGCAGACGGAGGCAGCGGCCGCTGACCCGGCCCACGCCACCCCGGCCCAACGACAAGGCGCCGTGACCGAGTTCCCCCAGCATCACGGGAACACGAGCACGGCGCCTTCTCGTTGCCCGACCCCGAAACACCGATCGGCACGGACAAGACACCACGCTCCGCACCCGCTCGGGCACGTCCGAAATCCCGCACCCCGCCGTTCCCCCGCCCTGTGACGTGTGGCACGATGCTCGCCAACCCCACCCCCACCGGCACAGCCACCGCAGGAGAAACTCCTAGTGCAGCACCCCGCCGTCCCGGAACTGGCACACACCCACACCCGGCCCATCCACTGGGTCGCGACCGCCACCGCCATCGCCGGCGTCGTCGCCCTCTCCTCGCTGCTGCAACCCGGACCCGCCACCGCAGCCCAGGCCGCCGCCCCCGACGCCAGGCCCGCCCCCACCACGGCCCCCTCCACGGCGGACGTCGACTTCCCCCTCGACTGCGGCCCCGAACAAGCCCTCGTCGTGAAGAAGGCCAGCGGCGACCTCGACGGCGACGGCGCCCCCGAAACCGTGGCCGTCGTCCACTGCGACGCCCCCATGGGCACCCCGCCCGACGGCGTCTACGTCCTCACCCACAACCCGGGCCACACCCACGCGCGCGTGGTCGCCACCCTCGTCGACCCCCGAGCGCGCAACACCGTCACCGGCCTCACCGTCACCGACGGAGCCGTCCTCGCCACACTCCTCGGCTACTCGACCCCCGACGTGCCCAGTTGCTGCCCCGACGTGAAGGACAGCGCCCGATGGCAGTGGAAGGACGACAAGTTCGTCCGCTCCGCCCCCGCAGGCGCCCGGAGCGTCTAGACCGGCCTGTTCGCCCTGTGAGAAATCAGACAGCCCTCACAGCCCGCGACCGGCACGTCACTCGGCGTCCGGGCCGTACACCTCGACCCGGTCCGAGACCCGGCGCACATGAATGCAGTCGCCCGGACACTCCCGCGCCGAATCCACCACATCCGCCAACAACGGCAGCGGAACAGGCGTCACCGCCCCCACCGCCTGCAACAGCTCGTCGTCCGCGCCCTTGACGTACGCCAGGCCGTCGATGTCCAGCTCGAACACCTCCGGCGCGTACTGCGCACAGATCCCGTCACCGGTGCAGAGATCCTGATCGATCCAGACCTCCAGCGCCTCACCGCTCACACCGGTCTCCTGCTGCACGCCCATGACTCCTGCCGTTTATCGTCGATCCGCCGGGGAACCATGCAGGCCCCGCCGGGTGTTGAACACTTCGACCCTACCCCCGGCCGCTTTCCAATCATGTTCGGTGGGTATTCCCCTGGCGTGAGGGAGAGCGCAAGGGTGAAGATCGGACACACCCCGACAGTCTTTGTGATCTAGGGGTTTCAATCGACACCCACCCAGGTAGGGTCTGGAAGCGTCCAGCTCCCCTTGGAGGAGGTGAGGACCGTGGCAGCCCACGACGACGACATGAACCGCGGCATCCGCCCGGGACGAGGGTCCGACGACCCGTCCGGGCAGATTGCCTACCTTGAGCAGGAGATCGCCGTCCTGCGGCGCAAGCTCGCCGACTCTCCGCGACACACGAGGATTCTCGAAGAGCGGATCGTCGAGCTGCAGACCAACCTGGCCGGCGTGTCCGCCCAGAACGAGCGGCTCGCGAGCACACTCCGCGAGGCCCGCGACCAGATCGTGGCCCTCAAGGAAGAAGTCGACCGGCTCGCGCAGCCGCCGGCCGGCTTCGGCGTCTTCCTCACGGCGAACGAGGACGGCACCGCCGACATCTTCACCGGGGGCCGCAAACTCCGCGTGAACGTGAGCCCCGGCGTCGAGCTCGAAGAGCTCCGACGCGGCCAGGAAGTGATGCTCAACGAAGCGCTCAACGTGGTCGAGGCCATGGAATTCGAGAGCGTCGGCGACATCGTCACCCTCAAAGAGGTCCTCGAGGACGGCGTCCGCGCCCTCGTCCAGGGACACACCGACGAGGAAAGAGTGGTCCGCCTCGCCGAACCGCTCCTCGACGTCGTCATCCGCCCCGGCGACGCCCTGCTGCTCGAACCACGCTCCGGGTACGTCTACGAGGTCGTCCCCAAGAGCGAGGTCGAGGAACTCGTCCTCGAAGAGGTCCCCGACATCGGCTACGAGCAGATCGGCGGCCTCGGCGGACAGATCGAGATGATCCGCGACGCCGTCGAGCTCCCCTACCTCTACCCCGACCTCTTCAAGGAGCACGAGCTGCGCCCGCCCAAGGGCGTCCTGCTCTACGGGCCGCCCGGATGCGGCAAGACGCTCATCGCCAAGGCCGTCGCCAACTCGCTGGCCAAGAAGGTCGCCGAGGTCACCGGCCAGGCCACCGGCAAGAGCTTCTTCCTCAACATCAAGGGCCCCGAACTCCTCAACAAGTACGTCGGCGAGACCGAGCGCCAGATCCGCCTCGTCTTCCAGCGCGCCAGGGAGAAGGCCTCCGAGGGCACCCCCGTCATCGTCTTCTTCGACGAGATGGAGTCCCTCTTCCGCACCCGCGGCTCCGGCGTCAGCTCCGACGTCGAGAACACCATCGTCCCGCAGCTCCTCGCCGAGATCGACGGCGTCGAAGGCCTGCAGAACGTGGTCGTCATCGGCGCCTCCAACCGCGAGGACATGATCGACCCCGCCATCCTGCGCCCCGGCCGCCTCGACGTGAAGATCAAGATCGAGCGCCCGGACGCCGAAGCGGCCAAGGACATCTTCCAGAAGTACCTCACCGAACGCCTGCCCCTGCACTCCGAGGACGTCGGCGAACACGGCGGCGACAAGACCACCACCGTCCAGAGCATGATCCAGACGGCAGTGGAGCACATGTACGCCGAATCCGAGGAGAACCGCTTCCTGGAGGTCACCTACGCCAACGGCGACAAGGAAGTCCTCTACTTCAAGGACTTCAACTCCGGCGCCATGATCGAGAACATCGTCGGCCGCGCAAAGAAAATGGCCATCAAGGACTTCCTCGACAAGAACCAGAAGGGCCTGCGCGTCTCCCACCTCCTCCAGGCGTGCGTGGACGAGTTCAAGGAGAACGAGGACCTCCCCAACACCACCAACCCCGACGACTGGGCCCGCATCTCCGGAAAGAAGGGCGAACGGATCGTGTACATCCGCACCCTCATCACCGGAAAGCAGGGCGCGGACACCGGACGCTCCATCGACACGGTGGCGAACACCGGGCAATACCTGTAAAAGCAGGGCGGCTGCGGGTGCCCACCACGGGTACCCGCAGCCGTTTGCTTTCCGGGCCACGGCTGGAGCAAGGCAATGACGCAAATGATCTCCCCACCAGCGCAGAGGCGTTCTAGGCTCTTCCGTACCGCCGGGTCGCTAGTTGCGGGGACGGGCACCGCACACGCACCGGAGCACCACCGGTATCTGAGCGGCGCCCACGACCGAGGGTGCCGCCGGGCAAGGAGGGCCGCATGACCGTACGGCGAGTAATGGGCATCGAGACGGAGTACGGCATCTCCGTCCCCGGCCACCCCAATGCCAATGCCATGCTCACCTCGTCCCAGATCGTCAACGCCTACGCCGCGGCGATGCACCGGGCCCGCCGAGCCCGGTGGGACTTCGAGGAGGAGAACCCGCTGCGCGACGCGCGGGGCTTCGACCTCGCCCGCGAGGTCGCCGACTCCAGCCAGCTCACCGACGAGGACATCGGCCTCGCCAACGTCATCCTCACCAACGGCGCACGTCTCTACGTCGACCACGCACACCCCGAGTACAGCGCCCCGGAGGTCACCAACCCCCGCGACGCCGTCCTCTGGGACAAGGCCGGCGAACGCATCATGGCCGAGGCCGCCGAACGCGCCGCCGCGCTCCCCGGCGCCCAGCCGATCCACCTCTACAAGAACAACACCGACAACAAGGGCGCCTCCTACGGCACGCACGAGAACTACCTGATGAAGCGCGAGACCGCCTTCTCGGACATCGTGCGCCACCTCACGCCCTTCTTCGTCTCCCGCCAGGTCTTCGCCGGCGCCGGCCGGGTCGGCATCGGCCAGGACGGCCACGAACACGGCTTCCAGCTCAGCCAGCGCGCCGACTACTTCGAGGTCGAGGTCGGCCTGGAGACGACGCTGAAACGCCCCATCATCAACACCCGCGACGAACCGCACGCCGACGCGGAGAAGTACCGCCGGCTCCACGTGATCATCGGCGACGCCAACCTCTCCGAGATCTCGACCTACCTCAAGCTCGGCACCACGGCTCTGGTCCTGTCGATGATCGAGGACGGCTTCATCGCCGTCGACCTCGCCGTCGACCAGCCCGTGCGCACCCTCCACCAGGTCTCCCACGATCCGAGCCTGAAGCGGCTGGTCACCCTCCGCAGCGGCCGCACACTCACCGCCGTCCAGCTCCAGATGGAGTACTACGAGCTGTCGCGCAAGTACGTGGAGGAGCGCTTCGGCGCGGACGCCGACGACCAGACCAAGGACGTCCTCGCCCGCTGGGAGGACACCCTCACCCGCCTCGAGAACGACCCCATGAGCCTCGCCGGCGAGCTGGACTGGGTCGCGAAGCGCGAGGTCATGGAGGGGTACCGGCGCCGCGACGACCTCGACTGGGACGCCGCCCGCCTGCACCTCGTCGACCTCCAGTACGCGGACGTACGGGCCGAGAAGGGCCTGTACAACCGTCTGGCGGCCCGCGGGCGCATGAAGCGACTCCTGGACGAGTCCGAGGTCGAGCGGGCCGTCAGCAAGCCCCCGGAGGACACCCGCGCCTACTTCCGCGGCCGCTGCCTCGAGCAGTACGCCGACGACGTGGCCGCGGCCTCCTGGGACTCCGTGATCTTCGATCTGCCGGGCCGGGACTCGCTCCAGCGCGTCCCAACCCTGGAACCCCTTCGCGGAACGCGAAATCACGTCAAGGAGCTCCTGGACCGCTGCCGCACGGCAGAAGACCTGGTCAAGGTGCTCTCGGGCGGCTGAACGGTTATCCGGACGGTATCTGCCCGGCGGGGTGGAAAGCGCCCCGGCCGGGAATCATCGAGATGGTCCCCGTGCGTTGACGCAACTGCGGGGCCGATGTCGGACCCGGCTTGTAGGGTCTGATCATCACCGATCGGCAGGAATGCCGACCTGTCGACCACATCGGGCGAAAGAGCGGGGTGAGGGTTATGGCGACCAAGGACACCGGCGGCGGCCAGCAGAAGGCGACGCGCTCCACGGAGGAGGTCGAGGAGCAGGCTGCCGAGACGCAGGGCTCCGAGGACCTCAAGGAGCGCCAGGAGAAGCTGAGCGACGACGTCGACTCGGTTCTTGACGAAATTGACGATGTACTCGAAGAGAATGCTGAGGATTTCGTGAGGTCCTTCGTTCAGAAGGGCGGGCAGTAGGAGCCTCCCGCCTTCGAATTGAAGGTGGGGGTGGGGGATCCCGGCTTGAGCGAAGAATCGGAGTCCAGGCGCTGTTCGCGCTGCAAGCGGCACTTGCCGCGGGCCGCGTTTGCCGGCAACAAGGCCATGCCCGACGGCCTCCAGGCGTACTGCCGTGAGTGCTCTGCGGAGTACTACCGGCAGCGTCAGGAGGCCAAGGGGAAGAAGGTTCGGGAGAAGGTCGCGGTGCCCCCGGGGCACAAGCGATGCCCGCAGTGCGAATCGGTGAAGCCGCACGCCGAATGGGAGGTCAACAAGTCCTCCTCGGACGGCTGGTCGAGCTACTGCCGGGAGTGCCGGGCCGAGCGGAATCGGATCAGCTACTTCAAGCGTAAGTACGGCCTCACGCCCAAGGAGTTGGACGCGCTGATCACGTCTCAGCGTGGAGTCTGCTGCATATGTCTGGCAGCACCCGCCGCGCATGTGGATCACTGCCACGAGACGGGTAGGGTCCGAGGCGTACTGTGCTTCAGCTGCAACGCTGCACTGGGGCAGTTCAAGGATCGGCCCGACGTCATAAGGCGGGCTGCGACATACGTGGAAGGAAACGCGTGGAAGCCAACACTCGTAGCACCGGGCGTCTACCAGCTGCCTTCCTGACGCCTGGGTCCTCGTCCTTCATGGACTTCCTGTCCGAGCACCAGCCGGAGATGCTGCCCGGCAAGCGGCAGCTGCCGCCCACGCAGGGTGTGATCGAGGCGCCGCACGGGACGACGATCGTGGCCGTCACGTTCCCCGGCGGCGTCGTGCTCGCCGGTGACCGCCGGGCCACGATGGGCAACGTCATCGCGCAGCGGGACATCGAGAAGGTGTTCCCGGCGGACGAGTACTCGGCCGTCGGCATCGCCGGCACCGCGGGCCTGGCCGTCGAGATGGTGAAGCTGTTCCAGCTGGAACTGGAGCACTTCGAGAAGGTCGAGGGTGCGCAGCTCTCCCTGGAGGGCAAGGCGAACCGGTTGTCGACGATGATCCGGTCGAATCTGGGCATGGCCATGCAGGGTCTGGCGGTCGTGCCGTTGTTCGCGGGGTTCGACGTGGACCGGGACCGGGGGCGGATCTTCTCGTACGACGTGACGGGTGGTCGTTCGGAGGAGCACCACTACGCGGCGACGGGTTCGGGTTCGATCTTCGCGCGCGGGGCGATGAAGAAGCTGTACCGGGACGATCTGACGGAGGAGCAGGCCACGACGCTCGTGGTGCAGGCTCTGTACGACGCGGCGGACGACGATTCGGCGACGGGCGGTCCCGATGTCGCGCGTCGGATCTACCCGATCGTCACGGTGATCACCGAGGACGGGTTCCGCAGGCTCACCGACGAGGAGTCGTCGGGTATCGCCCGTTCGATCCTCGAGCGTCGCCTGGAGCAGCCGGACGGCCCGCGTGCGGCGTTGCTGTAGGCGTGTCCGTGTGTGTCCCAGGTGATCCAGTGACTTCGACAGAAAGGGACGGATAACCGGTGTCGACTCCGTTCTATGTCTCACCCCAGCAGGCGATGGCGGACCGCGCGGAGTATGCGCGCAAGGGCATCGCTCGTGGCCGCAGCCTGGTCGTGCTGCAGTATGCCGACGGCATCGTGTTCGTCGGTGAGAATCCGTCGCGTGCGTTGCACAAGTTCAGTGAGATCTATGACCGGATCGGCTTTGCGGCCGCCGGTAAGTACAACGAGTACGAGAATCTGCGGATCGGTGGTGTGCGGTATGCCGATCTGCGGGGTTACACCTATGACCGTGACGATGTGACGGCGCGTGGTCTGGCGAACGTGTACGCCCAGACGCTGGGCACGATCTTCTCTTCGGCCGGTGAGAAGCCGTACGAGGTGGAGTTGGTGGTGGCCGAGGTGGGTGACACGCCGGACGGTGACCAGATCTACCGTTTGCCGCACGACGGGTCGATCGTGGACGAGCACGGTTCGGTCGCGGTGGGTGGCAACGCGGAGCAGATCAGCAGTTATCTGGATCAGCGCCATCAGGACGGTATGAGTCTGGCGGAGGCGCTGAAGCTGGCTGTCCAGGCGTTGTCGCGTGACACGAACGGGACGCAGCGGGAGATTCCGGCCGAGCGGCTGGAGGTTGCGGTGCTGGACCGTACGCGGCCGCAGCAGCGTAAGTTCAAGCGGATCGTGGGTCGTCAGCTGGCGCGGTTGCTGGAGGCGGGCGGCGCTTCCACGGAGGCGGAGAGTTCGGACGACTCCGAGGACGTCGGTAAGGAGTAGGTCCGCGCTCCTGTGGGGCCGGCCCCCGTTCCGGTGATTCGCCTTTTTCACGCCCCGACCTGTGTCCCGGTCGGGGCGTGAGGTGTCTCAGGAGGGTCTGGGCGGGGCTGTGGAGGCGCGGACGACGAGGTGGACGGGAATGTCGCCGGCGTCCGGTGTGCGGCCGTCCAGGACGGCGAGGAGGGCGTGCATCCCGCGTTCGCCGAAGAGTTCGGCGTCGAGTCGCACGGTGGTGAGTTCGGGGTCGAGGGCGGTGGCGAGGGCGAGGTCGTCGAGGCCGGTGACGGAGACGTCGCGGGGGATGTGCAGGCCGAGGCGTCGTAGGGCTTTGTAGGCGCCGGCGGCGAGTTTGTCGTCGTCGCAGACGACGGCGGTGGGGCGGGGGCCGGAGGCGGCGCGCAGGGCGCTCTCGGCGGCGGCGAGGGCGCCGTCGATGGTGACGGGCGTGGTGGCGGTGCGCAGGGTGGTGCCGGGTTGTGCGGTGATGCGGGCGGCGAGTTCGTGTGCGCGGACGTGGAAGGTCCAGGAGGGCACGTCGGCGGCGAGGTGCAGGAAGTGGCGATGGCCGAGGCCGAGGAGGTGGTCGGCGATCTGGCGTATGCCGTCGGTGATGTCGAGGTTGACGGTGGCGGCGCCCAGGCTGCCGACGGGGTCGCTGTCGAGCATGACGAGGGGGAGCTGGTCGCCGCGGAGGGCGGTGAGGGCGTCGGCGGCCATGGAGGAGGCGATGACGCCGTCGAGGGCGGCTTGGGCGGAGGCGAAGGGGGAGCGGGCGGGGCCGATGCCTTCGGGGGACGGGTAGAGGACGACGCCGAAGCCGTGTTCTGCGGCGACGCGGGCGGCGCCGGTGTAGACGCCGGCGAAGAACTCGGTGGTGAGGACGGGGACGACGAGGAGGACGGTGCGGGTGTGGCCGAGGCGGAGGTTGCGGGCGGCGAGGTTGGGGCGGTAGCCGAGTTCGCGTGCGGCGAGGCGTACGCGTTCGGCGGTGGGTTCGGAGACGCGGCCGCGCCATTTGTCGCCGAGTACGAGGGAGACGGCGGCCTGGGAGACTCCCGCGGCCTGGGCGACGTCGCGGCTCGTCGGGCGCGTGCTGCCTCGTGGCACGGTGGGGTCGCTCCTTCGTCTGGACTGGTGAACAGCGCACATGGTACGTATGGCGGAGGAAGTTATACGTAAAACCTCGGGGTGCTCGCCGCCCGGGGCGAGCCGACGGAGGCGGGACATTGGCCGCGGGATACCTGGAGATCCTCAGGGCGAAGCACGCTGCCCGGCTGCTCGTCGGCACGCTCGTGGGCCGGCTGCCCAATGCCACGGCGGCCATCGCGATCGTGCTGTTCGTGCGGGCGCAGGGCGGTTCGTACAGTCTCGCGGGCGCGCTGGCGGCCGTGTACGGCGTCGCGAACGCCGTGGGGCAGCCGCTGCTGGGGCGGCTGGTGGATCTGCACGGGCAGCCGCGGGTGCAGCTGCCGGCGGCGCTGGCCTCGGCCGCGGCGATGGCGGTGTTCGCGTTCGCGGGCACGGAGCCGCTGCCGGCGGCGTATGCGGCGGTGGCGGCTTCCGGCCTGTTCACGCCGCCGCTGGAGGGCGGTCTGCGGGCGCTGTGGCCTTCGGTGCTGAGGCGCGAGGACCAGGTGCACACGGCGTACGCGATGGACGCGGTGGCGCAGGAGGTGATGTTCACGGTGGGGCCGCTGCTGGTGACGCTGTGTGTGTCGCTGTGGTCGGCTCGGGCGGCGCTGGTGGTGCTGAGCGCGGTGGGGGTGGCGGGGGCGTTGTGGGTGGTCGTGTCGCCGCCGTCGCGCGCGTGGCGTTCGGCTCCGCGTGAGGCGCACTGGCTGGGCGCCCTGCGCTCGCGCGGTCTGCTGGCGTTGCTGGGGGCGTTCTTGTTCATCGGGATGGCGCTGGGTTCCATCACGGTGGCGTCGGTGCCGTACGCGGACGAGCACGGCGGGGACGCGGTGTACGGCTGGCTGATGGCGGCGCTGGGGCTGGGTGCGCTGGTCGGGGGACTGGTGTACGGGGCGCGTCGGTGGGCCGGGCCGCCGGAGCGGCGGTTGCGGGTGCTGGTGGCGCTTCTGGCGGTGTGTTATCTGCCGTTGACGTCGATGCCGGGGGCGGTGGCGATGGTGGCGTTGACGGCATTGGCGGGGGTGTTCCTGGCGCCTGTCATCGCGTGTGCGTTCGTCATCGTGGACCGGCATGCGCCGGCGGGGACGGTGACGGAGGCGTTCTCCTGGCTGGTGACGACGTTCACGGTCGGCGCGTCGGTGGGCACGGGGGTGGCGGGTCCGGTGGTGGAGGCGGGCGGGGCGCTGTGGGGTTTCGCGGCTCCGGCTGTCGCGGGGGGTGTGTCGTTGGTGGTTTTGCTGGCCACGGGGCGGGTACTCGCAGTTCCCGCCGGGGGTGGGGTTGTTGCGGCTTCATCGGAAAATGATCCAAACCGTGCTGTCGAACCCCGTTTCAGTTCAGGGGATCGGGCGTAATGTTCAGTCATGGACCGCCGCATTTTCGGGCTGGAGAACGAGTACGGCGTCACATGTACGTTCAGGGGACAGCGCCGGCTGTCTCCCGACGAGGTGGCGCGGTACCTCTTCCGCCGTGTCGTGTCATGGGGCCGAAGCAGCAATGTCTTTCTGCGGAACGGCGCCCGTCTCTATCTCGACGTGGGTTCGCATCCGGAATACGCGACACCGGAATGTGACAACGTGACCGAGTTGGTCACCCACGACAAGGCCGGCGAGCGCATTCTCGAGGGACTCCTGGTGGACGCGGAGCGACGCCTGCACGAGGAAGGAATCGCGGGCGACGTCTACCTCTTCAAGAACAACACGGACTCGGCGGGCAACTCTTATGGTTGTCACGAGAACTATCTGGTGGCGCGGCACGGGGAGTTCTCCCGGCTCGCGGACATCCTGATTCCGTTCCTGGTGACCCGGCAGCTGCTGTGCGGCGCGGGCAAGGTGCTGCAGACGCCCCGTGGGGCGGTCTACTGCGTCAGCCAGCGGGCCGAGCACATCTGGGAGGGCGTGTCGTCGGCGACGACCCGTTCGCGGCCCATCATCAACACCCGCGACGAGCCGCACGCGGACGCCGAGCGGTACCGCCGTCTGCATGTCATCGTGGGCGACTCGAACATGTCCGAGACGACCATGCTGCTGAAGGTCGGCGCGACCGACCTGGTGCTGCGCATGATCGAGGCGGGCACGGTGATGCGGGACCTGACGCTGGAGAACCCGATCCGGGCGATCCGGGAGGTCAGTCACGACATCACGGGCCGGCGCAAGGTCCGTCTGGCCAGCGGCCGGGAGGCCTCCGCGCTGGAGGTGCAGCGGGAGTACTACGAGAAGGCCGTGGACTTCGTCGAGCGCCGGGGCGTCCGTACGGGCACAGTGGAGCAGGTCCTGGAGCTGTGGGGCCGCACGCTGGACGCGATCGAGGCGGAGGACCTCGACCGGATCGGCACCGAGATCGACTGGGTCATGAAGTACAAGCTCATCGAGCGGTACCGGGCCAAGCACAACATGACGATGTCGCATCCGCGCGTGGCGCAGATAGACCTCGCCTACCACGACATCCACCGGCGTCGTGGTCTGTACTACCTGCTGGAGCGCAAGGGGCAGGCGGCGCGGATCTGCAACGACTTGAAGATCTTCGAGGGCAAGTCGGTGCCGCCGCAGACCACTCGGGCGCGGTTGCGCGGTGACTTCATCCGGCGGGCGCAGGAGCAGCGCCGGGACTTCACGGTGGACTGGGTGCATCTGAAGCTGAACGACCAGGCGCAGCGCACGGTGTTGTGCAAGGACCCGTTCCGTTCGGTGGACGACCGGGTGGAGAAGCTGATCGCCGGCATGTGAGGAATGCGTTCCGCGCGCTGCCGCGTGCGCGGAACGGAACGCAACGCGGGCGCCGTACGTTTCCCGTACGGTGCCCGTCGCGCGTCGTAGAGTTGCGCGCACGCCATCAGAAGATCGACCGATTACGAGGCTTTCATCGTGCGCCGACGCTCCCTCATCCTCGCCGCCGTACCCGCGGGACTGGTCACGCTCGCCGGGTGCGGCGACGACAAGTCCGACACGAGCAAGGCGAGCGGCGGCGCGTCGCCCTCCGCGGGGGCCGCGTCCGCTGCTCCTCCGCCGAAGATCGTCGACGGTCCGCTGCCGGCCATCACGGCGGGGGTGAAGTTCGGCGAGAAGCCGACGGTCGCCAAGGGCACCGGGGAGCCCTCGGACCAGCTGGCGGTGAAGACGGTGATCGCGGGCAGCGGGAAGACCGTCGCGGAGAACGACTACATCCAGGCCCACTGTCTCGGTCAGATCTGGGCCAGCGGGAAGGTTCTCCTCAACTCCTACGACTCCAAGAGGATGCAGTTCACCCGGCTTGCCAAGGGCGGCAACCTCGAGGGCTGGACGTATGCGCTGACGGGGAAGAAGACCGGCAGCCGGGTGCTGTTCTCGGTGCCGCCGGCCTGGGGTTTCGGCAAGGAGGGCAACTCGCAGGCGGGCATCACGGGCACGGACACCCTGGTGTTCGTGTTCGACATCCAGAACACGTTCAACTCGACGGCTTCGGCCGAGGGCAAGGACGTACCGCAGAACGAGGCCGGGGTGCCCAAGGTCGGCACGAACACCGACGGGAAGGCGCCCTCGATCGAGATCCCCAAGACGAAGGCGCCGACGAAGCTGGTGTCGAACTACGTGATCGAGGGGGACGGCGCCGAGCTCGCGGCCGACGACACCGTGCTGGTGCAGTACAAGGGCGTCGTCTGGGCCACGGGCAAGGAGTTCGACTCGACGTACCGCAGCAAGGCGCTGACGTCGTTCTCGCTGCAGCAGGTGGTCCCGGGCTGGGCGCAGGGTCTGACGGGCAAGAAGGTGGGCAGCCGCGTCGTCATCGTCATTCCGCCGGCGCTGGGGTACGGCGACAACCCGCCGAGCGGCAGCGGCATCGAGAAGGACTCCACGATGGTCTTCTCGGTGGACATCATCGCCAAGGCGTGAGGCCGTCCAGGGTGTAAGACTGTCCGTGTTGTTGCTTTTCCGTGAGACGTGCAGGAGCCAGTGACGTGAGCATTGACAAGCCCGAGATCGACTTCCCCGGTGGCGAGCCCCCGGCGGACCTCGAGATCAAGGACATCTGGGAGGGCGACGGCGAGGTCGCGCAGGCGGGCCACAACGTCAGCGTCCACTACGTGGGTGTCGCCTTCAGCACCGGTGAGGAGTTCGACGCCAGCTGGAACCGGGGCACGCCGTTCCGCTTCCCGCTGGGCGGCGGCCGGGTCATCAAGGGCTGGGACCAGGGCGTGCAGGGCATGAAGGTCGGCGGCCGTCGTCAGCTGACGATCCCGGCGCACCTCGCCTACGGCAACCAGAGCCCGACCCCGGCGATCAAGCCGGGCGAGACGCTGATCTTCGTGGTGGACCTGCTCGGGGTCTGACCCGGCGCGACCGGTCGGCGTCGATCACGGCGCGACCGGTGTCGCTCATCCGGGGCCCATGCCCGTCCGGGCATGGGCCCTCGGCTTTGTCCGGGCACCGCGGGGCGGTACGGTCGTCGATCGTAAGCACCATAGGGGAGGCGAAGGGCGTCGATGGCCATTGCCAAGGCCGAGCGGCTGATGAACCTCGCGCTGTGTCTGCTCGGGACGCGCAGGCCGCTCAGCAAGCGCGAGCTGCGCGACTCCATCGAGGCGTACGTCGAGACCTTCCGGGCCGGGCACGGTGCGCCGGCGTCGGAGGACTCCTTCAACCGGATGTTCGAGCGGGACAAGGACGATCTCCGTGAGCTCGGGCTGGTCATCGAGACCGTGGAGAGCCTGGACGGCGAGATCGGCTATCTGGCCCGCCGGGACAGCAACCGGCTGCCGCCGATCACCCTGGACGCCGAGGAGGCCGCGGCCCTGGGGCTTGCGGCCAAGGTGTGGCAGCAGGCCCGGCTCGCGGGGGCGGCCAGCGGCGCCCTGCAGAAGCTGCGCGCCGCGGGACTGCCCGAGGACGTCGACCCCTACGAGGCCCACAGCGCGCTGGAGCCCCGGATTCCGGTGCACGAGGCCGCGTTCGAGCCGCTGATGCTGGCCTGCCGCGACCGCCGTCCGGTGGTGTTCGACTACCGTAAGGCGACCGCGGCCCGTCCGGAGCCCCGGCTTGTCGAGCCGTGGGCGCTGGAGTGCTGGCGCGGGCACTGGTATCTGGCCGGCTTCGACCGTGACCGGGGGGCCGAGCGGGTCTTCCGGCTGTCGAGGATCACCGGCAAGGTGCGTTCGCGGGGGGCGCGTTTCACCGTGCCGGTCCCCGACGTGGTCACCGTGCGCGAGACCGTCGCCAGCTGGGCGGGGGAGACCGCCGACCGCAGCGCGCTGATCCGGCTGCGTACGGACGCCGGGTTCCCGTTGCGGGCGAAGGCCACCGCGGTGCGGGAACTCGGGGACGGGTGGGACGAGTTGGAGATTCCGTACGGGCACGGACTGGACGCCTGGCTGGTGGAGTTCGGGCCGGACGTGGTGGTGCTGGAGCCGGCCGAGCTGCGGGCGGACGTCGTGGACCGGCTGCGGGCCGTGGCCAAGGGCTGAGGGGGAGCGAGCAACACAGTGGCAGGCAAACCGGTCAGGCCCACGAACGCGATCGACCAGACCCGGCGGATGCTCTCCCTGGTGACGTACCTGCGGGAGCGCCCGGGCGCGCGCATCGAGGACGTGGCGCGGGCCTTCGGCATCACCGAGGACGAGCTGGTCTCCGACCTCGACGTGCTGCCCATGTGCGGCACGAGTTTCCGCGGCGGCGACCTCCTCGACATCGACACCGACGGCGAGCGCATCTGGTGGCACAACCCGGCCGCGCTCGGCGCGGACGCCGCCGAGCCGCTGCGGCTGGCCGCCGACGAGGCGACCGCGCTGCTGGTGGCGGCCCGGGCGGTGGCGACGCTGCCCGGTCTGCGCGAGGGCGACCGGCAGGCGCTGCTGCGCGCCACGGCGAAGGTGGAGACCGCCGCGGGCGAGGCGGCCGGGGCCAGCTCCCGTCTGTCGGTGACGTTCGAGTCCGAGGGCGGGGTCTTCGCCGACGTCGACCGGGCGATCTCGGAGCGGCGCCGGCTGTGGATCCGCTACTACTCGCCCGCTCGTGACGAGGTCACCGAGCGCGAGATCGACCCGATCCGCCTGGTCAGCGTGGGACACACCTATGTCGAGGCCTGGTGTCGCCGCTCGGAGGCGCGCCGCACCTTCCGGCTGGACCGGGTGGCCGAGATCAGGATCCTCGACGAGCCGTCGGCGCCGCCGGAGATCGAGCTGCGGGACCTTTCGGAGGGGCTGGTGCAGCCGTCCGCGGAAGATCCCGAGGTCGTCGTCGAGGTGGGCCCCGGGGGCCGTTGGGTCGCCGAGTACTACCCGCACGACAGCGCCGATGAGCTTCCCGACGGCGGGCTGCGTATCACTCTGCGCACGCCCGACCCGGCCTCGCTGCGGCGGCTGGCCCTGCGGCTCGGGCGTGACGGGCGGATCGTCTCGCCGCCGGACCTCGCCGACAGTGCCCGCCGGGCCGCCCGCGAGGCGCTGGCGGCGTACGACGGGTTCGAGGCGGCGGGAACGGCAGCCGGACCGGCGGCCGTGCAGGGGGCCCGGCAGCAGGGCGAGGGCCGGATCGACGGGCGGGAGCAGGGGCTTTGAGCGAGTCGGTGACGTCCGGGGTGCGGACGCTGTCGGTGGCGTCCGCGTTCGCGGGGATGCGCAGTGTGGGCCCGGTCCTGTTCCGGGCGGCCTGCCCGGACTGCCGGGGTCGTTTCGAGCTGACCGCGAGCGCGCTGAGGCTCGCGATCGGTGCGTCCAGCCGTACCACCTTCTACTCGTTCACCTGCCCCGACTGCGGGGCGGCCGTGCGCAAGCCGGCCGGCGAGCGCATCGTCGAGCTGCTCACCGGCGGCGGGGTCAGGACCCTGCGCCTGCAGACCCCGTAGCGGGGTCTAGGCTCGGCCCCATGTTCTGGCCGATGTGCGCGGTTGCGTTGGGTTTCGCGGGTCTCGCCGTTCTGGCGGTGTTCGCCGTGCGGGTCTTCCTCGAGGCGCGGCGTCTGGGCCGGCAGGTGGCGGAGTCCGCGCGCCGTATCGACCGGGCCGCCCAGGACCTGGAGCGGGCGGCGGTGAGCGCGGCTCGTGCCGCGGACGCCCTGTGACTTGCCCTCCGGGCCGGTCGGCGCGGCGATCTCGGGCCGTCGGGCTGCGGTCGTTCTGTGAGTCCCCGGGCGAATGCGTTTTGGGACACTTCGCCCTCCCGCGCCGGTGGGGGAGGCAGGTACGCTGCTGATCGCGGCCCGGATAACGAGGCCCGAGCCGCGCACCGGGAGTAGGCACAGGGATTGCCTCACGTTTACCCCTGAGCGTTACGATCGCTGTCAACACGATCGTTCGGACAGTTGTCCGACCGGTCGGACGGTAACCACCCCCGCAGCCTCGGTGAGAAGGTAAAGACTTATGTTCGGAAGGCTCGGCGCCCCCGAGATCATTCTCATCCTCGTCGTCGTCATCCTGCTGTTCGGCGCCAAGAAGCTTCCCGACATGGCGCGGTCGCTCGGCAAGTCCGCTCGCATCCTCAAGAGCGAGGCCAAGGCGATGAAGGAAGACGGCAGCAGCACGGCCACTCCGGCCGGCCCGCCGCACCACGACGAGCAGCCCCCGGCTCAGCGCACCATCCAGGCCTCTCCCGGTGACGTGACCAGCTCCCGTCCGGTCACCGAGCCGACGGACACGACCAAGCGCTGACGCAGGGCCGGTGACCTCCGGCCCGCCGCACGAGATGGGAACGTGGGTTGCTGAAGTCTGCCCGCAAAGAGGAGATGGACCCCGAGGGGCGGATGCCCCTCGCGGATCACCTTCGTGAGCTCCGCAACCGGCTCGCGAAGGCGATGCTGGCCATCGTCGTCGTGACGATCGTGGCCGCCTTCTTCTACAAGAACATCATCGAGTTCTTCACGAACCCGATCCTGCACGCCGTGGGGTGCGAGTCCAGTTTCGCGGAGCTGGCGCACCAGCGCAGCGGCACCTGCGCCCGTATCGTGCTGAACGGTCTGCTCACGCCGTTCACGCTCGCCCTGAAGGTCTCCCTGATGGCGGGCGTGATCTTCGCTTCGCCGGTCTGGCTTTACCAGCTGTGGGCCTTCGTCGCGCCGGGCCTGCACAAGCACGAGCGCAAGTACGCGTACGCGTTCGTCGGCACGGGCGTTCCGCTGTTCCTCGGCGGCGCGTTCTTCGCGTACAAGACGCTGCCGACCATGGCCAAGGTGCTGCTGCAGTTCTCGCCCGCGGACCTGGACAACCAGCTGCCGCTGGACGACCTGCTCGACCTGATCGTGCGCATGGTGCTGGTCTTCGGGCTCTCCTTCGAGCTGCCGCTGCTGCTGGTGATGCTCAACCTGACCGGGGTGCTCACCGGCAAGCGCATGCTCGGCTGGTGGCGCGGGATGATCATCGGGATCACGGTGTTCGCCGCGGTCGCCACGCCCAGCACCGACCCGCTGACCATGCTGGCGCTCGCCGGCCCGATCTGGGTCCTCTACTTCTGCGCGACTGCCTTCTCCCTGCTCAACGACCGTCGCAAGAGCCGTCGCGACGCGATGGGGCCGGCCGACGACGAAGCCTCCGACCTGGACCTCACGCCCGAGGACCTCGGCGAGGTCGAGACGGTCACGGCGAGCCGGTCACTGCCGGAGCAGTCGACCACGGAGCGCGTCAACGGTTATGACGACGTGACCTGAGAGGCGCCGGAGAGCTCTTAAGGTCATGCCCGTGACCAGCGAGATCACCCTCTTCGTCAATCCCGCGGCGGGCCGCGGCCGGGGCGCCCGTGCGGCGCGGCCGGCCGCTTCCGCGTTGCGGGCGGCCGGCTACCGCGTGCGCACGGTCCTCGGCGAGAACGCCGGGGACGCCCTCGCCCGCGCGCGGGCCGCCGTCGCGGACGGCACCGGTGCGCTGGTCGCCGTCGGCGGCGACGGCATGGCCCACCTCGCGCTCCAGGCCGTCGCCGGCACCCGCACCCCGCTCGGCCTGGTCGCCGCCGGCACCGGCAACGACTTCGCCCGCGCCCTGGGCCTGCCGCTGCGCGACCCGGCCGCCGCCGGAAGGCTGATCGCCGACGCCCTCAAGGCGGACCGGATCCGTGACGTCGACCTCGGCCGTACCGGCGAACGCTGGTTCGGCACGGTCCTCGCCTCGGGCTTCGACTCCCGCGTCAACGACCGCGGCAACCGTCTGCGCTGGCCTCCCGGGCGCGCCCGGTACGACCTGGCGATGCTCGTCGAACTGGCGGGCCTGCGCCCCTTCCCGTACCGGATCACGCTCGACGACGGCGCCGTCCTGGAGGTCGAGGCGACCCTGGTCGCCGTCGGCAACGGTCCGTCCTACGGCGGCGGCATGCGGATCTGCCCGGGCGCCGACCTCGCCGACGGGCTGTTCGACGTCACCGTGGTCGGGCACTGCAGCCGTACGACGCTGCTGCGGGTCTTTCCGATGGTGTACCGCGGCACGCACGTGGAGCGTCCCGAGGTCACCGTGCACCGGGCGGCGAAGGTCGTGATCGCCGCCGAGGAGGTGTGGGGGTACGCGGACGGGGAGCGCCTCGGACAGCTGCCGCTGACCGCCCGGTGCGTGCCGGGCGCGGTCCGGGTCGTCGGGCCCTGAACCCTTCCGGCACGGCGCCGGCCGTGCCCCTGTGAGCTGGGCGTACCGAGGTTCGACCGTCGCGGATCCGGATAATGATCGTCCTGTTGTCGGTGCGGCCCGGTACGCTCGAAAGCACGATGACAGAGGATCTCTCCCCGGCCGAGCGGTACGAGGCGGCGCGCAGGCGCGCTGTCGAGCAGGCCACCTCGCTCGCGTCCTTCCGCGAGATGTACGACTTCGGTCTCGACCCCTTCCAGATCGAGGCCTGCCAGGCGCTCGAGGCGGGCAAGGGCGTCCTGGTCGCCGCGCCCACCGGTTCCGGCAAGACGATCGTGGGCGAGTTCGCCGTCCACCTCGCTCTCCAGCAGGGCAAGAAGTGCTTCTACACGACGCCCATCAAGGCGCTGTCCAACCAGAAGTACTCCGACCTGTGCCGCCGCTACGGCAGTGACAAGGTCGGTCTGCTCACCGGCGACAACAGCGTCAACTCCGACGCCCCCGTGGTCGTGATGACCACCGAGGTGCTGCGGAACATGCTGTACGCCGGCTCGCAGACCCTCCTCGGCCTCGGGTACGTGGTGATGGACGAGGTGCACTACCTCTCCGACCGCTTCCGCGGCGCCGTGTGGGAGGAGGTGATCATCCATCTCCCCGAGTCGGTCACCCTGGTCTCCCTGTCGGCGACCGTGTCCAACGCCGAGGAGTTCGGCGACTGGCTGGACACCGTGCGCGGCGACACCGAGGTGATCGTCTCCGAGCACCGGCCCGTGCCGCTGTTCCAGCACGTCCTCGCCGGACGGCGGATGTACGACCTGTTCGAGGAGGGCGAGGGGCACCGCAGGGCCGTCAACCCCGATCTCGCCCGCCTGGCCAGGATGGAGGCCTCCAAGCCCTCGTACCAGGACCGCAGGCGCGGCCGGAACGTGCGCGAGGCCGACCGTGAGCGGGAGCGCCGGCAGCGCTCGCGGGTGTGGACGCCCGGGCGGCCGGAGGTCATCGAGCGGCTCGACGCCGAGGGGCTGCTGCCCGCCATCACGTTCATCTTCAGCCGGGCCGCCTGCGAGGCCGCCGTCCAGCAGTGTCTGTACGCCGGGCTGCGGCTGAACGACGAGGAGGCGCGCGCCGAGGTCCGCGCCCTGGTCGAGGAGCGCACCGCCGCCATCCCCCACGAGGACCTGCACGTCCTCGGCTACTACGAGTGGCTGGAGGGCCTGGAGCGGGGCATCGCCGCCCACCACGCGGGCATGCTGCCCTCCTTCAAGGAGGTCGTCGAGGAGCTGTTCGTGCGCGGCCTGGTCAAGGCCGTCTTCGCCACCGAGACGCTCGCCCTGGGCATCAACATGCCGGCCCGTTCGGTCGTCCTGGAGAAGCTCGTCAAGTGGAACGGCGAGCAGCACGCCGACATCACCCCCGGCGAGTACACCCAGCTCACCGGGCGCGCGGGCCGGCGGGGCATCGACGTCGAGGGCCACGCCGTCGTGCTGTGGCAGCGCGCCATGAACCCCGACCACCTGGCCGGGCTCGCCGGCACCCGCACCTATCCGCTGCGCTCCAGCTTCAAGCCGTCGTACAACATGGCGGTCAACCTCGTCGAGCAGTTCGGGCGGCACCGCTCGCGCGAGCTGCTGGAGACGTCGTTCGCGCAGTTCCAGGCCGACCGTTCGGTGGTCGGGATCTCCCGGCAGGTGCAGCGCAACGAGGAGGGCCTCGACGGCTACCGGGCCTCCATGACCTGTCATCTCGGTGACTTCGAGGAGTACGCGCGGATGCGCCGCGACCTCAAGGACCGTGAGACGGAGCTGGCCAAGGAGGGCGCGGCCCAGCGGCGCGCCGAGGCCGCCGTGGCCCTGGAGAAGCTCAAGCCCGGGGACGTCATCCACGTGCCCACCGGCAAGTACGCGGGTCTGGCGCTGGTGCTCGACCCGGGGCTTCCCGCCGGGCGCGCCAACGGCCACCGCGGCTTCGACCACCACGACGGGCCGCGCCCGCTGGTCCTCACCGCCGAGCGGCAGGTCAAGCGGCTCGCGTCGATGGACTTCCCGGTGCCGGTCGAGGCGCTGGACCGGATGCGGATTCCGAAGACGTTCAACCCGCGC
The DNA here is from genome assembly GCF_044335095.1 of Streptomyces sp. NPDC020597. Taxonomy (NCBI): domain Bacteria; kingdom Bacillati; phylum Actinomycetota; class Actinomycetes; order Kitasatosporales; family Streptomycetaceae; genus Streptomyces; species Streptomyces sp. NPDC020597. The sequence goes on along the minus strand of NZ_JBIRUL010000008.1, from coordinate 173,498 downwards.
TCGCCGCAGTCCCGTCGGGACCTGGCCTCGGCGCTGCGCACCAAGGCCGGGCACATTCCGCCGGAGCGGGCCCGCAAGCAGCGCTCCCAGGCGGCCGACGACCGGGAGATCGCCCGCCTGCGCACCGCGATCCGGGCGCACCCCTGTCACGGCTGTTCCGACCGGGAGGACCACGCCCGCTGGGCCGAGCGCTACCACCGGCTGCTGCGCGACACCTCTCAGCTGGAGCGCCGCATCGAGGGACGCACCAACACCATCGCCCGTACCTTCGACCGGATCGTGGCGCTGCTGACCGAGCTGGACTATCTGCGGGGCAACGAGGTCACCGAGCACGGCAAGCGGCTCGCCCGGCTGTACGGCGAACTCGATCTGCTCGCCAGCGAATGCCTGCGCGCCGGCGTGTGGGAGGGGCTGGCCCCCGCCGAACTCGCCGCCTGCGTCTCGGCGTTGGTCTACGAGGCTCGGGTCGGCGACGACGCGATGGCGCCGAAGCTGCCCTCCGGCAAGGCGAAGGCCGCGCTCGGCGAGATGGTGCGGATCTGGGGCCGGCTGGACGCGCTGGAGGAGGACTTCCGGATCAGCCAGACCGAGGGCGTGGGGCAGCGTGAACCCGACCTCGGGTTCGCCTGGTCCGCCTACATGTGGGCCTCCGGCAAGGGGCTCGACGAGGTGCTGCGCGAGGCGGAGATGCCGGCCGGCGACTTCGTGCGCTGGTGCAAGCAGGTCATCGACGTGCTGGGGCAGATCGCGGCGGCTTCTCCTGCGGAGGGCTCGAGTGTGGCGAAGGCTGCGCGCAAGGCTGTCGATCAGCTGCTGCGGGGAGTGGTGGCCTACTCGTCGGTGGGGTGAGTGAGGGGCGGCGGGTGCGGGGGGTTCGTTGCTGGTCGCGCAGTTCCCCGCGCCCCTGAGGGGTGTTTGCCCCGGCCTTGGGTGTGGGGTGGCCGGGGGGCGGGTGCGCAGTTCCCCGCGCCCCTGGGGGTTTGTCCGCCGTGCCGCTGAAAGGCTTGCCGCCCGCCCAGCGCGCTTGAGGGGTGTTTGCCCCGGCCTTGGGTGTGGAACGGCCGGGGGCGGGTGCGCAGTTCCCCGCGCCTCTGGGGGCTTGCCGCCCGCCCAGCGCCGCTGAGGGGCGGTGCTGCGGGACTACGCCTGGAGTTGGTTGAGGTAGGTGCGCCAGCTGCCGTGTGGCGTGATGTCCTCGGCGTCCTTCAGCGCGCTCGGCTCGCACAGGAAGCCGGGGACCGCGCTGCCGTCCGACAGGTGCACGCTGCCCAGCGTCATCGGGCGGGGGAGTGCGGACAGCAGGCGGCCGAGGCCCTGTGCGGGCAGACGCCACACCTCGGCCTCGATCGCCGCGCCCCCCTCGCCGACGTGCTCGAGGCCCGGCTTCGGTGGTGAGGTGCGCAGGGCGTGCAGGCGGTAGACCGGGGCGGTCGTGGTCGTGACGTCGAGCCGGGCGCCCAGCGCCAACAGCTGCGGGTTCAGCGGCTGGCCCGTCAGATGCGCGCCCACGACGGCCAGTCGGGTCTCGGGCTGGAGCAGGGCGGCGATCCGCGCCAGCCGCTCGTCCGTGTGCGCCGGTCCGACGAGCATCACGCCGAACGGGAGGCCGTTCACCTCGCCGGCCGGCGCCGCCACCGCCGCGAGGTCGAAGAGGTTGGTGGAGTTGGTGAATCGGCCCAGCCGGGCGTTGGCGCCCAGCGGGTCGGCGGCGACCTCCGCGAGCGTGGGGTGTCCGGGAGCGGTGGGCAGCAGCAGGGCGTCGGCGTCGGCCAGTTCGGTCAGGGCGCGGGTGCGCAGGGCGGCCAGCCGGTCCTGGTCGGCGAAGAGCCGGTGGGCGGGGATGTCGCGGGCGCCGGAGATGATGGCGGCGACCGTCGGGTCGAGGCCCGCCCCGCCCTCGGCGACCGCCTTGTCGACGAACGCGCCGACGGCGGTGTAGCGCTCGGCCACGAAGGCGCCCTCGTACAGCATGGCCGCGGCCTCCGTGAAGGGGGTCAGGTCCAGGGGGCGGAGTTCGGCGCCGGCCGCCGCCAGCTGCCGGGCCGCCGCCTCGTACGCCTCGCCCCAGCCCTCGTCCAGCTCGCCGAGCTGCGCGCGCGGCGGGACGGCGATCCGCCAGGGGCCGGGAGAGCGCCCGGGGAGTGTCGGCGGGGGGCCGGCGGCCATGTGCGCCAAGGCCTGCTCGGCCTCCGCGAGGGTGCGGGCGAACACCGTCACGCAGTCCAGGGACGCGCACGCCGGGACGACGCCGGCCGTGGGCACCAGGCCCCGGGTCGGCTTCAGTCCGACGATGCCGTTGAAGGCGGCCGGCACTCGGCCCGAGCCCGCGGTGTCCGTGCCGAGCGCGAGGTCGACGATGCCGAGGGCGACCGCGACGGCCGAGCCGGAGCTGGAGCCGCCGCTGACGCGGGCCGGATCCCACGCGTTGCGGACCGCGCCGTACGGGGAGCGGGTCCCCACCAGGCCGGTCGCGAACTGGTCCAGGTTCGTCGTGCCGAGCAGCAGTGCGCCGGCCGCGCGCAGACCGGCCACCGCCGGGGCGTCCTCGGCGGGCTCGTAGGCGTACGCCGGGCAGCCCGCGGTGGTGGGCAGGCCGGCCGCGTCGATGTTGCCCTTGACGGCGAAGAGCCGTCCGGCGAGGGGGAGTCGCTCCCCGGCGGCGACGCGTTCGTCGATCGCGCGGGCCTCGGCCTCGGCCTCCTCCCGGGGGCGCAGGCAGATCCAGATCTCGGGGCGGTCCACGGCCTCGACGCGGTCGTAGGCGGCGCGGATCCGGCGGAGCGTCGTCGACATGGGGTTCCTCTCAGTTCGCGGCCGGGGCCAGGACGACCAGCGCCGTCCCCGCCTCCACCTGGTCGCCGGGCCGGGCCAGCACCTGCGCCACCACGGCGTCGACGGGCGCATGCACCCTGGACTCCATCTTCATCGCCTCCAGGGCGAGCAGCGGCTGACCCGCGCTCACCACGTCCCCGGGCGAGACGTTCACCTGCCACACGGACGCCGCGAACTCCGCCTCGACCAGCCGGCCGCCCGCGGGGACGGTCACCTCGGCCGGGGGTGCGGGCGTGGCCGTGGCCGCCTGGGCCCGCGCGAACTCGCCCGCCGCCTCCCACGCGTCGCGCTCGGCGGCGAACGCCGCCTGCTGACCCGTCCTGAACGCGGCGATGGAGTCGGCGTGTTCGGCGAGGAACGACCGGTACGCGGCGAGCGAGAACGTGCCCTCCTCGATGCGCGGGACGAACCGGCCCGAGGTGATGTCGGCTCGCAGTTCCAGCAGTTCGTCCGCGTCGACCGGGTACCAGCGGATCCGGTCGAAGAAGCGCAGCAGCCAGGGCGAGCCGGGTGCGAACGCGCCGCGCTGCTGCCACGGCGACCACACCTGCGTCGTCCGGCCCACGAACTGGTAGCCGCCGGGGCCCTCCATGCCGTAGACGCACAGGTACGCGCCGCCGATGCCCACCGAGTTCTCCGCCGTCCAGGTGCGCGCCGGGTTGTACTTCGTCGTCACCAGCCGGTGCCGGGGGTCGAGCGGGGTGGCCACGGGCGCGCCCAGGTAGACGTCGCCGAGGCCCAGGACCAGGTATTCCGCGGCGAAGACCGTGTCGTAGACGTCCGCCGGCGTGCCGAGGCCGTTGACGCGGCGGATGAACTCGATGTTCCACGGGCACCAGGGGGCGTCGTCGCGGACGCCCGCCATGTAGCGCGCGATGGCCTCCCGGGTCGCCGGGTCGTCCCAGGAGAGCGGCAGGTGCACGGTGCGGGAGGGCACGACCAGCTCGTCCGTGGGCGGCAGCGCGGTCACCGTCCGCCGTACGGACGTGAGGAGTTCGCACAGCGGGAGGCGGCCCGGGTCGGTCCGGATCTGCAGGGAGCGGATGCCCGGCGTGAGGTCGGTGACACCGTCCTGGCCGGCCTCGGCCACCGCCTCCATCAGGGCGTGCACCCGCATCCGCAGGGCCAGGTCGAGCTGCATGGGGCCGAACTCGACCAGCAGGTTGTCGTCGCCGCTGCGCCGGTACGTCACGTCGCCGTCCCGGGCCAGCACGCCGCCGTCGACGATCACGGCGCGCGGTGCGCCGTCCACGTCCACCGGCCGGAAGCGGACCGTGTCGCCGGGGCGCAGCTGGCCCAGCTTCCAGCGCTCGGAGCTGAGGACCGTCGCCGGGCACACGAACCCGCCGAGCGAGGGCCCGTCCGGTCCGAGCAGCACCGGCATGTCGCCCGTGTAGTCGACGGCGCCGACGGAGTACGGCGTGTCGTGGATGTTGGACGGGTGCAGGCCCGCCTCGCCGCCGTCGGTGCGCGCCCAGCGCGGCTTGGGCCCGATCAGCCGCACGCCGGTGCGGGCCGAGTTGAAGTGGACGCTCCAGTCGGCGGCGTAGAAGTCGCGGATGTCGTCCTCGGTGAAGAACTCCGGTGCGGCGTGGGGTCCTTCGACGGCGCCGACGTCCCAGACGGAGCCGAACGACGGTGGGTCCGCGACCGGGGAGCCCTCGGCGGTCGTCCCGCCGTGCAGGACGTCCCCCGTCCGCAGCGCCCGTCCGCCGTGACCGCCGAACCGGCCCAGGGTGAAGGTGCTCGCGCTGCCGAGGAAGGCGGGGACGTCCAGGCCGCCCGCGAACAGGACGTAGGTGCGCAGCCCGTGTTCGCGCGGCGCGCCGACCTCCAGCAGGGAGCCGGCGGGCACGGTCACCGGTTCCCACTGGGCGACCGCGGCGCCGTCGACGGTGACGGGCGCGGGCGCGCCCGTCACGCAGACGGTCGTGGCGTGGCTGAACCGCAGTGCCGGACCGCGCAGGGTGCACTCCAGGCCCGGGGCGCCCTCGGGATTGCCCAGTGCCCGGTTGCCGAGGCGGAAGGAACGGTCGTCCATGGGGCCGGACGGGGGGACGCCGACCTGCCAGTGCCCGGTGCGGCCCGGCCAGTCCTGGACGGTGGTGAGGGTGCCGCCGGAGACCACCTCGACGCGGGGGGTGGGGTCGTGCACCTCGGAGAGCGTCGCCGTCGAGTGGGCGGCCGTGACCACGCGGTCGTCGGCCAGCGCCGCCCGCACCAGCCCCAGGTTGGTCTCGATGCCGTCGACGCGGGTCGCGGCCAGGGCGGCGTCGAGGCGCCGCAGGGCCTCCGTGCGGTCGCGGCCGTGCGCGATCACCTTCGCGAGCATCGGGTCGTACGACGTCGTCACCTCGGTGCCGGTCTCCACCCAGCCGTCGACGCGCACCCCCTCGGGGAAGTCCACCCGGGTCAGCAGACCGGCGCTGGGCCGGTGTCCGCGGCTCGGGTCCTCGGCGTAGAGGCGGGCCTCGACGGCGTGGCCGCGCGGCGGGCCAGGGTCGCGGACGACGTCTGCCTCGCCCCGCGCGAGGCGCAGCATCCAGCCGACGAGGTCGACGCCGTAGATCTCCTCGGTGACCGGATGCTCCACCTGCAGACGGGTGTTGACCTCGAGGAAGTACGCCTCCTCGCGGGCCGCGTCGTAGACGTACTCGACGGTGCCGGCGGAGCGGTAGCGCACCGAGGCGCACAGGTCGCGAGCTCCGGCGGCGAGCCGGGCGCGCACATGGTCGGGGATGCCGGGCGCCGGGGCCTCCTCCAGGACCTTCTGGTTGCGGCGCTGCAGCGAGCAGTCGCGGTCGCCGAGGACGACGACGCCGCCCTCGCCGTCGCCGAACACCTGGACCTCGACGTGGCGGGCGTTGCCGACGAGTCGTTCCAGGAAGACGCCGGCGGTGGAGAAGGAGGCCGCGGCGACGCGCTGGACGCGTTCCCAGGCGTCGGCCAGCTCGTCGGGTCCGGAGCAGGCCGACATGCCGATCCCGCCGCCGCCCCCGGTCGCCTTCAGCATCACCGGATAGCCGATCGCCCGGGCCTTCTCCTGTGCTTCGGTCAGCGAGCCGAGCAGTCCGGTGCCCGGCGCGAGGGGCACCCCGGCCGCCTGCGCCGCCGCCCGGGCGGTGTGCTTGGCGCCGAACAGTTCCAGCTGCTCGGGCGTCGGACCGACGAAGACGATGCCGGCGTCGGCGCAGCGGCGGGCGAAGGACGCGTCCTCGGAGAGGAAGCCGTACCCCGGGTGGATCGCCCCGGCCCCGGTGTCCTTGGCGGCCCGCAGGACCAGGTCGGCGTCGAGGTAGGACTCCTTGGCGGGGGCCGGTCCGAGCCGCACCGCCTCGTCGGCGAGCCGGACGTGCGGCGCCGAGCGGTCGGGGTCGGAGTACACCGCGACCGTGCGCAGGCCGAGCTCGCGGGCGGTGCGGATGATGCGGACGGCTATCTCGCCGCGGTTGGCGACCAGCAGCGTGTCGAAGGTCATGCGCCGGCCGCCTCGGTGATCGTCATCTCCACCGCCGTCGGCTCGAAGCCGTTGCACGGGTTGTTGATCTGCGGGCAGTTGGAGACCAGCACCAGCACGTCCCGTTCGGCGCGCAGTGAGAGGGACAGACCGGGCGCGGACAGGCCGTCGACGATGCCGAGGGTGCCGTCCTTCTCGACGGGCACGTTCATGTACCAGTTGATGTTGGAGACCAGGTCCCGTTTGCCGAGGCCGTGCCGGGCGCCCTCGGCGAGGAAGTTGTCCACGCAGGCGTGCTGGGCGAACGTGTGGTGGCCGTAGCGCAGGGTGTTGGACTCCTTGGAGCAGGCGCCGCCGACGGTGTCGTGGCGGCCCACGTCGTCGGCGGTCACTGTCATCAGCGCGGTGTGCTCGTTGGACATCAGCACGCTGCCCGTGGTGAGGAAGATGCCGCCCTGGGCGTGGACGGTGTCGGGGGCGCTGTAGCGCACGGACGTGTCGTGGGCGTCGTACACGAGGAAGTCGACGGCCTGGTTGCCGTGCAGGTCGGTGATGACGAGGGTGGCGCCGGCGCGGACGACGGACGACCAGGCGGCGCGGGCGGGAACGACGGTCTTCATGCGATCCCCCGGGCGATGAGGTGTTCGGCGGTGTTGAGGAAGGCGCGGCGGCCCTCGGGGGTGGCGTCCCACAGCGGGTCGCCCGGCCGTGTCGGGCCGGCCCGCCAGGCGAGGACCTCGAGTGCGGTGCTGACGTACTGCGGGCGCGGGTCGCACGGGTGCGGCACGTTGGCGATCAGGACCGTCACGTCCTGTTCGGCGCGCAGGGTGACGCTGCCGCCCGGGCCGGCCGACCCGGTGAAGTCGAGGGCGCCGTCCTCGCCGACCCGCACGCCCTGGAAGAAGGAGAGGGACGGCGGCAGGTCGCGCGGCTCGAGGCCGTTCTTGGCGGCGGCCAGTTTGAACAGCTCCCGGCCGGCCGGGGAGGGGGACTGCGGGGCGCCGTCGCCGTAGCGCTCGGTGTTGCGCACGAGTGTGGAGGTGCCGCACAGGGCGTCGTGCCGGCCGGCGGTGTCGACGACGACCGAGGCGAGGACGCGCCCCTGGTCGGAGAGGAGCAGGACGCCCTCGCCGAGGTAGGCGTTCCACTGCACCTTGACCGTGTCGGCGACGTTCAGCCGCTCCCAGGGGCGGTCGGCGGCGAACAGGAGCAGATGGGCGCAGGCGTCGCCGTGCAGGTCGGTCAGGCGCAGTTCGGTTCCCCGGGCCAGGACGCGGTGGGTGTAGTTGCCGCCCGCGACCGTCTCGGCCCAGACCAGCAGCCCCGCCTCGCAGGGCGGGGCCGGCCAGTCCCGGGCCGGGACGACCGGCATGGCCTCGGCGTGTGCGCCCTCCTGGGCCCGGGCGTGGGCGCGTGCTCCGTATGTGGTCGCTGTCGCCGCCATGGCGGACCTCCGCAGCTCGGTTCCGTCACTGTCGCGTTGATTTCTGTCGCCCGACAGAAATTAGGTCCGGGGCGGGTCGCCGCCGTTGCCCTCCGGTTGCGGGCCGGTTACCGACTCCTCACCGGGCGCCCGGTCGAAGATCGCCGGAGCGGGGCGTGTGCGAGGATCGAACGCATGGGGACGGACAGCGGGCGTCGAGTGGGCCGACCACGCGCCGCGCAGCGCCCGGACAGCGGGCTCGCGCCGCGCGCCGAACTGCTCGTGGCGGCCGCGGAGTTGTTCACCACGCGCGGTTACGCCGCCACCACGACCCGGGCCGTCGCCGAGCGCGCGGGCATGCGCCAGGCCTCCATGTACCACTACGTCTCCGGCAAGGAGGAGCTGCTCGCGGACCTGCTGGAGTCGACGGTCGCGCCGTCGCTGACCTGCGCCCGCGAGCTGCTCGCCGACGCCGCACGGCCGGCCGAGGAGCGGCTGTGGGAGCTGTGCCGCACCGACGTGGAGCTGCTGTGCGGCGGTCCTCACAACCTCGGCGGTCTCTATCTGCTTCCCGAGGTGCGCGCCGAGCGGTTCGCCGGCTTCCACGCCGTGCGCGCCGAACTCAAGGACGCCTATCGCCGGCTGATCGCCGCGACGAAGGCGGGTGACGCGCTCGGCGCGGACGAGCTCGACGTGCGCACCGACCTCGTCTTCGGGCTCATCGAGGGCGTCATCCTCGTGCGCCGGTCGGGTCCGCAGGACTCGGCCTCACGTTTCGCCCGCGCCACCGCGGACGCCGCCCTGCGCATCGTGCGGGACTGACGAATGCCGTGCGGCGCCGTGCGGGGCTGACGAAATCCGTGCGCGGCTGACGCGAGGGCGACCGGGCCCCGCCCGGCGCCGCTCGAAGGCTGGTGCCGCCATCCGTCCCGGTGAACTGTTTCGCACGCCCGTACGCGGCTACTCCACGTGTTCGCACGATTGCGGGGCGTGCAAATGGGCTGAGGTTACTCCACGTACGGGAGCGGTTTCAGGCGGTTGCCGAATATGACACGGCGATGATCCGGTCGGACTAAGCTCGCCCGCGGCGCACCGAGTTGAGACGAATTCGTGCGCTTGTTCCCCGATATCCCGAAGATGACGACAGATCCCTACAGAGGGTGCCCACATGGTGAGTGTTCAGTCCCCACCCGGTCGCCGAGAACTGCCCCTTGCGCGCGTGCTGTTGCTGCCCGCGATACTGATGGCCGCGGCGACCGGCGCCGCCGTCGCCCTGGTGGCGGCGCAGGCCCGGTTCGCCGTCGGCGTCTGCGGAGGCCTCGCCACCCTTCTGGTGATCGCGGCGGGAGCCGAGTCGGTCCGTCGCGGCCGGCGACTGCGGGAACTGCGCGCGGAGCGGGACCAGCGCCTGGCGTATCTGGAACGACGGGTCGCCGACCACGCCGAGGAGAACCGCCGCCTCGCCCAGGAACACGTGCCGAGCGCCGTTCAGTGGCTGCGCGCCGGAAATTCCCCCAGGGAGGTGATGCGCGACCTCAGCGAGAGTGATCCTTCGTTCCGTGAACTCGACGACGCGCAGCGCGCCGTGGTCCGCAGGATCCTCGACATCGTCGACCACGAGGAGTCCCTGCGCGACTCCGCCCAGCGCTCCTTCGTCAGCGTCGCCCGCCGGGTGCAGGCCATCGTCCACCAACAGGCCGCGGAACTGCGGGAGATGGAGGAGGACCACGGCCGCAACCCCGAGGTCTTCGACGACCTGCTGCGCATCGACCACGGCACCGCGCTGATCGGTCGCCTCGCCGACTCCATCGGCGTCCTCGGCGGCGGCCGGCCCGGCCGCAACTGGCCCCAGCCGGTCCCGCTGTACAGCGTGCTGCGCGGCGCCATGTCCCGCATCCTCGAGTACCGCCGCATCCAGCTGGACTCCATCGCCAAGGTCAACATCCGCGGGCTCTCCGTCGAACCGCTCATCCACGCGCTCGCCGAACTCCTCGACAACGCCACCCGCTACTCGCCCCCGCAGAGCAAGGTCCACGTCAACGCGGTCGAGGTGCAGACCGGCATCGCCATCGAGATCGAGGACGCCGGCGTCAGCCTCAGCGAAGAGGCCCGCGCCAAGGCCGAACGCATGCTGGAGCAGGCCAAGGCGGGCGTCGACATCCAGGACGTCGGCGGCACCCCGCGCCTGGGCCTCGCGGTCGTCGGCCGTCTGTGCACCTCGTTCAACCTCCAGGTCTCACTGCGCACCTCGGCCTACGGCGGCGTCCGGGCCGTCCTCATCGTGCCGAGCGAGATGCAGACCTCCGATCCGGCCCCCGGCTTCGCGCACGGCATCGGCGCCACCGCCGTACCGCAGATCGACCTGAGCACCATCGGCGAGGGCCCCAAGCGCCCGCCCAAGAAGCGCCGCCCCACCAACGCGCGCATCCCGGCCGGAGTGTCCCTGACCGACGACGTGCCCGAGGTCACCGAGTGGACCGAGCAGGGCCTGCCCCAGCGCCGCAGCAAGACGACGATCTCGATCACCCAGCGCTACCGGGAGGCGTACGCCGCCCAGGACGCCGCCCGCGAGGGCAAGCCCGACCCGTTCGCACGGCCCGAGCCGGAGCCGCAGCCCGCGCAGGAGAAGCGCGAGCCCGGACTGGCCTTCGAGGCCTTCTGGGAGGGCCTGAAGAAAGTCGCTCCGCCCGGGGTGCACCCCACGGACTTCACCCGCAATCCCACCGCCTACCTGCACCTGCTCGAAGACAAGGCCAAGACCGAGGCCGACGATGAAGGGGACCCCACGTGATCCAGCAGCGCCAAAACTTCGACTGGCTGCTCAAGGAGCTCTACGACGGCGTTCCGGGCATCGAGATGATCGTGGTGCTGTCGGCCGACGGACTGCGCATCGCCCGTTACGCCGGCGACCCCGACGCCGCCGACCGGGTCGCTGCGGCCTGCGCCGGCCTGCAGAGCCTGGCCACCGCCGTCGGACAGGAGATCCACTCCAGCAACGGCGAGATGGACATGGTCGTCATCGACCTGAGCGGCGGCTACTTCTACATGATGTCGGCCGGCGCCAACGCCTACCTCGCGGTCCTCGCCGACGTGCGCTGCGAGGCGGGCCGGATGAGCGGCATGATGCGCGACCTGGTCGTCCGCATCGGCGCCCACCTGACCAGTCCTCCCCGGCGCAACGGGCAGAACGTATGACCCCTCCGCAACGCCGGCGGCGACAACCCCTGCCCGCACCTCTTCCGCCGCCCCCGCCGCCCCCGCAGGCCGCGGAGCCCCCGCAGGAGGGGGAAGGCAAGAACCCCGAACGGCTGTACATCATCACGGGAGCCGACGGGGAGCGGGCGCCCCTCGACCTCGTCACGCTGATCGTGGCGTGCGCCGAGACGCCTTCGTCGGCCCCGCCGGAACAGACCGCGGTGCTGCGGATGTGCCGCGCCCCGCTCTCGGTGGCCGAGGTGTCGGCCTATCTGGGCCTGCCGTTCAGCGTGGTGACGGTGCTGCTCACCGAGATGCTGGCGGCCGAGCTCGTCCAGGCACGCGCCCCCATCGTCCGGCAGCAGCTCCCGGACCGTTCCCTTCTCGAAGCGGTGATGCATGGACTTCAACGGCTCTGACACGCTCCCCGGCCCACGGGCCGAGGACCATCTGCCGCACACCACCACCGCCGCGGCGAAGATCGTCATCGTGGGCGGCTTCGGCGTCGGCAAGACCACCATGGTCGGTTCGGTCAGCGAGATCAGACCGCTGACCACCGAGGAGACGATGACCCAGGCGGGCATCGGCATCGACGACGACTACGGCTCCGAGACCAAGACCGCCACCACCGTGGCCATGGACTTCGGCCGCATCCGCATCACCGACCAGGTCGTGCTCTACCTCTTCGGCACCCCCGGCCAGGAGCGTTTCTGGTTCTTGTGGAACGGCCTCTTCGAAGGGGCGCTGGGCGCGGTCGTCCTGGTCGACACCCGCCGCCTCGAGGTCAGCTTCGAGGTGATGGGCCGGCTCGAGGAGGGCGGCGTGCCCTTCGTCGTCGCCGTCAACACCTTCCCCGACGGGCCCCGCTACCCCCTCGACGACCTGAGGGCCGCGCTCGACCTGCCGCCCGAGATCCCGATCGTGGAGTGCGACGTCCGGCGGCGCGCCTCCAGCCGCGACGTCCTGATGACCCTCATGCGCTTCCTGCACTCCCTGGCGCTCAGCCGCAGCCTCACCTGACCCGCACGGCACCCCATCCACCGACACCGGATTCAGCACAGTTTCGGAGCGACCCCCTGTGACTCCCGAACACCCCACCCCCACCGGCGCCCCCACCGGCCCGTCCGACCTGGCCCTCGACCCGCCGACCGGCTGTCCCGCGCACGTGCGCGGCCCCGGCGGACTGGCCCGTCTCTACGGCCCCGGAGCGGAGGACCTGAACGAACTGTACGAGCGACTGCGCGAGGAACACGGCCCCGTGGCGCCCGTCCTGATCCACGACGACCTGCCGATGTGGATGGTCCTCGGCCACGCCGAGAACCTGCGCATGACGCGCACGCCCTCGCAGTTCACCAAGGACAGCCGCACCTGGTCGCAGCTGGGCGACGGCAGGGTCCGGCCCGACCACCCGCTGATGCCGCACATCGCCTGGCAGCCCATCTGCGCCCACGCCGAGGGCGACGAGCACAAGCGGCTGCGGGGCGCCGTCACCGCGGCCCTCGCCACCATCGATGACCGCAGCGTGCGCCGCCACATCAACCGCTCCAGCCAGCGCCTGGTCAACCGCTTCTGCGAGAAGGGCGGTGCGGACCTGGTCGGCGACTTCGCCGAGCACCTCCCGATGGCCGTGATGTGCCATGTCCTCGGTATGCCCGACGAGTACAACGACACGATGGTGCACGCCGCCCGGGACGCCCTCAAGGGCACGGAGACCGCGGTCGCGAGCCACGAGTACGTCGTCGGGGCGCTCGCCCGGCTCACCGCCCGTCGCCGCGCCGAGCCCGAGGACGACTTCACCAGTCACCTCGTCGGCCACCCCGCCGGACTCACCGACGACGAGATCAGGGAGCATCTGCGCCTGGTCCTCTTCGCCGCCTACGAGGCCACCGTCAACCTGCTGTCCAACGTGCTGCGCATGGTCCTCACCGACCCGCGTTTCCTCGCCCAGCTCAACGGCGGCCAGATGACGGTGGCGGAGGCGGTCGAGCAATCACTGTGGGACGAGCCCCCGTTCAGCACGATCTTCGGCTACTTCGCCAAACAGGACACGGAGCTGGGCGGTCAGCGCATCCGCCGCGGCGACGGCCTCTTCTTCGCGCCGGCGCCCGGCAACGTGGACCCCCGGGTACGCCCCGACCTGTCCGCCCACATGCAGGGCAACCGCTCCCACCTCGCCTTCGGCAGCGGCCCGCACGAGTGCCCCGGTCAGGACATCGGCCGCGCCATCGCCGACGTCGGCGTCGACGCGCTGCTGATGCGGCTGCCGGACATCCAGCTCGACTGCGACGAGGACGAGTTGCGCTGGACGACGTCCATCGCCTCACGGCACCTGGTGGAACTGCCGGTCCGGTTCGAGCCGAAGCCCCAGCAGGACGTCAAGCACAAGCCGAGCCACGCCCCCGTCCCGCCGCAGCGCACCATGCGTCCGGTGAGCACCCCGCCGCAGGCCGCGCCCGCGCCGGACCCCGTCGCAGAACCGGCCGCCGCGCCACGCCCCGCACCGCCGGCGCCGCCGGTCACGGCCGCCGCACAGCCGGCCGCGTCGGCCCACAGGCCGAACGCCTGGCGCCGCTTCCTGGCCTGGTGGCGCGGCTGCTGAGCCGGTCTCCCGGCACCGCTCACCGAGCGGCACCCGGCTGTGCGGCGGCGGCCCAGCGGTCGTACGACGCCCAGGCCTGCAGCACACGACCGCTGCGCAGCCGGTGCTCCCTCCCCGTGACCGGATCGGTGAACTCCAGTTCCCGCGCGAGCAGTTGCAGCGGACGCCGGAAGTCGCCGGCCGGCACGGGGGCGGCCACCTCGGGGTAGAGCGGATCCCCGAGGACGGGCACGCCGAGGGAGTTCAGATGGACGCGCAGCTGGTGCGTCTGTCCGGTCGCGGGCAGCAGCCGGTAGCGGCCGAGCCCCCGTGCGGCGCTGTGCTCGAGCAGTTCGACGCGGCTCTCCGCGTTCGGCTCTCCCGCCACCTCGTAGGCGGCCAGGACCCCGCGCTCCTTGACGATCCGGCTGCGCACCGTCCGGGGCAGGACCAGGGCGGGGTCGTACGGCGCGACGGCCTCGTACACCTTGCGCACCCGGCGCTCACGGAACAGCCCCTGGTAGGCGCCGCGCTCCTGCGGCCGCACCGTGAACAGCACCAGCCCGGCCGTGAGCCGGTCCAGGCGGTGCGCGGCGCCGAGCGCGGGGAGGTCCAGCTCGCGCCGCAGCCGGGCCAGCGCCGTTTCCGTGACATGGCTGCCGCGCGGGGTGGTGGCCAGGAAGTGCGGCTTGTCGGCGACGACGATGTGCTCGTCGCGGTACACGATCTCCAGCGGGAAGGGCACGGGCGTCTCGGGCGGCAGCTCGCGGTGGAACCACACGAACATGCCCGGCACGTACGGCGCGTCGGGCGCGACCGGCGTCCCGTCGGCGCCGACGACCAGGCCGGCCGCGAGCATCCCGTCCACGATCGGTGCGCGCGCCTCGCCGAGCCGTTCCACCAGGTGATCCCGGACGGTGGCCCAGTCGCCCTCGCCGGGCAGCCGCACCCGCACCGGGTCGATGCCGTCGCGCTGAGGCAGGGGTGAGGGCGGGGGAGGGGTGCGGCGTCTCATCGGGGTCCAGCGTACGGCGAGGGGGCGCGGTGGCAGGCCCCACGAGGGCCCGGGCCCGTGCGTGGCGGGGAAATCCGGTTGACGGTCCGCGACTTCTTGGCAGGATGCCGATCATGCCCTACACCGCCGACCCCGTCCTGCCCGCCGGCACCCTCTCGGGCGCTCCGCAGCCCGAGCTCCGCACCGGCGACGGCCTGCTGCTGCGCCCCTGGCGGGCCGAAGACGTGCCGGCCGTCCACGCCGCCTTCCAGGACCCGGCGATGCACCAGTGGCACATCCGGGCCGCCGACTCCGAGGAGGAGGTGGCGGGCTGGATCGAGGAGTGGCGGACGTGCTGGCGGGAGGAGAGCAGCGCCCAGTGGGCCGTCGTCGACGCGCACACCGACGACCTGCTGGGCCGGGTGGCGCTGCGCGGCGTCCAGCTGGCCGAGGGCGTGGCCGAGGTCGCCTACTGGACGACCAGGGCGGCCCGCGGCCGGGGTGTCGCGCCGCGCGCCACGACTGCCCTCACCCGGTGGGCCTTCGACGAGATCGGCTTCCACCGCCTGGAGCTGATGCACGCCACCGCCAACGAGGCCTCCTGCCGGGTCGCCGGCAAGGCGGGCTTCGCCCTGGAGGGCGTCAGGCGCAGTGCGGCACTCCATCAGGACGGCTGGCACGACATGCACCTGCACGCGCGCGTGCAGGGCGACTGACCTCGGCCGCCCTGCACGCACGCGTGCAGGCTCTGTTCGTGTCCTCGGTCCGGACGTCTCCTCGGTCCGGACGTGGCCTCGGTCTAGACGTCCCCCCGGACCGCCTCCGTCTCCGGGAGCGCGGTCGCCGGGGCGGTCGTGCGGCCGCGGTACGCGCGGAAGGCGACGCCCGCCGCGACCGTCGCGGTCAGGAACAGCACGGTGAACCACTGGAAGTACCAGTGGCCGCCCGCCGGGTCGTACACCGCGGCGCGCGGCCAGGCAAGGTTGACCGTCATGAGCAGGCCGTACAGGAGCGCGAGGGCGTTCACCGGGACGCCCCAGCGGCCCAGGGAGAACAGCGGGGCGCCCGTCTCGTCCGTGCCCGCCGAGGAGAATCCGCCGCGCAGCCTGCGGACCAGCAGCGGGCCGGTGACCATCGCGTACGCCAGGTACAGCATCACGATGCAGGTGGTGCCGATGGCCAGGAAGGCGTCCGGGGAAGCGAAGTTGAGCAGCAACAGGGCCGCTGCGAGGACGCCGACGACCAGCGCGGGGGCGCCCGGCATGCCGGTGCGGGGGTTCACGCGTGCGAGGCGGGCGGAGAGGGGGAGTTGGCCGTCGCGGGCCATGGAGAACAGCATGCGGCAGGCCGCGGTCTGGATGGCGAGGGTTGCCACCGCGATGGCCACCACCACGTCGGCGAGCAGCACCTTGCCGACGCCGTCGCCGAGGCTGCTGGTGAGGACGTAGCTGAGCCCGTCGACGCCGAGGCGGCCGTCGTCGAGGCTGGGCGCGGCCAGCAGTCCGCCGAGCACGATCAGCCCGCCGAGCAGTCCCGCCGCGCCGAGCGCGGTGAGGATCGTGCGGGGCGCGGTGCGCCGGGGGCAGTGGGTCTCCTCGCTCATCTCGCCCGCGCTGTCGAAGCCGATCATCACGTAGGCGGCCGTGAACGAGCCCACCGCGAGCGCCCCGAACAGCCCGGACTGGGCCGCGCCCGTCGTGTGGAAGGTGATGCCGGGGCTCCGCTCGGAGTGGGTCAGCAGCAGGACGACGATGAGGACCGCGCCGATGATTTCGGCGGTCACGCCGACCCGGTTGACCAGGGACATCACCCGGTTGTCCAGGACGTTGACGAGTGTGGTCAGCACCAGCAGGACCACGCCGAGCAGGGCGGCGTTGGCCGCCCCGTCGGGTGAGGTGGGCGCAGGGTCGTCGCCGATCAGCTGGAATCCCGACCAGATCGCCGGCAGCACCATCTGCAGCGCGAGAGCCGCCGCCGCGACCACCACGATCTGGCCGATCACCATGATCCAGCCCGCGAACCAGCCGAACGACGGCGTCGACAGCCGCGACGACCACTGGTAGATCGCGCCGGAGATCGGGTAGCGCGCCGCCAGTTCCGCGAAGCAGGCGGCGACCAGCAGCTGTCCGACCAGCACGACCGGCCAGGTCCAGAAGAAGACCGGGCCGCCGAAGGCGTACCCGAAGGCGAAGAACTGGAAGACGGTCGTCAGGACGGAGATGAAGGAGAACCCGGCGGCGAACGAGGCGTACCGGCCCAGGCTGCGATGCAGTTCCTGGCGGTAGCCGAACTCGGCGAGCGAGCCGTCGCCCGCGCCGGGGTCGTGCGGCGGGTCGGGACGTACGTCGGGGGAAGTCGTGGTCGTCGTCACGGCGGAACCTGCCTTGGGCCCAGGGAACGGAATTCCTGTCGGGCGACAGAAATTAGGGACGAGCTGTTTCGTGCGCGTCACGCGGGCGTGTCCGGAGCGGGCCCAAGTCCTCACGTCGCTCCGGCGTCATCCGATCGCGTTATATCGCGTTCCTGTTCCCGCCTGACTCGCGATGCATTCGGTAACGGATATGCGTGGCCGGGGAGAGTGAGGTGATCGCCGTGGCGGGCAAGCGCGCCGCAAGCTCGGCAACCCGTCGGCGCTCTCCGGGCTGACGACGCTGCTGCAGAATCCGGTGCACCCCTACGAGATCGCCCGGACCCTGCGCAGTCAGGGCAAGGACACCCGCACGAAGACCGACTACGGCTCGCTGTACACCTTCGTGCAGAACCTCGGGAAGCACGGTCTCGTCGAGGTGGCCGGCGTCGAGCGCCAGGGCAACCGTCCCGAGCGCACGGTCTACGGGCTCACCGGGGCCGGGCGGGAGGAGATGGCCGAGCGGCCGTCCGACCTGGCCCCGTCCGCCCGTCCCTCGACGACGTCTACGTGCGCTACGCGGGCCGCCGTTACGCCGAGGCGGACACCGGCGGCGCAGCCGACCCGCTTGTCCTCGCGGGGGGTCCGATGAGCACGGCGATCCTGCGGACCTGGTGGATGACGCAACGTCAGCTGATGGTGTTCGCCCGTCAGCCCGCCTACGCCGTGATCACGCTGATCCAGCCGGTGAGCTGGCTGTTCCTCTTCGGCGGCCTCTTCGGGAACGTCGTCGAGCTGGGCGGTTTCGGCACCGGCTCCTATCTGGACTACCTGGTGCCGGGCGTCGTCGTGACGAGTGCGCTCGCCTCCAACCTGTGGGCGGGCATGGGCACGTTGGGGGGGGTGGGTGTCGCCGTCCTGGTCGCCGCCTCGGTGCTGCCGGGCACCGTCTTCGGGGCGCTGTCCAACGCGCTGGGCATGCTGGTGCGGGAGCGGGAGTCGATCATCGGCGTCGACACGTTCCTGCTGCTGCCGCTGACCTTCCTCTCCAGCGCGTTCATGGCGCCGGACGGGATGCCCGGCTGGATCCGGCACGCGGCCCGCTTCAATCCGCCGGACTGGGCGATGGTCGCGGGCCGTTCGGCCCTGTCCGCCGATCCCGACCGGGACGCGGTGCTCGTCCGCGGCGGGGGGCTGCTCGCGCTCGCGGTGGCGGCCGTGTGGCTGTCGATCCGGACGATCAGGACGTACCGGCGGTCGGTCTAGGGCGAGCGGGCGTCGGGCGGCCGCACGAGCCGGCCCGCGACGGCCGCGGCGCCGAGTGGTTCGGGCGGCCCGCTCCACGGGGCGGGCCGTGTCCGACGGCTCGGTGCGCCGGGGCCCCTCGTGCCGGTCACGCGGCCGGGTTCGCGCCCTCCTGCTCCGCCTCCACGCGCGCGTTCCACTCCCGCTTCGCGGCCTGCCAGCCGTCCTCGTTGTGACCGAGCCGCCAGTAGCCCGAGATCGACAGGTCCTCACGGGGGATCTGCAGTTCGACGCGCAGCAGCCTGCGCAGCTCCTTCACGCCGGCCGCCTCGCCGTGCACGAACGCGTGCGGGCGGCCCGCGGGGAACTCGAGGGCCCGCACGGCCTCGACCAGCTTCTCGCCGACCGGCCGCCCGTCGCGGTGCAGCCAGACGACCTCGACGTCGGAGTCGATCTTCTGCTCCTCCTCGGGGCCGCTCACCTCGATGAAGGCGTGGGCGACTGCGCCGGCGGGCAACGCCTCCAGGGCGGCCGCGATGGCGGGCAGGGCGCTCTCGTCGCCGGCCAGCAGATGCCAGTCGGCGGAGGGGTCCGGGGCGTACGCGCCGCCGGGGCCCATGAAGCGGACGGTCTCGCCCGGCTGGACGCGCGCGGCCCACGGCCCGGCCAGTCCCTCGTCGCCGTGGATGACGAAGTCGAGGGTCAGCTCCCGGTGTTCGGCGTCCCAGTGGCGCACGGTGTACGTCCGGGTCACGGGCCACTGGTCGCGGGGGAACTCGGCCCGCACGCGCTCCAGGTCGAAGGGCTCCGGGTAGTCGACGCCCTCGGGACCGAAGAGGAGTTTGACGTAGTGGTCGGTGCAGGAGCCCGTGGCGAACTCGGCGAGCCCCTCGCCGCCGAACACGACGCGCTGCATGTGCGGGGTGAGCCGTTCGGTGCGGACGACCTGCGCGGAGTGGGTCTTCCGTGGCTTCCGTGCCGGACGTTCTGCCATGACGGCCTCCCAGTCATCCATGCTTAGGTAAACCTAAGTTAGCACCTCTCCCCGGTGAACGTCCTCAGGTCCGGGGTCCGGTTCGCCCCTCCTGCCCGGACGACCCGTCGGGCCCGGCAGGGGTGTTCCCGGGCGCGGGGGCGACGCCTACGCGCGCCGTGCGCCCAGCGTCGTCAGCAGCCGCTGCAGCGACCCGCCGAGACCCCAGCGCTCCGCCAGCGCCTCCAGTGCCTCCCCGTCCCGCGGTGCGTGCGGCAGCGAGGTGGTCACCTCGGGCAGCGGCACGTCGTCGGCGACCTTGACCACCTTGGGCGCGACGGCGACATACGGCCGCGACTCGTCCAGCCGCCTGCGCTGCGACGGCGTCAGCTTCGCCTTCGGGTCGTCGACCGCCGCCATGATCCCGGCCAGATCGCCGAACTCCGTCAGCAGCTTGGCCGCGGTCTTCTCCCCGATGCCCGGCACGCCCGGCAGACCGTCGCTCGGGTCACCGCGCAGCAGGGCGAGATCCGCGTACCCGCGCCCGTCGACCCCGTACTTCTCGCGCAGCCACGTCTCGTCCGTCAGCTGCAGCGAGCCGACGCCCTTCAACGGGTACAGGACCCGCACCCCGCGTGCGTCGTCCACGAGTTGGTAGAGGTCGCGGTCGCCGGTGACGATGTCGACCGGGCCCTTCGCCCGCCCGGTGAACGTGCCGATCACGTCGTCCGCCTCGTACCCGGCGACGCCCACGCGCGCGATGCCGAGCGCGTCCAGGACCGCCTCGATGATCGGCACCTGGGGCGAGAGGGTGTCCGGCACCTCCTCCTCGTCCGGTCCGGTCGCGCGCTCCTCGGCGACGCGGTGTGCCTTGTAGGACGGGATGAGGTCGACCCGCCACTGGGGGCGCCAGTCGGCGTCCATGCAGGCGACCAGGTCGTCCGGCCGGTGGTCCTTCACCAGCCGGTCGATGAACTCCAGCAGTCCGCGCACCGCGTTCACGGGCGTGCCGTCCGGGGCCCGCACGGAGTCCGGGACGCCGAAGTAGGCGCGGAAGTACAGCGAGGCGGTGTCGAGAAGCATCAGTCGTCCGGTCACGCCACGCATCATGCCGCACGGACGCCCCACCCACCGGCGGGCGTTCACCCCGGTGTCGCGGCCCGCACGAGAACCCCGGCCCGTCCGGCGCGGGTGCCGGCGGCTGATCCGGGGCAGGAAAGCCGGGCGGCGCGGTGACCTGACAGCACCGCGACCGTCCTTCGAGGGGCGGGCCCGCCGGACCGCTGCGCGGCGGTCGGCGGTGCCCGTCCCTCGGGCCGTGGTGGAGGCGCGGTCGAACCTCGTCCACAGCATGGATCCGGCCAACCACAGAGCGCTACGCTCAGACCCGGACCGGCTCTCCCCGAGGCCGGGGACGAGCGGGAACACCGGCGGCCGTCCGCGCATTGAACCGGTAGACGGCGGGGCGGGCCTCCCGCCGGACCCTGCGCGGTCCCGCCGGCTGGCGTGAACTGTGAGGTCGGATGTCACGCCGGGTGTCGTCGATGTGACAGGCCCGTGAAACGGTTTGCCGAACATGCGTAGGGTGCAGAGAACTCATCAGAGGACGTGTCCGAGGACACACGGCACCGACGAGCGAAGGAGGGAGCCGGAGCGATGGGCGACCACAAAGAACAGCCCCTGCGGGTGGGCGCGGCCGTGCGGCGCCGGCGCCGCTCCCTGGAGCTCACTCTCGCCGTGGTGGCCGAGCGCAGCGGTCTCTCCGTCCCGTTCCTGAGCCAGATCGAGAACGACCGGGCGCGGCCCAGCACCAGCTCCCTGGAGAAGGTCGCGGACGCCTTGCGCACCACCGCCGTGGAGCTCCTCGCCGCCGCCGACCCGGCCTGCAGCGTCGACGTCGTCCGCGCCGAGATCTCCGAGCCGGGCGCCGGACCGGAGTCCGATCCGGAGCCGCGCTCGCGTTCGCTTGTCCGCGGGCACCACCAGATGCACGCCTCCGAGTTCACCGGCGACCATGACGCGGGCCGCGAGTTCCAGTACCGCAACGACCAGCTGATGTACGTCGCCGACGGCGCGGTGGAGATCGAGGCGGAGGGACGCGCGTACCGGCTGGGCCGCGGCGACACCCTGTACCTCACCGGCGGGGTCCGCCACCGCTGGCGGGCGACCGTGCCGGACACCCGTGTGGTGGTCGTCGCGGTGGCCGAGCACATCGAGGCCGTACGCGACCGGGACCGGGGCCGGAAGCGGTAGTGCGGGTCGTCTCGCTGGTGCCGTCGCTCACCGAGGCGGTGGCCGCGTCCGCGCCCGGCGTCCTGGTCGGCGCCACGGACTGGTGCTCCCACCCGGCAGGCCTGGACGTCGCCCGGATCGGCGGCACCAAGAACCCCGATACGGCACGTGTCGTCGCGCTCGCGCCCGACCTCGTGATCGCCAACGAGGAGGAGAACCGGGGGCCGGACCTCACGGCGCTGCGCGCGGCGGGTCTCGACGTGCTGGTGACGGAGGTCCGCGGCGTCCCCCAGGCCTTCCGGGAGCTCTCGCGGGTGCTCCGGGCGTGCGGCGGACCGGCGCGGCCGGACTGGCTCGCCGAGGCGGAGGAGGCGTGGGCGGCGCCTGCGCCGTTCGAGCGCCGCACGGCGGTCGTGCCGGTCTGGCGCCGGCCGTGGATGGTCCTGGGCCGCGACACGTTCGCCGGCGACGTGCTGGCCCGCCTGGGCGTGCACCAGGTGTACTCCGGGCACCCCGAGCGCTACCCGCGGACGGCGGTCGAGGACCTGCTCGCCGCCGGCCCGGACCTGGTCGTCCTTCCGGACGAGCCCTACCGCTTCACCGCAGACGACGGCCCGGAGGCCTTTCCCGGCCTGCCCTGCGCGCTGGTCAGCGGACGGCACCTGACGTGGTACGGGCCGTCACTTGCCGAAGCGCCGCGGGTGCTGGGCGGGGCGCTGCGAGCAGCTCTCCGCTGAGCAGCCCCCGGACGGTGTGCGCCGCGACCACCCCCCAGGCGGTCGCCAGGGCGACGTACAGCGCACAGGCGAGCAGGCCGTAGGCGAGGAGCCCGGTGTGCCGGGCCAGCGCCGCCGCCCCGGTCACACAGGTGCCGACCGGGAAGGTGAACGCCCACCACGTCATCGCGAAGCCCATCCCGTGCCGGCGGGCACGCACCACGTGCGCGGCGGCCAGGCAGAGCCACAGCAGCGCGAACCCCATGACGGGCACCCCGTACAGCACGGCGAGTACGGCGAATCCGCGGCCGTCCGGACCGGGCAGCACCCCCGGCGCGACCTCCGCGAACCGCGCGACGGCCGTGGTGGACTGCCCGAGCGGGCCGAGGACCAGGAACAGGGCCGGAGTCAGGACGAGCGGCGGCGGCCCGCCGGTCACCAGCCGCGCGAACACCAGCGGCAGCATGACGAAGGTGGCGAGCAGACTCAGTCCGAACAGCGCGACGCACAGGAGCAGCAACGTCTCCCGCGGCTGCCCGGCGGGCACGTGCGGCGCCAGCGACGGGCCCACCGCGGCGGACACCATGGGCGCGACCAGCGGCAGCAGCCACACCGGTGTGGCCCGGGAGGCCTCCGCCCGGTGGCGTACGGCCATCAGGTACGGGACGGCGACGGCGGCGGCCAGTGCGACGGCCGTGCCCGCGGTGAAGAGCACGGCGTCGAGGGCGACCGCGGCCGATGTGCCGATCCAGTCCCGGCCGACAGCCGGCGCGCCGCCTCCGACGGCGAGCAGCGCCATCGCGAGGCAGCCGTAGAACGGCGCCGTCGCCGGGTCGAGGAGATGGGTGCGGGCCTGGTCGCGGTGGTGCCGCCAGTGCAGTGCCCGGGCGGCGAGCAGGACCAGCAGCAGCACCAGGGAGAGCGCCCAGAACACCGTGCACAGCGGCCGCAGCCCCGGCGGCCGGACGGGAAGCGCGGCACCTGCCGTGCCGAGGATCGCGGTGCCCATGACCGTGGCGTACCACTGCGGTCCGAGGTGACGGACGGCTTCGGCGCGCGGACGGGACAGGACGGACAGGGGCTGGGCGGCGGTGACCATGACTCCACGGTCGCCCGGCCGGGCGACCGTCACCAGGGACGATGACTCTATGGGGGCATAAACTGGCTTTATGGGGAGTGCGGCGGGTGCGCGGGACGCGCAGGAACAGGGGCCCGGCGGCGGGGGTTCGATCGCGCATCGCGTTCCGGACCTGGGCGCGTTGGAGCTGCTGCTGGCGGTGGCCAGGCTGGGCAGCCTCGGCGCGGCCGCACGCGAACTGGGCATCACCCAGCCCGCCGCGAGCAGCCGGATCCGTTCCATGGAACGGCAGTTGGGCGTGGCCCTGGTGGACCGTTCGCCGCGCGGCTCCCGTCTGACGGACGCGGGCGCGCTGGTGACGGACTGGGCGCGGCGGATCGTCGAGGCGGCGGAGGCCTTCGACGCGGGGGCGCAGGCGCTGCGCGACCGCCGCGACTCGCGGCTGCGGGTGGCGGCCAGCATGACCATCGCCGAGTACCTGCTGCCCGGCTGGCTGCTCGCGCTGCGCGCCGGCCGGCCGGACACCGCGGTGTCGCTGCTGGCGGGCAACTCGGCGGCCGTCGCCGAACGGCTGCTGGCCGGGGAGGCCGATCTGGGCTTCGTGGAGGGCCTCACGGTCCCGGCCGGCCTGGACTCCGCCGTGATAGCCCACGACCGCCTCATCGTGGTCGTGGCGCCCGCGCACCCGTGGGCCCGCCGCGGGCGCGCGCTGCCCGCCGCCGAACTGGCGTCGACGCCGCTGATCCTGCGGGAGAAGGGCTCCGGGACCCGTCAGGTCCTCGACACGGCCCTCGGCGGCCTGGCCCGCCCGCTGATCGAGCTGTCCTCGACGACGGCGGTGAAGGCGGCCGCGGTGAGCGGGGCGGGGCCGGCGGTCCTCTCCGAACTGGCGGTCGGCGAGGAACTGGCGCTGCGCCGGCTCATCGGCATCCCGGTCGAGGGAGTCCCCCTGGCCCGGGACCTCAGGGCCGTCTGGCCGACGGGCCACCGCCCCACCGGCCCGGCCCGCGAACTGCTGTCCCTCACGCGAGGCTGACGGGCGCGGCGACGAGACGTCCGGGGCGCGGCGCTCAGGGCGGGACGTTCGCGTACGAGGCTTTCGTGGGCGAGCCACGCGAGGAGCCGGGCGGGAGCGGCACGTGAGCCGGGCGTGAGCCGCGGGCGGGCCCCGCCGGGCACGAGGCAGGCGAGACGGTCTCGGCCCGCGGCCGGCCGAGGGTGGTGCGGGGCCGCGGTGCGGGGCTGCGGGCTCAGACGGCGCGGCGGGACGCCGCTGTCACGAGGGAGCGCACGACCCGCACGTCCTCGCCCATCTCGGGATGCCACTGCACCCCGAGCACCCACCCGGCCGAGGGCAGCTCGACGGCCTCCACGGTGCCGTCCGCCGCGTGGGCCGACGGCACGAGGCCCGTGCCCAGGCGGTCCACCGCCTGGTGGTGGTAGGTCGGCACCAGGTCCTGCCCGTCGACGATCCCGCCGTACAGGGTGCCGGGCACCGGGTCGACCGGGTGATCGCCGAAGACGCCCTCCGTCCGGGCGTGCCCGTCGAGGTGCTGGACCAGGGTGCCGCCGAGCGCGACGTTCAGCAGCTGCATGCCCCGGCAGACGCCCAGCAGCGGGACGTCCGCCGCCAGCGCCGCCTCGATCAGGGCCAGCTCCCACGCGTCCCGCTCGGGGGCCGGCGGGCCGGTGCGGGGATCGCGCTCGGCGCCGTAGCGGGCCGGGTCGACGTCCGGGCCGCCCGCGACGACCAGGCCGTCGAGGCGGGCCACGGTCGCCGCCGCGTGTTCGGGCGCGTCCGGCGGGAGCATCACGGCCAGCCCGCCGGCCCGCTGGACGAGCCTCGGATACGCCGCCGGCAGCAGCGCCGCCTCCAGCTCCCACACCCGCCAGCGAGTGCCGGGCTCCAGGTACGTGCTGATGCCGATCAGCGGCCTGTCTTCCGGCCCTCCCGGCCCCCCCGGCCCGCGCGTCCCTTCCGGCGACTTCGCGCCGTGTCCCGTCACCGTCATGCGTCCTCTCCGTGGACCTTCAATGGACATCTTTCGAACCTTTGCCGACTGTTTCCGCGCGCTTCACGTCAGGAAGCCCCTGAGCAGCGCCGCTGTTCCCGCGCAGTGCTCCCGCATGATCTCCCGCGCGCCGTCCGCGTCCCGGTCCAGGACCGCCTCCACCAGCGCCGTGTGCTGCCGCTGCGAGTGTTCCAGATTGCGCACGAGCAGCGGGATGCAGTCGAGCAGGTCGTTCACCGTGGCCCGCACCGCCGCGTACCGCGCCGTCAGCGACGGTGAGCCGCACAGCTCGGCGAGGGTCAGATGGAGCATCGTGTCGAGTCGGCGGTAGTCGGCCGGGGACGCGTTCCCGGTGGCGGCGAGCGCCTCGCGCAGCCGGCGCCCCTGCTCGTCCGTCAGACCGTGCGACGCGCACAGACCCGCCGCGCCCGTCTCCAGCACCTCCCGGAACCGCAGCACGTCCTCGACGTCGGTCTCCGCGATCCGCCGCCGCAGCTCGTCCTCGCCGCCGGCGTCCGTGCGCGGCAGGACGAAGGTCCCGCCGTACCGGCCCCGGCGGGACTCGACCAGCCCCTGGTCCTGGAGGACCTTCAGCACCTCGCGCAGCGTCACCCGGCTGATGCCGAGCCGCTCCGCGAGATCCCGCTCGGCCGGCAGCCGTTCGCCCCCCGGGACCAGACCCAGTCGTACGACCTGCAGGATCTGCTCCAGCGCCTCCTCGAAACCGTTTCCGGCCCGCACCGGCCGGAGCACCGGCGTCAGCCGGTCGTCCGGTCCGCCGTCAGCGTTCACCGGCATCAGGCCGCGCCCCCTTCCCAAGCAATGGTTCTCCGCAATACCTTATGGCTCCCGGCCCGTCCGAAGAAGACGGGGGAGCCGGGGAAGCCGAAGGAGGCCCTTCCCGTGGCAGACCGCACACCCCCGCTCGGCGTCGAGGAGCTGCGCGCCCTCGTGGCGAGCGGTGAGATCGACACCGTCGTCCTCGCCTTCCCCGACATGCAGGGGCGCCTCCAGGGCAAACGGTTCGCCGCCGGGTTCTTCCTCGACGAGGTGCTCCGGCACGGCACCGAGGGCTGCAACTACCTCCTCGCCGTCGACACGGAGATGAACACCGTCGACGGTTACGCCATGTCCTCCTGGGAGCGCGGATACGGCGACTTCGCGATGCACCCGGACCTCGCCACCCTGCGCCGCGTGCCCTGGAACGCCGGCACCGCGATGCTGATCGCCGACCTCGCCTGGAACGACGGCACGCCGGTGGTCGCCGCCCCCCGCCAGATCCTGCGCCGCCAGCTGGAACGCCTCGCCGAGCACGGGTTCACCGCCCAGGTCGGCACCGAGCTGGAGTTCATCGTCTTCAAGGACAGCTACGAGGCCGCCTGGGACGCGAACTACCGCGGGCTCACCCCGGCCAACCAGTACAACATCGACTACTCGGTCCTCGGCACCGGCCGCATCGAACCGCTGCTGCGCCGCATCCGCAACGAGATGGCCGGCGCCGGCCTCACCGTCGAGTCCGCGAAGGGCGAGTGCAACCCCGGCCAGCACGAGATCGCGTTCCGCTACGACGAGGCCCTGGTCACCTGCGACCAGCACGCCGTCTACAAGACCGGCGCCAAGGAGATCGCCGCCCAGGAGGGCGTGTCCCTCACTTTCATGGCCAAGTACAACGAGCGCGAGGGCAACTCCTGCCACATCCATCTCTCGCTCACCGACGCGGACGGCGCCAACGTGATGGCCGGCACGGCGGCCGACCCGGACGGCATGTCCGAGGTGATGCGGCACTTCCTCGCCGGGCAGCTGGCCGCCCTGCGCGACTTCTCCCTCCTGTACGCCCCCAACATCAACTCCTACAAGCGGTTCCAGCCGGGCTCCTTCGCCCCGACCGCCGTCGCCTGGGGGCACGACAACCGCACCTGCGCGCTGCGGGTCGTCGGCCACGGCCGCTCCACGCGCTTCGAGAACCGGCTGCCCGGCGGTGACGTGAACCCGCACCTGGCCGTCGCGGGTCTGGTCGCGGCCGGGCTGTACGGCATCGAGCACAAGCTGGGGCTGCCCGAGGCCTGCGCAGGCAACGCCTACGCCGGCGACTACGCGCACGTTCCCACCACGCTCCGCGAGGCCGCCGAGCTCTGGTCGGCCAGCCCGATCGCGCTGGCCGCCTTCGGGGAGGAGGTCGTCGCCCACTACCGCAACATGGCACGCGTCGAGCTCGAGGCCTTCGACGCCGCGGTCACCGACTGGGAGCTGCGCCGCTCCTTCGAACGTCTGTGAAAGGTCCCGCCTTGTCCCACCCGCACGAGCAGTCCGCACCCGAGCAGTCCCCGCACGAGCAGTCGCCGCACGAGCTGGTCGTGCTCAACCCGGCCACCGAGGAGGTCGTCGCCGTCGTCCCGGCCGCCGACGCGGCCGACGTGGACCGCGCGGTCGCCCGGGCCGCCGCCGCGCAGACCGCCTGGGCCGCGGCGGCCCCCGCCGACCGCGCCCGACTGCTGCGCCGCTTCGCCGACGTGGTCGACGCGCACGTCGAGGAACTGGCGCTGCTCGAGGTCCGCGAGGCCGGCCACCTCCTCGGCAACGCCCGCTGGGAAGCCGGCAACGCCCGCGACCTGCTGCACTACGCGGCGGGCGGCGTCGAGCGGCTCCTCGGCAGCCAGATCCCCGTCCCCGGCGGCTGGAACGTCACCTTCCACGAGCCGCTCGGCGTGGTGGGCGTCATCGCCCCGTGGAACTTCCCCATGCCGATCGCCGCCTGGGGCGCCTTCCCGGCCCTCGCGGCGGGCAACGCGGTGGTCCTCAAGCCTGCCGAGACCACCCCGCTCACCGCCCTGCGGCTGGCCGAACTCGCCCTGGAGGCAGGCCTGCCCGAGCATCTCCTCCAGGTGCTGCCGGGCTACGGCGCGGTCGCCGGACGGGCGCTCGTCGACCACCCCGACGTCGCGAAGATCGTGTTCACGGGCTCCACCCGCACCGGCCGCGAGGTCATGGAGCGCTGCGCCCGGCAGGTCAAGCCGGTCACCCTGGAACTCGGCGGCAAGAGCCCGAACATCGTGTTCGCCGACGCCGACCTCAAGACCGCCGTCGACCCGTACTCCTTCCTGGACAACTCCGGTCAGGACTGCTGCGCCCGCACCCGGATCCTCGTCCAGGAGTCGGTGTACGACGAGGTCGCCGACCACCTGGCGCGGGAGCTGGCCGCCGTGGTGGTCGGAGACCCGGCCGACGAGGCGACCCGGATGGGTCCGCTGATCTCCCGTCAGCAGGTGGACCGCGTACGCTCGTTCGTCCCGGACGACGCGCAGGCGCTGCGCGGCAGCGCCCCCGACGGCCCCGGGTTCTGGTTCCCGCCGACCGTGCTCACCGGCGAACGGCCCGACTCCGCGGCCGCCCGCGAGGAGATCTTCGGACCCGTCGCCGTGCTGCTCCCCTTCACCGACGAGGCGGACGCGGTCCGGCTCGCCAACGACACCCCCTACGGCCTCTCCGGCTCCGTCTGGACCCGCGACGTCGGCCGCGCGCTGCGCGTCTCGCGGGCCGTGCGCGCCGGGAACCTGTCCGTCAACTCCCACTCCAGCGTCCGCTACTGGACCCCGTTCGGCGGCTACAAGCAGTCCGGCGTCGGCCGCGAGCTGGGCCCGGACGCCCTGACCGCCTTCACCGAAACCAAGAACGTCTTCATCAGCACGGAGGGCCCCGCACAGTGACGTCATCCACCCCCCTGCCCGACGAGAACATCTGCCGCCGCCTGGTGGGCCGCACGGCCGTCGTCACCGGCGCCGGCAGCGGCATCGGCCTCGCCGCGGCGCGCCGGCTCGCCTCCGAGGGCGCGCACGTCGTCTGCGGCGACGTCGACGAGACCCGCGGCAAGGCGGCCGCCGAGGAGGTCGGCGGGATCTTCGTGAAGGTCGACGTCACCGACCCCGGCGAGGTCGAGGCGCTGTTCAGGACGGCGTACGACACCTACGGCAGCGTGGACGTCGCCTTCAACAACGCGGGCATCTCCCCGCCCGACGACGACTCCATCCTGGAGACGGGCCTGGAGGCCTGGAAGCGCGTCCAGGAGGTCAACCTGACCTCCGTCTACCTGTGCTGCAAGGCGGCCATCCCCTACATGCGCCGGCAGGGCCGCGGCTCGATCATCAACACGGCGTCCTTCGTGGCGCGGATGGGCGCGGCGACCTCGCAGATCTCGTACACGGCGTCCAAGGGCGGTGTCCTCGCCATGTCCCGCGAGCTCGGCGTGCAGTTCGCCCGGGAGGGCATCCGCGTGAACGCCCTGTGCCCCGGGCCGGTCAACACCCCGCTGCTGCAGGAGCTGTTCGCCAAGGACCCCGAGCGGGCCGCCCGCCGCCTCGTCCACATCCCCGTCGGCCGGTTCGCCGAGGCCGAGGAGATCGCCGCCGCCGTCGCCTTCCTGGCCAGCGACGACTCCTCGTTCGTCAACGCCACCGACTTCCTGGTGGACGGCGGGATCTCCGGGGCCTATGTGACCCCGCTGTAGAACCCGGCGGCCCGGGGCGGCGGTCAGAGGAAGGTGTGACCCTCGCCCCGGTACGTCGGCACGGTCGCCGTCACGGCGTCCCCCTCGACGAGGTGCAGCATCTCGAAGCGCTCGCACAGCTCGCCGGCCTTCGCGTGCCGGAACCACACCTTGTCGCCGATCAGCAGATCGTCGGCGGGGGAGCCGAGCAGCGGCGTCTGCACCTCGCCGGGGCCCTCCTGGGGGTCGTAACGCAGGCCCTCGGGGAGGTAGGGCACCGGCAGCCGGTCGGGTCCGGCCGCACCGGAGGCCGGGTAGCCGCCGCCGAGCACCGTCACCACCCCGACGCCGGGCCTGCGCACGACCGGCATGGCGAACAGCGCTGCCGGACGCCCGCTGAACGACGTGTAGTTGTCGAAGAGCCGCGGCACGTACAGCCCGGACCCGGCCGCGATCTCCGTGACCGCGTCCTCCGCGGCGGTGTGCTGCACACTGCCGGTGCCGCCGCCGTTGACGTACTCCAGGTCCGGCACGACGGCCCGCACCGCGCGCACCACGGCCGCGCGCCGCTCGGCGATCTCCCGGCGGGCGGTGGCCTGCATCAGCCGGATCGCACGGGACCGCAGGGGCCGTCCGGCGACGGCGTCGCCGACACCGGCGATGTGCCCCTCGTACGCCATGATCCCCACCAGCCGGAAACCGGGCCGCCGGGCCACCGCCCGTGCCACGTCGGCGACCTGGGCGGGGGAGTGCAGCGGCGAGCGCAGGGCGCCGACCCGGACCCGGCCGCCGAACAGCTTCAGCGCGGTGTCCAACTCCAGGCAGACGCGGATGACTTCGGTGCCGCCGGCCCGCGCCGCGTCGATCAGGTCCAGCTGGGCGACGTCGTCGACCATGACGGTGACGGCGGCGGCGAGCTTGGGATCGGCGGCCAGCTCGGCGTAGCCGCCGCGGTCGGCCGACGGGTAGGCGAGGAGGACGTCCTCGAAGCCCGAGCGGGCCAGCCACAGCGACTCGGCGAGCGTGAACGACATGATCCCCGCGAAGCCGTCCTTCGCCAGGACGCGTTCCAGCAGCGTGCGGCAGCGCACGGACTTGCTCGCCACCCGGATCGGCTTGCCGCCGGCCCGGCGGACCAGATCCTCGGCGTTCGCGTCGAAGGCCTCCAGGTCCACAAGGGCGAGCGGGGCGTCGAGATGGGCGGTGGCCCGGTCGTACCGGGCCCGGTCGGCGGCGCGCGCAGTCATGAAGGAAGCCTGCCAGACAGGATTACCGCAGGGTAGAGGGACGTTCCGGGCTAATGCCCCGGGGGGCGCCGACTGGTTCCCGTTCGAGCGGCGACAAGCCGTAGAGTGACGCGCACGTACGGAGGACGGCTCCGGCCGGACAGCCGCGTCGGGATGCCGGTCCGCCCGCGTGGGTATGCCTGCCCGCGACGGACGACCTGGTCGTGCCGGCCCGCCCGGACGAACCGACGGCCCGCGTACGAGAACGACGGCCCGGGGACGAGGAAACGGGGGGTGCATGAGCACGGAAGCACGCCGCGCCTCGGTCCCCCCGCACCCGGACGTGCCGCCCCACCCCGGCGTCCCGCCCCGCCCGAGCGTGCCGCCCCGCCCGGCCCGGCCGCCCGCTCCCGTGCCGGCGGACGCCCCCGACGCGGCGGACACCGCGACCGCCCGCACGGGGACCTCCCGGTCCGCCGCCTCCGGCCGGCCCCCGCAGGAGCCCCCGCACGGTCCGGCACGCGACGGCGGCGAGCAATCGGGGGGCGCGCCGCAGACCACGAACGGCCCGGCCGGACGGCAGGCCACGCACCGGACCGCCTCCGGGGAGCCGGCGCCGGACACCCGCGACACCGGCACGACCGACGACGGCGGTGCGCCCGCCTCCGAGGACGCCGCTCCCCCCAGCCCCCGCACCGCCCCCCGCTTCATCTCCCTGCGGGCCCAGCACACGGACGCCATGACCCCGCCCCCGCCCCCAGCGTCGGCCCGCTTCCCGGACACCCCGCCACCGCCGAGCCGCCCCGCGCAGCCCCCACGCGGCGACGACGCCGCGCGGCCGGCGTCGGCCGACGAGCGCCCGCCTGCCGTCCCGCGCCCCGCCCCGCCCCACGACTTCCGTCGCGCCCCCCGTGCGGCGAGGCCGGCGCCCCGCCCGACGGACGGCCAGGAGACCGCCGGCACGGCCGCCACGCGCCCCTTCACCACGAGCTTCTTCCGCCCCTCGCCGTCCCCGCGCCCCACACCCCCGGACGCCCCGAGCCCCGCAGCCGCCGAGCCCCCGCATCCCGCGTCCGGCGGCACCCGGCCGCCCGCGGGTCAGCCCCCGCATGCCACGTCCGGCGGGGTCCGGCCGCCAGCGGCCGCCGAGCCCCCGCGACCCGCGACCGGCACCCCCCGGCCTCCCGCGGCCGCAGAGCCCCCGCACCCCACGACCGACGGCACCCGGCCGCCCTCGGGTCAGCCCCCGCATGCCACGTCCGGCGGGGTCCGGCCGCCGGCGGCCGCCGAGCCCCCGCATCCCGCGTCCGGCGGCACCCGGCCGCCCGCGGGTCAGCCTCCGCTTGCCACGTCCGGCGGGGTCCGGCCTCCGGCGGCCGCAGAGCCGTCGCATCCCGCGTCCGGCGGCACCCGGCCTCCGGCGGCCGCAGAGCCGTCGCATCCCGCGTCCGGCGGCACCCGGCCGCCCGCGGGTCAGCCTCCGCTTGCCACGTCCGGCGGGGTCCGGCCGCCCGTGCCCGCCGAGCCCCCGCGGCCGGCGGCCGGTGACGATCGGCGTTCCCCGTCCGCCGGCATCCCGCGTCCCCCGGCCCCGGCGCGCGACGCCGCGTTCGCCGTCCCCGGCGACGGGCCGGACGTCCTCGGCGGGCCGTCCGGTCAGGGCGCGGGCCGCGCCGCCGGCCCAGGTCCCTTCCGGCCCTTCGACCCGTCTCCTCGGCCCGTCCGGCCGGACGCCTCCGGCGCCACCCCGCCGGCCGCTCCGCGCCCCGCCGACAGCGACGACCCGCGTGCCTCGGACCGGCAGGGTTCCCGCCCCGCCCCCGCCTCCGCCGACGACCCGCGCCCCGCGGACCGGCAGGGACCGCACCCCGCCCCCGCCCCCGCCGACCGGGACCGTCCGCGCTCCGCGGGCGCCGGCAGTGCGCACACCTCCGACCACGCCTGGACTCCGCTGCCGCGGGACTGGGTGCCCGCGCCGGAGGCGGTCGGCGGCGCCCCGCGCGCCGGCTTCCCGAGGGTCTCGCCGCCGGACGACGGACCGGCGTGGACTCCCGCAGCGGCCCTGCGGCGACCCGACTTCGCCGTGCCGCCCCCGCCCGCGCCCCCCGCGCCGCAGGCTCCGCGGCGGCCCGAGACCGCCCCCGACGCGGCGATCGGACCCGACCCGTCGCTCTCCTGGAGCGCTCCGATGTCGCCGGACGGCGGCCCCGGCGCCCGGCGGCCCGTGGTGACGTTCGCCCGGCCCGAGGGATACCGCGACACGCCCTGGATCCTCGGCCGACGGGGACGCACCGCCGCGGCCGCCGTGTGCGCCGTCCTCGGACTGGGCCTCATCGGCGGTGCCCTGACCGGCAGTTGGCTCGTCGGCGGCTCGGACGACGGCGTCGATCGCAGCGCCTACGTCACCGCCGGCGGCCTGTGGCACAACGTGCCCGTCGACCAGCTGTTCCCGCCCACGGTGGACGGCCAGGGGGCCGGTCCCGGGGGCGCCGACCGCGCCTGGACGCGGATCGCCGTCGCTCCGGACGGCGGCTGCGCCGACGCCTTCGACCCGCTGCTGCTGAAGGTCCTCGCCCCCGTCGGCTGCGAGCGACTGCTGCGGGCCACCTACACCGACGCCACCCAGAGTTACGTGACCACCGTCGGCCTGCTGTTCACCACCGCCGACGCGGCCGCCATGCGCTCCCTCGACGCCCGCGTCACGAAGGAGGGCCTGGCGAAGAGGGCGGATCTGATGCCCCGTCCGTACGCCGCCAAGGGCACCGCGGCCGCCGCGTTCGGCGACAAGCAGCGCGCAGCGTGGACGCTGTCCGTCCTGACGGACGCGCCGGTCGTCGTGTACGCCGTCTCCGGCTGGGCCGACGGCCGCACCGTGGACACCCCCCAGCCCGCCCCCGCGGCCACCGCGTCCGGCGCCACCACCGCGCCCGCCCAGGCGGGTCTCGGCAACGAGGCGCAGGGCCTCGCCGACCGCATCGAACGCGGCCTGCGCAAGACCGTCGTCACGCCGCCCTCGGAGCAGCCCTCATGAGCCGACGCACCACCGCCCGCAGGGCGGGCCTCCTCAGCTGCCTGCTCGCGTGCTCCGTGGCGTTCCTGCCGGCCGCACAGGCCCACGCCGACGGCATCCGCGCCCAGCAGTGGGCCCTGACCGCCCTGCACACCGAGCAGGCCTGGCAGACCACCAAGGGCAAGGGCGTCACGGTCGCCGTCCTGGACACCGGCGTCGAGGCCGACCACCCCGACCTCGTCGGCAACGTCCTCACCGGCAAGGACCTCGTCGGCTTCGGCGCCGCGCGCGGCGACCGCGCCTGGGCCCGCCACGGCACCGCCATGGCGAGCATCATCGCCGGTCACGGGCACGGCTACGGCAACGACGACGGCGTGCTCGGCATCGCGCCGGAGGCGAAGATCCTCCCCGTCCGCGTGATCCTCGAGGACGGCGACCCGCAGCGCGCCAAGGCCCGCAACACCCGGGGCAACGCCCTCGCCGAGGGCATCCGCTGGGCCGCCGACCAGGGCGCCGACGTCATCAACCTCTCCCTCGGCGACGACTCCGCCTCCGCGCACCCCGAACCGGCCGAGGACGAGGCCGTCCAGTACGCGCTGAAGAAGGGCTCGGTCGTCGTCGCCTCGGCCGGCAACGGCGGCGAGAAGGGCGACCACATCTCCTACCCGGCCGCCTACCCGGGCGTCATCGCCGCGACCGCCGTCGACCGCTACGGCACCCGCGCCTCCTTCTCCACCCGCCGCTGGTACGCCACGGTCAGCGCGCCCGGCGTCGACGTCGTCATCGCCGATCCGGACCACAAGTACTACCAGGGCTGGGGGACCAGCGCGGCCTCCGCGTTCGTCTCGGGGGCGGTGGCGCTCGTCAAGGCCGCCCACCCCGGTCTGACCCCGGCGCAGATCAAGAAACTCCTGGAGGACACCGCCCGCAACGCCCCGAACGGCGGCCGTGACGACTCCCGCGGCTACGGCTTCATCGACCCGGCCGCGGCGATCAGGACCGCCGGCCGCCTCGCGCCGCAGGGCCTGCAGTCCGCGGCCTACGGGGAACGCTACTTCGGCGCCGGACCGGACGAGGCGAAGACGCAGGACGCCACGTCGAGCTGGGCCGGGCTGTTCGCGGGCGGCGCCGGAGGCGTGCTGCTGGTGACGGCGGTCCTGCTGTGGCGCGGCCGCCGCGAGCGCGACCGGCACGAGCCGTACGAGGCCCTCTGAGGCAGCGGCACGCCGCTGACGCGTTCCGGCAGGCCTAGCCGGAGGCGGATGCGGAGTCGGCCACCGCCGACGCCGACGCCGAGGGTGTCGGCGGGGCCCCGGAGGCCGGCCCCGCGTCGTCGCCCGCCACGACCGCCACCGCCGTCCTCGCCACCGTCTCCACCAGGGAGATCCCCGCGGCCTGCGTCGCGTTGCCGTTCGACAGCACGGCCACCAGGTAGTCGCGGCCGCCGGCGGTCACCCGCCCGATGCTGTCGACGTCCCACAGTCCGGTGGCGCTGCGGGGCAGCCAGCCGTTCTTCAGCGCCCACGAGGAGCCGTCGGCCGCGGCCGAGACGCCCCACTGCTGGCCCGCGGCGATCCGCCCCATCAGGCCCCGCACGTATGTCCGCGACGCCTCGCTCAGTTCCGACGTGTCGCCGAACACCTGCCGCAACAGGGTGAGCTGGTCGGCGGCCGTGGTCCGGGTGAGCCCCCACAGCATGCCCTCGCCGCCCGTGGTGTCCGTCAGCCCGAACCGCTCGTTCGCCGCGTCCAGCCCCTCGGCCGTTCCGATGCTCCGCCACAGCGCCGAGGCCGAGTCGTTGTCGCTGTCCTCGATCATCGCGACGGCGTACGCCTTCTCGGCCGCCGTGAGGCGACGGCCGGCGTCCTGCGCCTGCAGCAGCAGAGCCGCCAGGATGTCCACCTTCACGATGCTGGCCGTGTCGAAGGCGCTCCCGCCGTACACGGCGGCGGCCCCGGAGTCCATGGCGAGCACCGCCACGGACACGGCGGCCCCGCCCGGCACCGTCACCGACCCCATCGCCGACGCCAGCAGCGCGTCGTGGTCCTCCTCGGGCGCCGTCACGTGCTCCACCGCCACCTTCCCGTCTCCCGGTCCGGACGCCGGGACGGACGGCGTCGCAGTGGACGACGATACGGCCCCCGTGCGCGGGAGGGACCGCGCCTTCACGTAGACGGTCCCGCCCGCCGTCGCCCCGAGGACGGCGGCCACGGCGAGCGCGACCGGGAGGAACGGACGGCGCCGGGAGGGGCGAGCGCGGCGACCGCGACGTGCTCTGGAGGACTCCATGCCCGCGAGGGTGGAGGCGGCGGCTGTGCGGACCGTGGGACGGGCGTAAGAGCCGCCTCAGCGGGGACTGAGAATCCCGTGAAAGCGTCACCGGCCTGTTCCCGGACCGGCCCGGCACGAGCCGGGCGGCGTCCCCCCGATAGGGTCGACGACCGTGGCGAACAAGAACATTCCCGACCCCGGCTTCTCCGACGACGACGGCTCCGCCGACCCCCGGCTGAGCGCGGCGCTCGCCGCCTGGGCCGAGGACCGCGACGCCGTGGGACCGGTGCTGGAGGCCCTCAGGGGCGCCCGGCTCCTGGTGCCCGTGGTGGCCGTCCTCGGCGAGGTGGAGGTGGACGAGAACGGGCTGCGCCGCGAGAAGACCAGTGACATGGCGGTTCCGACCCTGAAGGCCGGCGCCCGCACCGCCCTGCCCGCCTTCAGCTCCACCGACACCCTCGCCCGCTGGGATCCCGAGGCCCGCCCGGTGGCCGTGCCGCTGCACCAGGCGCTGCAGGCCGCCGCGCACGAGAAGGCGGACACGCTCGTCCTCGACCTGGCCGGACCGGTGCCCTTCGAGCTGACCGGGCCGGCGCTCCTGGCGCTCGCCGAGGGCCGCACCTCCACCGAACCGCTCGCCGATCCGGCGGTCGTGGCCGCTGTCCGGGCCGCCGTCGCCGCCGGGCCGGAGGTCGTCCGCGCCCATCTCGGGCCGGGCGGGGCGGACGGCATCCTCGCCCTCGTCCTCGACCCGTCGGCCGATCCCGCCGAGGCCGCCGAGGCGGTGGCCCGGCGGCTGGCCGCCGACGAGACGCTGAGGGCCCGCCTGGTGCGCGGCCTCGACCTGGCACTGCTGCCGGCCGGGTCCACGCCGCCGGGCGAGCCCCTGTACGTCCGCGAATGAACCGCCAGCGCGCGGACCGCCAGCGAGCGGACCGCCCGTGGACGGACCGTCCGCACGGACTTCGGCGGATCAGCCGTAGATCGGGCCCGTGTACTTCTCGCCCGGGCCCTGACCGGGCTCGTCCCGCACGACCGACGCCTCGCGGAACGCCAGCTGCAGCGACTTCAGGCCGTCGCGCAGCGGCGCGGCGTGGAAGGAGCTGATCTCGGTGGTGCTCGCGTCCAGCAGACCGGCGAGGGCGGTGATCAGCTTGCGGGCCTCGTCCAGGTCCTTGTACTTGTCGCCCTCCTCGGTCAGCCCGAGCTTCACGGCGGCGGCGCTCATCAAATTCACGGCGACCGTCACGATCACCTCGACGGCGGGGACCTCGGCGATGTCGCGGGTCATCTCGTCGAAGTCGGGGGAGCCGGCCGCATCGCCGGGGGAGGTGTCACTCATGCCCCACACGATAGGACCCGCAGCACGCCCCCTTGACAGCAGGAGGCGGACGACGGCTGATTAGCGCCCGCCTGTCCGAGCTGGTAATCTCGTGTAACGACCGGTCGGACACGCGTGCCATCCAGCAGGCGGGCCCGGCCCACAAGTGGAGGCTCCGAACTCCCACCCGATCGTCCCCCGAGGACGGCGGGTCACCCCGGTCAGGCGGTCGCCATCGTTCCGTACGGACGATGGAATCGCCCGGTAGTGCGCCCCGCGATCCTCGCGGCGGTGCTCCGGTAGTGCTTGGAGCCCCGCATGTGATCGTTCGGGGCATTTTTTGTGCGTCGACGTGGTTGAACACCTATCGAACACAGACGTTACGTGGCTGTCCGCCAGACTGCCGTGTGGTGCTACCGAGGAGGATCCATCAGCACCGAGCCCCGCATCAACGACCGGATTCGCGTTCCCGAAGTGCGACTTGTCGGTCCCAGTGGCGAGCAGGTCGGCATCGTGCCGCTTGCCAAGGCACTGGAGCTTGCGCAGGAGTACGACCTCGACCTGGTCGAGGTGGCCGCGAGCGCACGCCCGCCGGTCTGCAAGCTCATGGACTACGGGAAGTTCAAGTACGAGTCGGCCATGAAGGCCCGTGAGGCGCGCAAGAACCAGGCGCACACGGTCATCAAGGAAATGAAGCTCCGGCCGAAGATCGACCCGCACGACTACGACACCAAAAAGGGTCACGTCGTCCGGTTCCTCAAGCAGGGCGACAAGGTCAAGATCACGATCATGTTCCGCGGCCGCGAGCAGTCCCGCCCCGAGCTGGGCTACCGACTGCTGCAGCGTCTCGCGGAGGACGTCCAGGACCTCGGGTTCATCGAGTCGAACCCGAAGCAGGACGGCCGCAACATGATCATGGTCCTCGGTCCGCACAAGAAGAAGACCGAGGCCATGGCCGAGGCCCGTCAGGCGCAGGAGGCCCGCAAGGCCGAGGCGAAGGCCAACCCGGGCCGTTCGCAGAACGCCGCGGACGCCGACGCCGTGAACGCCGAGGCCGACGTCGAAGCAGACGTCGAGGCCCCTGCCGAGGCTTCCGCCGAGGCGTGATCCACGGGGCGCGAGTCCCGAGGGTTAACCGATACAAGCGACGTTCCACCGTGCCCGGTTTCACGACCGGGCACCGGAACGCCACCGACGAGGAGAGAACGGCGCTATGCCGAAGAACAAGTCGCACAGCGGTGCCAGTAAGCGCTTCAAGATCACCGGCTCCGGCAAGGTGCTCCGTGAGCGCGCCGGCAAGCGCCACCTGCTCGAGCACAAGTCGTCCCGCGTGACGCGTCGCCTCACCGGCAACGCCGAGATGGCCCCGGGCGACGCCGCGAAGATCAAGAAGCTTCTCGGCAAGTGACGTCAGGCGCAGCCAACGCGCCTGATCCCTGACCGGGACCCAATCGTTTCCGGGTCGTGTGAGTCCAACCGCGGCCCCGCTACAAGGAG
Source organism: Streptomyces sp. NPDC020597 (assembly GCF_044335095.1). Classification (NCBI taxonomy): domain Bacteria; kingdom Bacillati; phylum Actinomycetota; class Actinomycetes; order Kitasatosporales; family Streptomycetaceae; genus Streptomyces; species Streptomyces sp. NPDC020597. The sequence continues at coordinate 134,611 of NZ_JBIRUL010000008.1, read as the reverse complement.
TTAACAAGTGGCACGCGTCAAGCGGGCAGTAAACGCCCACAAGAAGCGCCGGGCGATCCTCGAGGCGGCCTCCGGCTACCGCGGTCAGCGTTCGCGCCTGTACCGCAAGGCCAAGGAGCAGGTCACCCACTCGCTGGTCTACAACTACAACGACCGCAAGAAGCGCAAGGGCGACTTCCGTCAGCTGTGGATCCAGCGCATCAACGCTGCGGCCCGCCAGAACGGCATGACGTACAACCGCCTCATCCAGGGTCTGAAGGCCGCGAACATCGAGGTCGACCGCAAGATCCTGGCCGAGCTGGCCGTCAACGACGCCACCGCGTTCGCCGCGCTGGTCGAGGTCGCGCAGAAGGCGCTGCCCGCGGACGTGAACGCGCCGAAGGCCGCGTGACGCTGCGCTGGCTCTGAGCCGACGTCGGTGAAGGACCCGCAGGTTCATCCTGCGGGTCCTTTGCTGCTGACGCCCGCCGAGGCCGTCCGTTCGGGTGCGGGCCGCCGGTGGCGGGTCGCGCAGTTCCCCGCACCCCCAGGTCGGACCACTCGCGCCGGCCGAAAGTCGATCGAGTTGCGAAGGTGAACATGCCCCCCGCCAGCCCCGAGCTGATCTCCCCCCGTTCCCCCCGTGTGGCCGCCGCCCGGCGGCTGGCCCGGCGGAACTTCCGGGGGAAGGAGCGGCTGTTCCTCGCGGAGGGGCCGCAGGCCGTCCGGGAGGCTGCGGGGTACGGCAGGGAGACGCTGGTCGAGCTGTTCGCCACCGTCGAGGCCGCGGAGCGGTACGCCGACATCGTGGGGGAGGCCAGGGCGGCCGGCGCCCGCGTCCACCTCGCCGACGAGCAGGTCATCGCGGAGATCTCCACGACCGTCACCCCGCAGGGGCTCGTGGGCGTGTGCCGGTTCGTCGACACGCCCTTCGAGGAGATCGTCGCCGCCCGGCCCCGGCTCGTCGCGGTCCTGGCGCATGTGCGCGACCCCGGCAACGCCGGCACCGTCCTGCGCTGCGCGGACGCCGCCGGCGCCGACGCCGTCGTCCTCACCGACGCGTCCGTCGACCTGTACAACCCCAAGGCCGTCCGGGCCTCCGTCGGGTCCCTGTTCCATCTGCCCGTCGCCGTCGGGGTCCCCGTGGAGCAGGCCGTGGCCGGGCTGCAGGAGGCCGGGGTGCGGATCCTCGCCGCCGACGGCGCGGGCCGGGACGACCTCGACGACGAACTGGACAAGGGCGCCATGGGCGGGCCCACCGCCTGGGTGTTCGGCAACGAGGCCTGGGGTCTGCCCGAGGAGACCCGCGCCCTCGCCGACGCCGTCGTCCGCGTCCCGATCCACGGAAAGGCCGAGAGCTTGAACCTGGCGACCGCGGCCGCCGTATGTCTCTACGCGTCGGCCCGTGCACAGCGCGCCTCCGGAGGGTGCCGCTCCGTCACGGGCAGCTAGTAGGGTGGCGTGCTCGGGGCTCCTCGTCTGGGAGGTGGGGTACGGGGATGAGTGTCGGCACGAACAGCGCACCGGGAGCGGCCCGCGCCGCCGGTGACCTGGCCGAACTCGGCATAGACCCCGACGATCTGCCCGACGGGCTCGTCGTGGCCGACGAGCACGGGCACGTCGTCTGCTTCAACGCCGCCGCCCAGCGCATCACCGCCGTCGCCGCCGCGGACGCCCTCGGACAGCGCCTCGACAAGGCGCTGCCGCTGGAGGACCTCGAAGGCCGCCGCTGGTGGCAGCTGACCGACCCCTACGGCGGCCTCGCCATCCGCGTCGGCCAGCCCGAGCGCAACCTGCTGCTGCCGGGCGGGCGCGAGGTGCTCGTCTCGGTTCGCTACGTACGCACCGCACCCACCGGGCCCGTCCGCCGGGTCGTCGTCTCGATCCGCGACACCGAGGCCCGCCGCCGCACCGAACGCAGCCACGCCGAGCTGATCGCCACCGTCGCCCACGAGCTGCGCTCGCCCCTGACCTCCGTCAAGGGCTTCACCGCCACCCTGCTCGCCAAGTGGTCGCGGTTCACCGACGACCAGAAGCGGCTGATGCTGGAGACCGTCGACGCCGACGCCGACCGGGTCACCCGTCTCATCGCCGAACTGCTCGACATCTCGCGCATCGACTCGGGGCGGCTGGAGCTGCGTCGCCAGCCCGTCGACATGGGAGCCGCCGTGGGACGTCACATCCAGGCCTACGTGGCCGCCGGACAGCCCGCCGACCGGTTCCTGCTGCGCATCGAGCAGCCGCTGCCCGCCCTGTGGGCCGACCCCGACAAGGTCGACCAGGTCCTCAGCAACCTCATCGAAAATGCCGTGCGTCACGGCGAGGGAACCGTCACCATTGACGTCACGCCCGCCGCGTCTCCCCGTGAGGGGGAGGAAACCGGTACCTCGGTCACCGTGAGCGACGAGGGCGCAGGCATCCCGGAGGACTCCATGAACCGCGTGTTCACCCGCTTCTGGCGGGGCAGCAAGCGCGGCGGCACGGGCCTGGGGCTGTACATCGTCAAGGGCATCGTCGAAGCCCACGGCGGCGTCATCACGGTCGGCCGCGCCCCGGGCGGCGGCGCGGAGTTCCGATTTACGCTGCCCGTGAGCACTCCGGCGTATCTCACCTGAGAGCGGCCGGGCGGCCCGCGGGCGCGTTCGCACACCTTCACCCCGTTAGACTCGGCCTTTGGCACCTTTGTGTCCCAGGGACGGCCCTCTGACCTCTGCGTGAGTCGGTGACGGGGACCTTCAGCCAGCCAATCGGAAGACACGGGAAGAGATGTCGGCACCGAATAAGTCGTACGACCCGGTAGAGGTCGAGGCCTTGAAACCGGAAGAGATCGAGCGCATGCGGGACGAGGCGCTCGCCGCCTTCGCCGCCGCGGACTCCCTCGACGCGCTCCAGGAGGCCAAGGTCGCCCACACCGGCGGCGCCTCCCCGCTGGCCCTGGCCAACCGCGAGATCGGCGCGCTGCCGCCGCACGCCAAGGCCGCCGCGGGCAAGCTGGTCGGCCAGGCCCGGGGCGCCGTGAACAAGGCCCTCGCCACGCGTCAGGAGGAGCTGGAGGCCGAGCGCGACCAGCGCGTCCTGGTCGAGGAGGCGGTGGACGTCACACTGCCCCACGACCGCGTGCCGGCCGGCGCCCGCCACCCGCTCACCACGCTGTCCGAGCGCATCGAGGACGTCTTCGTGGCCATGGGCTACGAGGTCGCCGAGGGCCCGCAGGTCGAGGCCGAGTGGTTCAACTTCGACGCCCTCAACATCGGGCCCGACCACCCGGCCCGCGGCGAGGCCGACACCTTCTTCGTGCAGGGCCCCGACGGCGGCGCCGAGTCCGGCGTCGTGCTGCGCACCCACACGTCTCCCGTGCAGATCCGCTCACTGCTGTCGCGCGAGCTGCCGGTGTACGTGATCTGCCCCGGCCGCGTGTACCGCACCGACGAGCTGGACGCCACCCACACTCCGGTCTTCCACCAGGTGGAACTGCTCGCCGTCGACGAGGGCCTGACCATGGCCGACCTCAAGGGCACCCTGGACCACATGGTCCAGGCACTGTTCGGCGAGGGCATGAAGACCCGGCTGCGGCCGAACTTCTTCCCCTTCACCGAGCCGTCCGCCGAGATGGACATGGTCTGCTACGTCTGCCGCGGCGAGTCCGTCGGCAACCCCGACCGCCCCTGCCGCACCTGCTCCAGCGAGGGCTGGATCGAGCTCGGCGGCTGCGGCATGGTCAACCCCAAGGTGCTGGCCGCGTGCGGCGTCGACCCGGAGAAGTACAGCGGGTTCGCCTTCGGGTTCGGCATCGAGCGAATGCTGATGTTCCGCCACAACGTCGAAGACATGCGAGACATGGTCGAGGGTGACGTCCGGTTCACCCGGCCGTTCGGGATGGAGATCTGATGCGGGTCCCGCTTTCCTGGCTGCGGGAGTACGTCGACCTGCCGGCCACCGAGACCGGCCGTGACGTGCAGGCCAAGCTCGTGTCGGCGGGCCTCGAGGTCGAGACCGTCGAGCACCTCGGAGCCGACCTGAAGGGCCCGCTCGTCGTGGGCCGGGTGCTCACGATCGAGGAGCTCGAGGGCTTCAAGAAGCCGATCCGCTTCTGCACCGTCGACGTCGGCACCGCCAACGGCACGGGCGAGCCGCAGGAGATCGTCTGCGGCGCCCGCAACTTCGCCGTCGGCGACAAGGTCGTCGTGGTTCTCCCGGGCGCCGTCCTGCCCGGCGGGTTCGCGATCGCCGCGCGCAAGACGTACGGCAAGACCTCCCACGGCATGATCTGCTCCGGCGACGAACTGGGCATGGGCGACGACGGCAGCCACGGCATCATCGTGCTGCCGCCGGAGACCGAGGTCGGCAAGGACGCCATCGAGCTCCTCGAACTGGTCGACGAGGTGCTGGACATCGCCGTCACCGCCAACCGCGGCGACTGCCTGTCCCTGCGCGGGGTCGCCCGCGAGGCCGCGATCGCCTATGGTCTGCCGCTGCGCGACCCGGCCCTGATCGACGTGCCGGCCCCGAACGCCTTCGGCTACCCCGTGCAGGTCTCCGAGCCGATGGGCTGCGACCGTTTCACCGCTCGCACCGTCACCGGTCTGAGCCCCGAGGCACGCTCCCCGATCTGGCTGAAGCGCCGGCTGCAGAAGGTCGGCATGCGCCCGATCTCGCTCGCCGTCGACGTCACCAACTACGTGATGATGGAGCTCGGCCAGCCGCTGCACGCCTACGACCGCAACCTGGTGCAGGGCGCCATCGGCGTCCGCCGGGCCGCGGAGGGCGAGCGGATCGTCACCCTCGACGGGGTCACCCGCACGCTGCACGCCGAGGACCTGGTCATCACCGACGACCGCGGTCCGATCGGCCTGGCCGGCGTCATGGGCGGCGCCGACACGGAGATCGCGGACCACGACGTCTTCGAGGAGGGAGGACGCTCCACCGGTGACGTGGTCATCGAGGCCGCCCACTTCGACGCGGTGTCGATCGCGCGCACCGCCCGCCGGCACAAGCTGTCCTCCGAGGCGTCCAAGCGCTTCGAGCGCGGCGTCGACCCGCAGGCCGCGGCTGCCGCCGCACAGCGCACCGTCGACCTGCTGGTACTGCTCGCCGGCGGCACGGCCGACGCGGGCGTCACGGAGATCATCGCGCCGTCCGCCCCGCACACGATCAGCGTCCCGGCGGACCATCCGGACAGGGTCGCGGGCGTGGTGTACGGCCGCGAGACCGTCGTGCGCCGGCTGCAGGAGATCGGCTGCGACGTCTACGGGCAGGACGAGCTGATCGTCACGGTCCCGTCCTGGCGGCCCGACCTCGCCGAGGCCAACGACCTGGCGGAGGAGGTCATCCGGCTGGAGGGTTACGAGAACCTGCCGTCCACGCTGCCCAAGCCGCCGTCGGGCCGCGGTCTCACCCACCGGCAGCGGCTGCACCGCCGCGTCGGCCGCGCGCTGGCCGGCGCCGGCTACGTCGAGGCGCCGAACTACCCGTTCGTGGGCGAGCAGGTCTTCGACCAGCTCGGTCTCGACGCCGACGACCCGGCCCGCCGTGTCGTGCGGCTCACCAACCCGCTCAACGACGAGGAGCCCGCGCTCCGCACGTCGCTGCTGCCGGGGCTGCTGGCCGCGCTGCGGCGCAACGACGGCCGGGGCCAGCACGACCTTGCGCTCTTCGAGACGGGTCTGGTCTTCCTCCCGCGCGAGGAGCAGGGCGTCGCCGGTCAGCTGCCGGTCGACCGTCGTCCCACCGACGAGGAGCTGGCGTCGCTGGACGCCGTGCTGCCCGAGCAGCCGCGCCATGTCGCCGTCGTCCTCGCGGGCGCCCGCGAGCAGGCCGGCTGGTGGGGCAGGGGCCGTCCGGCGGACTGGGCCGACGCCGTCGAGTCGGCGCGCACGGTCGCCCGGGAGGCCGGCGCCGAACTGATCGTCCGCAAGGGCCAGTACGGGCCGTGGCATCCCGGCCGGTGCGCCGAGTTCGCGGTGGTCGTGGACGGCGCGGAGAGGGTCGTCGGTCACGCGGGCGAGCTGCACCCCCGGGTGCTGAAGGCGCTGGGCCTGCCCGCCCGCACCTGCGCGATGGAGCTGGACCTCGACGTCCTCGAGGCGGTCGGCGACGACACCCCGCAGGCGCCGGGCATCTCCGCCTTCCCCGTCGCCACGCAGGACGTCGCCCTCGTCGTCGACGGGTTCGTGCCGCACGCCGAGGTCGAGGCCGCGCTGCGCGAGGGCGCCGGCGAACTGCTGGAGGCGATCCGGCTGTTCGACGTGTACGAGAACGCGGAGCAGCTGGGCGACGGGCGCAAGTCGCTCGCCTACGCGCTCCGCTTCCGCGCCGGCGACCGGACGCTGACGGTCGACGAGGCGTCGGCGGCGAGGGACGCGGCGGTGGCCCTGGCCGGCGAGCGCACCGGAGCCGTCCTGCGCGGCTGAGCACGGCGCACCACACCGACGGCGCGGCTCCTGCCCCCTGCACGGGGAGCGGGGGACCGCGCCGTCGGCCGTGTGACCCGAATCGCCGGGCCGTCGCTTTTCGAGGGGGAGCCGACGGCCCGGCGAACCTCTTGCGAGGCATTCCAGTCAAACCGACCGGAAACGCTCGGCGACAGTGCGCACACCCGGTGATTGCAGGCATTCCGTTCGCACCCCGTGTGAAGGCCGTGCCACTAGGCTGACGGCACCGAGGTACCGGGGGGCCACCCATGCAGCCCAACACTCTGCTCGACGCGATCCTGGACGAGGCGGGCATCTCGCACGCCGGCCTCGCCGCCCACGTCAACCAGGCCGGCCGGGCCCGCGGGCTGGCCCTGCGCTACGAGCACACGGCGGTGGCCCGGTGGCTGAAAGGGCAGCGGCCGAGGGGCCAGGTGCCGGACCTGATCTGCGAGGTGCTCGCGGGCCGGCTGCACCGTCCGGTCACCCTCGACGACATCGGGCTCGGCGTCCCCGGCGAGTCGTCCGCTCCGCACGGCACCTCGCTCTCCGGGTTCGTCGAGCGGGCAACCGCGCTGTGGCGCTCCGACGAGCAGCAGCGTCCGCACATCCTGGGCGCGCCCGCCGTCACCGGCACACCCGCCGTGATGCCCGTCTGGGAGTGGGAGAACCCGCCGGAGGACGTGGACGTCTCGCGCGGCGGCCGGCATCGCGTCACCTCCACCGACCTGGAGATGCTGCGGGCCGCCCGTACCCACTACGAGCAGCTGTACCGCAAGGCCGGAGGCATCGCGACGCGCAGCCGCATCGTCGGCTTCCTGAACGCCGAGGCCGCCCCGTTGCTGCGCGGCAGCTACACCGACGAGACGGGCCGTCAACTGCACCGGGCGACCGGGGGGTTGGTGGCGGTCGCCGGGATCTGCGCCTACGACTCGGACGCGCACGGACTGGCCCAGCGCTACTTCCACCAGGCGCTCAGACTGGCGAAGGCCAGCGGGGACCGGGGGCTCGGGGCCTACGTCATCGCCCTTCTCGTCAACCAGTCGCTGTTCATGCGGGAGTACCGGCAGGCGGTCGCCTTCGCGGAGGCCGCGCTGCGGGCGGCGGGCAAGCACATCACGCCCGCTCTCGCCTCGGACCTGTACGCGATGCAGGCCAAGGCGTACGCGCACCTCGGCGACGGCACGAGCGCCCTGTCGTGCATCCGGCGTGCGGAGACGGCCGCCGATCGCATCCTGCGTGGTCGCGAGCCCGACGAGACGGGCTATGTCCAGCCGGGCCTGGTCAACGTCCAGGTGGCGGAGGCGCTGCTCAGCCTCGGCGACCTGGCCGCGGCCGCCGAGCACGCGGCGGCCGCCGTCGGCACCCCGGCGCACGACCGGGGCCGGGTGCACCGGCTGGCCATGCTCAGCACGATCGAGCTGCGGCAGGGCAATGCCGACAAGGCGGTGGTCACCGCGATGGAGATGGCCGAACAGGCCCGGGGGATGGAGTCGCAGCGGCTGCGCGACCGACTCCGGGCGGTGCGCGAGCACCTGGCGCGCAGCGGCTGCGTGGGCACGGCCGAGGCGGCCGAACTCATCGACGGGGCGCTGCGCGTACCGCTGTAGACGGGGCCCGGCCGCCACCGTCGCCGCATGGTTCCTGCTGCGATATTGCCACTTACTCGAAGGAAGGTGGCAGAACCGTGCAGTGGACGAAACAGAACGAGCAAACTGTGTATGAAAACCGCTGGTTCAGCGTCAACCTGGCAGATGTGGAGCTGCCCGACGGTCGGCACCTCGACCACTTCCTCATACGGCTGAGGCCGGTCGCCGTGGCCACGGTCGTGAACGCGGCGAACGAGGCGCTCCTGCTGTGGCGGCACCGTTTCATCACCGACAGCTGGGGCTGGGAGCTCGCTGCGGGCGTGGTCGAGGACGGCGAGGACGTCGCCCGCGCCGCCGCCCGGGAGCTCGAGGAGGAGACCGGCTGGCGGCCGGGGCCGCTGCGCCACCTGATGAGCGTGGAGCCGTCCAACGGGCTCACCGACGCCGTCCACCACATCTACTGGTCGGACCGCGGGGAGTACGTGGGGCACCCGGTGGACGACTTCGAGTCGGACCGCCGCGAATGGGTTCCCCTGGAGGCCGTCCCCGACCTCGTCGCCCGGGGGGAGGTCCCGGCCGCCAACATGGCGGCCGCTCTGATGCTGCTGCACCACCACAGGATCGGCTGAGCCAGTGCCCCGGCTCCCGCGGGCCCGCCCGGGTCGCGCGCGCGGGGCGCGGGCACGCCCGGCGGGTGGAACGCCGAGGGCCCGGCGCCGCGAGCAGCGCCGGGCCCGTCCCGCACGGGGCCGGCCGTCAGTACGTGTAGAAGCCCGAGCCGGTCTTGCGGCCGAGGCGGCCGGCGTCGACCATGCGCTGGAGCAGTGGGGGAGCGGCGTACAGCGGCTCCTTGTACTCGTCGTACATGCTCTGCGCCACCGAGGCCACGGTGTCCAGGCCGATCAGGTCGGACAGCTTGAGCGGGCCCATCGGGTGGGCGCAGCCCATCTCCATGCCGTTGTCGATGTCCTCGCGGCTGGCGATGCCCGTCTCGAACATCCGGATCGCCGACAGCAGATACGGGATCAGCAGGGCGTTGACCACGAAGCCCGATCGGTCCTGGGCGCGGATCGCGTGCTTGCCCAGCACCTTCTCCGCGAACAGCTGCGCCCGGCCGAGCGTCCCCTCGGAGGTGGTCAGCGCCGGGATCAGCTCGACCAGCTTCTGCACCGGGGCCGGATTGAAGAAGTGCACGCCGACGACCTGGTCGGGCCGCGAGGTGGCGACCGCCAGCTTCACCAGCGGGATGGAGGAGGTGTTGGAGGCGAGGATCGCGTCCGGGCGGGTCACCACCTGGTCGAGGACCTGGAAGATCTCCGTCTTGACCTGCTCGTTCTCCACCACCGCCTCGACGACCAGGTCGCGGTCGGCGAACTCGCCGAGGTCGGTGGTGAAGCTCAGGCGCGCCAGCGTCGCGTCGCGCTCCTCCTCGGAGATCTTGCCGCGCTCGGCGGCCTTGGCCAGGGAGTTGAACAGCCGGGTACGGCCGATCTCCAGGGCTTCGCCGGTCGTCTCGGCGACCTTGACGTCGAGACCGGCGCGGGCGCAGACCTCGGCGATGCCCGCCCCCATCTGGCCGCAGCCCACCACTCCGACCCGTTCGATGTCGGTCACATCGTCCCTTTCGCCGCGCTGACTTCGTTGGCAGGGGCACGCCCACCGGATTCCGGCAGGCCTGCTCCGATCGTGCACGTTACTAGCAAGTATCGATGATCGATCGCCGGGGTGGGGGCATGCTGGGGCCCGACACGATCCGTGACCGTACGGATCCACGGAGTATGTGGGGATGTGTGCGATGGGGCGACTGACCCGGCGGGCGTTCGCGCTGGCAGCGCTGTCGGCGTTCACCACGACGGGTGCGGCGGCCGCTCCCGCGGGGGAGCGAAGAGCGACGACCGAGATGCGGGGGATGTGGGTGGCGACCGTCTCCAACCGCGACTGGCCGTCCCGCCCCGGCCTGTCCGCCGCGGCGCAGCGCGCCGAACTGATCGCGCTGCTCGACCTGGCGGTCAGCAGGCGGCTGAACACGGTGGTCTTCCAGGTGCGCCCCACGGCGGACGCGCTGTGGCCCTCACCGTACGAACCGTGGTCCCAGGTGCTCACCGGCGTCCAGGGCCGCTCGCCCGGCTGGGACCCGCTGGGCACGGCCGTCACGGAGGCCCACGCGCGCGGACTCCAGCTGCACGCCTGGTTCAACCCGTACCGCGTCGCCACCCACGACGATCCCACGAGGCTCGTCGCCGCCCATCCCGCACGCAGGCATCCGGACTGGCTCGTCCCGTTCGGCGGGAGGCTCTACTACAACCCCGGTCTGCCGGAGGTCCGTGCCTTCGTCCAGGACGCCGTCCTGGACGCGGTCCGCCGGTACCCCGTGGACGCCGTGCACTTCGACGACTACTTCTACCCCTACCCGGTGGCCGGGCAGACCTTCGACGACGAGGCCGCCTACGACGCCCACGGCGGCGCCTTCTCCAGCCGGGCCGCCTGGCGGCGCGACAACGTCGACCGGCTGGTGCTGGAGACCGCCGCCCGGATCAAGGCCGTACGGCCCACGACCCAGTTCGGCATCAGCCCGTTCGGGGTGTGGCGCAACGCCTCGACCGACCCGCGCGGCTCCGCCACCCGGGCGCTGCAGTCGTACGACGACATCCACGCCGACACCCGCAAGTGGGTGCGCCAGGGCTGGATCGACTACGTCGTGCCGCAGCTGTACTGGAACATCGGGCTGTCGGCCGCCGACTACGCCAAGCTCGTGCCCTGGTGGGCGGAGGTGGCGAAGGGCAGCCGCACCCGCCTGTACATCGGCGAGGCCCTCTACCGGGCGGGCGATCCCGCGCAGCCCGCGGCCTGGCAGGACCCGGCCGAGCTGTCGGACCACCTCGATCTGGCGGCCCGGCACCCCGAGGTGCGCGGCCATGTCTTCTTCGCCGCCAAGGACGTGCGGACGGACCGGATCGGGGCGATGGCGAGAGTGGTCTCGGACCACTACCCGAGGCGGGCGGAGGCTCCGCGGTGAGCCGGGGCCGCGGAGCCGGCGCCGTGTGTCACGACCGGGGCTCGCCGGCGCCGGCCGACCTGTGACGGATCTCGGTGTCGGGGCCGGGTGAGCACACACCGACGTGCCCGTCCTCGAAGCGGACGCGGTACGGGGGGCTGCCCGCCCGGCCCATCACCTCGAGGATCTCGCCGACCTTGTCGTGTTGCCCGACCACCCTGCCGTGCTGGACGAACTGGTCGCCCTCGGTTGCGCGCATCTGTGGGGCCTCCTCACCGGGTGCGGGAGCGGCGGCGCGTTCCTGGACTAGCCGCGCGCCCGCTGTGTGACGGCGATGCAGACGAGCACGGCTGCCGCCGTCAGCGGAGCGGCGGGCGTGAGGTGCTCGCCCAGCAGCAGCACCGACCACACCAGTGTGAGCAGCGGCTGGGCCAACTGCAACTGGCTGGCCTTCGGAACGCCGATGGCCGCCATGCCCCGGTACCAGACCACGAGCCCGAGGAACTGCGAACCCGCCGCGACCCACAGCAGCCCGGTCACGCTGTGCACGGTCAGACGGGCGCTCTCGTGGGCCAGCGCCAGCCAGGCCGCGGGCACGCCGACGGGCAGGCAGAACACCAGCGCCCAGCCGATGACCTGCCAGCCCGGCATCACCCGGGCTAGCCTGCCGCCCTCGGTGTAACCGGCGGCGCACACCAGCAGCGCCGCGAACAGGTACAGGTCGGCCGTGGTCGCGGCTCCACCGCTCTGCTGCACGGTGAACGCGGCCACCGCGCAGGCGCCGGCCACGGCCGCCGCCCAGAACGTACGGGACGGGCGCACGCCCGTGCGCAGGGCGGACAGCAGCGCCGTCGTCAGCGGCAGCAGACCGACCACGACGGCGGCGTGCGCGGTGGTGGACGTCCGCAGGGCGAGCGTGGTGAGCAGCGGGAAGCCGACGACCACCCCGCCGGCGACGACGGCGAGCCCCGCCCAGTGCCGCCGGGCGGGCGGCGGGATGCGCAGCGCGAGCAGACAGGCGCCCGCGATCAGTGCGGCCAGGACGCTGCGCACGGCGACCAGCGCCCACGGGCCGAAGCCCTCCAGCCCCCAGGCGGTGGCGGGGAAGGTCAGGGAGAAGGCGACGACCCCGAGGGTTGCCTGCAGGGTGCCGCGACCGCTCGGCCGGGAGGTGCTGACCGCTATCGCTGTCGGTGCAGTAGCGCTACTCTGTACTGTCATGCAAGAGCGTAGCAGTGTGGGTGAGCTGGCGGATCGGCTGCGCAAGGAGCTCGACCGCTACTCTCCCGGTGGAAAGCTCCCATCGAGCCGGGCCCTGGTCGAGAGATTCCGGGTGAGCCCGGTGACCGTGTCGCGGGCGCTGGCGCAGCTGGCCGCGGAGGGCCTGGTGGTGACCCGTCCCGGCGCGGGCGCCTTCCGGACCCGGCCGACGCGCGCCACGGCCGCGCCCGCGGCGGACACCTCCTGGCAGGAGGTCGCGCTGAGCGCGGACGGAGCCGCCGACCTGGTCCCGCGTTCGGTGGACGCCTCGGGCGTCACGGTGTCGCTGGCCGCTCCGCCACCCGGTGTGATCGAGTTCAACGGCGGCTATCTGCACCCCTCGTTGCAGCCGGAACGCGCGATGGCGGCGGCCCTGGCGAGAGCCGGGCGGCGTCCCGGAGCCTGGGGGCGGCCGCCCATGGAAGGGCTGCCCGAGCTGCGCGAGTGGTTCGCCCGGGCCATCGGCGGCTCGCTCACCGCGGCCGAGGTGCTGGTGAGCGCCGGCGGCCAGGCCGCGCTCACCACCGCCCTGCGCGCCCTCGCCCCGCCCGGCGCACCGGTCCTGGTCGAGTCGCCGACCTACCCCGGCATGCTGGCGATCGCCCGGTCGGCGGGGCTGCGCCCGGTGCCGGTCCCGGTCGACGCGGACGGGGTGCGACCACAGCTGCTCGCCGACGCGTTCCGGGCCACCGGCGCCCGGGTGTTCGTCTGCCAGCCGCTGTTCCAGAACCCGACCGGCGCCGTGCTGGCCGCCGACCGGCGCCCGCAGGTGCTCCGCATCGCCCGCGAGGCGGGCGCGTTCGTCGTCGAGGACGACTTCGTGCGCCGCCTCGCCCACGAGGACGCCGGGCAGCTGCCGAGGCCGCTGGTCGCCGACGACCCCGACGGCGTCGTCGTCCACGTCGGTTCGCTGACCAAGGCGACCTCGCCGAGCTTCCGGGTCAGCGCGCTGGCCGCGCGCGGGCCGGTCCTGGAGCGGCTGCGCGCCATCCAGGTCGTCGACACCTTCTTCGTGCCCCGCCCGCTGCAGGAGGCGGCGCTCGAACTGGTCGGCTCGCCGGCCTGGCCCCGACATCTGCGGACCGTCGCCGCCGAGTTGCGGACCAGGCGGGAGGCGATGACCTCCGCGCTGCGGCTGCGGCTGCCCGAACTCGAACTGCCGCACATCCCGTCCGGCGGTTACCACCTGTGGCTGCGGCTGCCCGGCGGGGCCGGGGACGCCTCCAGCGCCCTGGGCTCCCAGACCGAGGCTGCGTTCACGGCCGCGGCCCTGCGGGCCGGCGTCGCCCTCACCCCGGGCCGGCCCTACTTCAGCGCCGAACCCCCGGCCGCCCACGTGCGGCTGAGCTTCGCCGCCGTCGCCGGCACGGAGGAGATCGCCGAGGGCGTCCGGCGGCTGCGGGCGGCGTGCGACGAGGCGCTGCCCGCAAACCGTTCGACAGCGTGAACGCCGTCCTGTGAGGATCCGGCCATGACTGCCACGCACCCCGGGAACCCCACCCCGCCCCTCGCCGAGGGCTACGAGATCTCCACCGACCCCGCCCGCGTCGACGCCGAGCGCGTGCACCGCTGGCTGTCCACGGACGCGTACTGGGCGACCGGCCGCGGGCGGGAGAAGCAGGACCGGGCGATCGACGCCTCGCTGAACTTCGGCGTGTACGACACGACGTCCGGCGAGCAGGTCGCCTACGCGCGGGTCGTGACGGACCTCGCGACCTTCGCGTGGCTGTGCGACGTCTACGTGGACCGTGCGGTGCGAGGGAAGGGCATCGGCACCGCGCTGGTCGCCGCCGTGCGCGACCACCTGCGTCCCCACGACCTGCGCCGCATCCTGCTCGCCACCCAAGACGCGCACGGGGTGTACCGGCAGGTCGGCTTCGAGGCGCTGGAGAAGCCCGACAACTGGATGGCGCTGATCTTCGACCGGCCCGGCACGGCATGACCGCGCTGTTTTCTGGCGACTTGTCCCACGGGCCCTGACCCGTCGGTAAGTTTTCTTCCGGCCGTCCGCCGACACCTCTTGACCTGCGCAGTTGCGCGGCTCACCATCACCGCATGCCACTTCGGGTCACGTTCGTCGCCGCCGCTCGCAGCTCCCCGCTGCTCGCGGAGCGCTTCGAGGACGACCGGCCGCTGGACCAGGCGGGCTGGGGCGAGGTGCAGCGCGCGGCCTCCGAGCTGCTCCCGCTCGCGGCCGCCGAGCTGCGTTACTGCTCGCCGACCCCGCGCAGCCGGGCCACCGGGGACGCGCTCGGATACGCCCCGCTGGTGCAGCTCGCGCTGCGCGACTGCGACATGGGCCGCTGGCGCGGGTTCACGCTCGGCGAGGCGATGGCGCGGGAGCCCGAGGCCGTGGACGCCTGGCTGGCCGACCCGTTGGCCACCCCGCACGGCGGCGAGTCCCTGCTCGGTTTCATCTCCCGGGTGGGCGGCTGGCTCGACACCCGGCCGGTGGAGGACGGCTGCCGCATCGTCGCCGTCGCCGAGCCGAGCGTGATCCGCGCCGCCCTGGTGTACGCGCTGAAGGCGCCGCCCTCGACGTACTGGAACATCGACGTGCGCCCGCTGTCCACGACCACCGTCACCGGCCGCGGGGGCCGCTGGAACCTGCGTCTCGAAGGAGCGCCGGTTCAGCCCACGCGCGCGTAGTCGGTGACGAGGAGCAGGTCCTTGACGGGGCCGGCCACGCGCCAGACCGTCCGCCAGCGGTCCCCGTCACGGACGGTGAACTCGCCCCGGTAGAGGTCCGCCGAGCAGGGGTGGTCGGCCACGTGCCGTCCGGTCGTGAGATCCAGGTCGTGGAAGGGGCGGCCGTCGGCGAACCGCACGTCCGCCGTGCCGGGCCGGGAGCCCGGCAGAAAACGCAGCGTGCGCGCGGCGGGCCGGGCGACGCCGAGCCAGACGAACGTGCCGCACTCCTCGTGCAGCAGCCCACCGTCCGCAAGCGGCCCACCGTCCGCAAGCGGCTCACCGTCCGCAAGCGGTCCGCCGTGCTCCCCGGGGGCGTCGCGGTGCGGCGCTCCGAACACCGTGACGCCCTCGAAGCGGCCCTCGCCGCCGCCCGCCAGGTCCCGCACCGACCGCTCCACCCGCCAGCTTCCCGTGAGGTACGCCAGCACGTCCGGCACTGGCCGGAACCCGCCCATGGGACGCCCCCTCCGTCACTCCCGCCGTCGCACGCCCCATTGACGTGCCTCGGTCACCTCTCTATCTTGCCGTTCGCAGTGTTGATCATCGTCTGATATTTCGAACGACTCGCAGAGAACTCCCCCCATCGAGCCGCGGAGTCATTCATGTCGCGCAGCACCACCCGAACCACCCGAGGCATCCGAACCGCACGCACCACCCGCACCGCCCGCACGCGCTGGAGAATCGGCCTTCCGGTCACGGCCCTGCTGACCGCCACCGCCCTCCTCCCCGCCCCGGCGCACGCCGAGTCCGTGACCGACTACAGCATCAGCGTCGACCCGTCCGCCAAGGGCGCGAAGATCGACGACACGATGTACGGCGTCTTCTTCGAGGACATCAACCGGGCGGCCGACGGCGGCCTGTACGCCGAACTCGTGCAGAACAGGTCCTTCGAGTACGCCGCCGTCGACAACAGGTCGTACACCCCGTTGACCTCCTGGACGGTCGAGGGCGCGGCGGAGGTCCTGAACGACGCCGGCCGGCTCAACGACCGCAACCGCAACTACCTCTCGCTGGGCGCGGGCTCGTCGGTCACGAACTCCGGGTACAACACCGGCGTCCGGGTCGAGCAGGGCAAGAAGTACGACTTCTCGGTGTGGGCCCGCGCCGAGAACGGCGCCACCCTCACCGTGAGCCTCCAGGACGCCGGCGGCGCGCTGGCCGCCGCCCGCACGGTGGCCGTCCGCAAGGGCGGCTGGGTCCGGTACCAGGCGTCCTTCACCGCCGCCCGCACCAGCAGCGACGGCCGGCTGACGGTGGGCTCCTCGGCCGCGACCGCCCTCGACATGGTGTCGCTGTTCCCCCGGGAGACCTACCGCAACGAGCCCAACGGACTGCGCAAGGACCTCGCCGAGAAGATCGCGGCCCTGCATCCCGGGTTCGTGCGCTTCCCCGGCGGGTGCCTGGTGAACACCGGTTCCATGCAGGACTACAGCGAGGCGTCCGGCTGGCAGCGCGCCCGCTCCTACCAGTGGAAGGACACCGTCGGACCCGTCGAGCAGCGCGCCGTCAACTCCAACTTCTGGGGCTACAACCAGAGTTACGGCCTCGGCTACTACGAGTACTTCCGCTTCGCCGAGGACGTCGGCGCGATGCCGCTGCCCGTGGTCCCCGCCCTGGTCACCGGCTGCGGCCAGAACAGGGCGGTCGTCGACGAGGCGCTGCTCAAGCGCCACATCCAGGACACCCTGGACCTGATCGAGTTCGCCAACGGCCCGGTCACCTCCCCCTGGGGCAGGAAGCGCGCGCAGATGGGCCACCCTCGCCCCTTCCGTCTGACCCACCTCGAGGTCGGCAACGAGGAGAACCTGCCCGTCGAGTTCTTCGCCCGCTTCAAGGAGTTCCGCTCCGCGATCGAGGCGAAGTACCCGGACGTCACCGTCATCTCCAACTCCGGTCCCGACGACTCGGGTTCGACCTT
The DNA here is from genome assembly GCF_044335095.1 of Streptomyces sp. NPDC020597. Classification (NCBI taxonomy): domain Bacteria; kingdom Bacillati; phylum Actinomycetota; class Actinomycetes; order Kitasatosporales; family Streptomycetaceae; genus Streptomyces; species Streptomyces sp. NPDC020597. The sequence goes on along the minus strand of NZ_JBIRUL010000008.1, from coordinate 117,769 downwards.
CGACACGGCCTGGAAGCTCAACCGGGACGCCAAGGTCGACATGGTCGACGAGCACTACTACAACAGCCCGCAGTGGTTCCTGCAGAACAACGACCGCTACGACTCCTACGACCGCGGCGGCCCCAAGGTCTTCCTCGGCGAGTACGCCTCCCAGGGCAACGCCTTCAAGAACGGGCTGGCCGAAGCCGCGTTCATGACCGGCCTCGAACGCAACGCCGACGTCGTCGAACTCGCCTCCTATGCGCCGCTGTTCGCCAACGAGGACTACGTCCAGTGGCGCCCGGACCTGGTGTGGTTCAACAACCACGCCTCCTGGAACTCCGCCAACTACGAGGTCCAGAAGCTGTTCATGACCAACGTCGGCGACCGCGTGGTGCCCTCGTCGGCGACCGCCACCCCCTCCCTCCAGGGCCCGATCACGGGCGCCGTCGGCCTGTCGACCTGGGCGACCAGTGCGGCGTACGACGATGTGCGGGTGACCGGTGCGGACGGCGCGCCACTCCTGAGCGACGACTTCTCCGGTGACGCCTCGCGGTGGACGCACACCGGCGGCGGCAGCTGGTCACTGCAGGACGGGCAGTACGTGCAGACCGACGCCGCCGCCGAGAACACCATGGTCTCGGCCGGTGACGCCGCCTGGCACGACTACGACCTGCACGTGAAGGCCACCAAGAAGTCCGGCAAGGAAGGGTTCCTCGTCGCGTTCGGCGTCAAGGACACCGGCAACTACTACTGGTGGAACCTGGGCGGCTGGAACAACACCCAGTCCGCCGTCGAGCAGGCCGTGGACGGCGGCAAGTCGACGCTGGTCTCCAAGGCCGGGTCCGTCGAGACGGGCCGCGCCTACGACATCGACGTCAAGGTGCGCGGCCGGCAGGTGACCCTCTACCTCGACGGCCAGGAGTGGGGCAGCTTCACCGACGACAAGCCGGCCGAGCCGTTCCGGCAGGTCGTCACCGAGGACCGCGGCACCGGCGACCTGATCGTCAAGGTCGTCAACGCCCAGTCCTCGGACGCCCGTACGGCGATCGACCTCGGTGGCGCCAAGGTCGCCTCCAGGGCGAAGGCGATCACCCTCACCGCGGCCCCGGACGCGGTCAACACGGAGACCGGCACGCCGGTCGCCCCGGTGACCTCCACCGTCACCGGGGTCGCGGGGAAGTTCACCCACACCTTCCCGGCGAACTCGATCACCTTCCTGCGGATCAGGCAGCTCTGACCCGCGGAGGTGACGGATCCCGGCGGGCGCGGGCGGGCCACCGCTCACGCCCGCCGGGGTTACGCGGGCCGCGGGAGCGGGCAGGGATCACTCCGGGTCGGCTCCTGCATGGATTGCATAAACGTGCATCGAAACGTATAGTCATGCCATCCAGGAGGAGGAGTCATGGTGGTACGTGCGGCGGTGGCCGGAGCGAGCGGGTATGCGGGCGGAGAGCTCCTGCGCCTGCTCCTCGCGCACCCCGAGGTGGAGATCGGCGCCCTGACCGGCCATTCCAACGCCGGGCAAAGGCTGGGCGGGATCCAGCCGCACCTGCTGCCGCTGGCCGGCCGCGTCCTCCAGGAGACCACCCCCGAGGTCCTCGCCGGACACGACGTCGTCTTCCTCGCCCTCCCGCACGGCCAGTCCGCGGCCGTGGCCGAGCAGCTCGGCCCGGAGGCCCTCGTCGTCGACATGGGCGCCGACTTCCGACTGAAGGACCCGGCCGACTGGGAGCGGTTCTACGGCTCCGCGCACGCCGGGACCTGGCCCTACGGCCTCCCCGAACTGCCGGGCGGCCGCGCGGCGCTGGAGGGGTCCAAGCGCATCGCGGTCCCCGGCTGCTATCCGACGGCCGTCTCGCTCGCGCTCTTCCCGGCGTACGCGGCGAGCCTGACCGAGCCCGAGGCCGTGATCGTCGCCGCCTCCGGCACCTCCGGCGCCGGCAAGGCGGCCAAGCCTCACCTGCTGGGCTCCGAGGTCATGGGGTCGATGTCGCCGTACGGCGTGGGCGGCGGCCACCGGCACACCCCGGAGATGATCCAGAACCTCAGCGCCGCCGCCGGAGAGCCCGTCTCCGTCTCCTTCACGCCCACCCTCGCGCCGATGTCCCGCGGCATCCTCGCCACGTGCAGCGCCAAGGCGAAGCCCGGCGTCACCGCCGAGTCCGTGCGCGCCGCCTACGAGAAGGCCTTCGCCGACGAGCCGTTCGTCCACCTCCTCCCCGAGGGGCAGTGGCCCGCGACCGCCTCCGTCTACGGCTCCAACGCCGTCCAGGTACAGGTCGCGTACGACGCGGCCGCGGATCGCGTCATCGCCGTCAGCGCCATCGACAACCTGACCAAGGGCACCGCCGGCGGCGCCCTGCAGAGCATGAACATCGCCCTCGGCCTCGACGAGACCACGGGGCTTTCCACGATCGGAGTCGCACCGTGAGCGTCACGGCAGCCAAGGGATTCACAGCGGCGGGCATCGCCGCCGGGATCAAGGAGAACGGCAACCCGGACCTGGCCCTCGTGGTCAACGACGGGCCCCGCCGCGCCGCCGCCGGCGTCTTCACCTCCAACCGCGTGAAGGCCGCGCCCGTGCTGTGGTCGGAGCAGGTCCTCAGGAGCGGCGAGCTGACCGCCGTCGTGCTGAACTCCGGCGGCGCCAACGCGTGCACCGGACCCAAGGGCTTCCAGGACACGCACGCGACGGCCGAGAAGGTCGCCGAGGTGCTGGAGATCGGCGCGGGCGAGGTCGCCGTCGCCTCCACCGGCCTCATCGGCGTCCTGCTCCCGATGGACAGGCTGCTGCCGGGGATCGAGACCGCCGCCGGTCAGCTCTCCGAGCACGGCGGCGAGAAGGCCGCCATCGCCATCAAGACGACGGACTCGGTCCACAAGACGTCCGTGGCCCAGGGCGACGGCTGGACCGTCGGCGGCATGGCCAAGGGCGCCGGCATGCTCGCCCCCGGCCTCGCCACCATGCTGGTCGTCCTCACCACCGACGCCGACGTCGACAGCGGGACCCTGGACAAGGCGCTGCGCGACGCCACCCGGGTCACCTTCGACCGCGTCGACTCCGACGGCTGCATGTCCACCAACGACACCGTGCTGCTGCTGGCCTCCGGCGCCTCCGGCGTCGCTCCGTCGTACGAGGAGTTCGCCGAGGCCGTGCGCGCCGTGTGCGACGACCTCGGCCAGCAGCTCATCCGCGACGCCGAGGGCGCCAGCAAGGACATCAAGATCGAGGTCGTGGGCGCGGCCAGCGAGGACGACGCCGTCGAGGTGGGCCGCTCGATCGCCCGCAACAACCTCCTCAAGTGCGCCGTCCACGGCGAGGACCCCAACTGGGGCCGGGTGCTGTCCGCGATCGGCACCACGAAGGCCGTCTTCGAGCCCGACCGGCTCAACGTCGCCATCAACGGCGTCTGGGTCTGCAGGAACGGCGGCGTCGGCGAGGACCGCGACCAGGTCGACATGCGCTACCGCGAGGTCCACATCGTCGCCGACCTGGCCGCCGGCTCGGAGTCGGCCGTCATCTGGACCAACGACCTGACCGCCGACTACGTCCACGAGAACAGCGCGTACTCCTCATGAGCAACGTGACCCGCAAGCACACCGCGCTCCCCAAGGCCCAGATCCTCATCGAGGCGCTGCCCTGGCTGGTCCGCCACAACGGCAAGACCGTCGTCATCAAGTTCGGCGGCAACGCCATGATCGACGATGACCTGAAGGCCGCGTTCGCCCAGGACGTCGTCTTCCTGCACCATGCCGGCATCAGGCCGGTCGTCGTGCACGGCGGCGGTCCGCAGATCAGCGCCGCCCTCGACCGGCACGGCATCGTCAGCGAGTTCAGGGCAGGCCTTCGCGTCACCACCGAGGAGGCCATGGACGTCGTACGGATGGTGCTCGCCGGGCAGGTCCAGCGCGAGCTGGTCGGCCTGCTCAACCAGCACGGTCCGCTCGCCGTCGGACTGACCGGCGAGGACGCGCACACCATCACCGCCACCAGGCACCAGCCGCAGATCGACGGCGAGTCCGTCGACATCGGGCGGGTCGGCGAGATCACCGCGATCGACACGGGCGCCATCGAGGCACTGCTCGCCGACGGCCGCATCCCGGTCGTCTCGTCGATCGCCAGGAGCCAGGACGACGGACATGTCTACAACGTCAATGCTGATACGGCGGCTGCGGCACTCGCTGCTGCTCTGGGCGCCGAAACCCTCATGGTCCTCACGGACGTCGAGGGCCTCTACGAGGACTGGCCCAACAGCGACGAGGTGATCAGCCGCCTCACCGCCTCCCAACTGGAGAAGCTGCTGCCGGAGTTGAGCTCCGGCATGGTCCCCAAGATGGAGGGTTGTCTGCACGCCGTGCGAGGCGGCGTCACCACCGCCCGGGTCATCGACGGGCGCGTCCAGCACTCGATCCTGCTGGAGATCTTCACCGACGAAGGCATCGGCACGATGGTCGTGCCCGACGGACAGGGGGAGCCGTGAGCGACGCCAACCAGGAACTGACCGCGCGGTGGCAGAGCGCGTTCATGAACAACTACGGCACCCCGCTGCTGCCCCTGGCGCGCGGCGCGGGCAGCCGGGTCTGGGACGCCGACGGCAAGGAGTACCTGGACTTCGTCGGCGGCATCGCGGTCAACGCCCTCGGTCACGCCCACCCGGCCGTCGTCGAGGCCGTGAGCCGGCAGATCGGCGCTCTCGGCCACATCTCCAACTTCTTCATGGCGGAACCGACCGTCGCGCTCGCCGAACGGCTGCTGCGGCACTTCGGGCGGGACGGCAGGGTCTTCTTCTGCAACTCGGGCGCCGAGGCGAACGAGGCCGCCTTCAAGATCGGCCGGCTGACCGGGCGGACCCGTGTCGTCGCCACGGAGGGCGCGTTCCACGGCCGGACCATGGGCGCCCTCGCGCTCACCGGCCAGCAGGGCAAGAGGGAACCGTTCCTGCCGCTGCCCGGAGACGTCACCCACGTCCCCTTCGGCGACGCCCAGGCGCTGGCCGCCGCCGTCACCGAGGAGACGGCGCTCGTCGTTCTCGAGCCGATCCAGGGCGAGCTGGGCGTCGTCGTGCCGCCCGCGGGGTATCTCAAGGCGGCCCGCGCCATCACCGCCGCGACCGGCGCGCTGCTGGTCCTCGACGAGGTGCAGACCGGCGTCGGCAGGACCGGGCAGTGGTTCGAGTACCAGGCCCACGAGGGCGTCCTGCCGGACATCGTCACGCTGGCGAAGGGACTCGGCGGCGGACTGCCGCTGGGCGCGACGGTCGCCTTCGGGCGGGCGGCGGACCTGCTGCAGCCGGGCCAGCACGGGACCACTTTCGGCGGCAACCCGGTCGCCTGCGCCGCCGGCCTCGCCGTCCTCGAGACGATCGAGAACGAGGGGTTGCTGGAGAACGTCAAGCGCCAGAGCGAGAGGTTGCGGGACGGAATCGAGGCCGTCGGCCACCCGTTGATCGATTATGTCCGGGGCGCCGGCCTCCTCCTGGGTATCGTGCTCACCGAGCCCCTCGCGCCCCAGGTGCGTCAGGCGGCTCAGGAGGCCGGGTTCCTGGTGAACGTGCCTGCCCCCGACGTCATCCGGCTGATGCCGCCGCTGAACCTCGGCGACGACGAGACGGAGGCGTTCCTCGGGGCGCTGCCCGGCATCCTCGACGCAGTGAACGGGGACCGATCCGGAGAATGAGACGACGATGAGTCAGGCGCAGGACCATGAGCACCCGGGAGCCAACGGGCCCGCCGTGCCGCAGACCCGCACCGCGCGCCACCGCCGGATCGTGGACATCCTCAACCGGCAGGCGGTGCGCTCGCAGAGCCAGCTGGCGAAGCTGCTGTCGGACGACGGGCTGAGCGTCACCCAGGCGACGCTCTCCCGGGACCTGGACGAGCTGAACGCGGTCAAGATCCGCAACAACGACGGCGACCTGATCTACGCGGTGCCCAGCGAGGGGGGATTCCGCACCCCTCGGGCGCCGCTGGGGGAGTCGGCGAAGGAGGAGCGGATGCGGCGGCTGTCGCAGGAGCTGCTGATCTCCGCGGAGGCTTCCGCCAACCTCGTGGTCCTGCGGACCCCTCCGGGGGCCGCGCAGTTCCTCGCCTCGGCGATCGACCAGGCCGAGCTGCACGACATCCTGGGGACCATCGCCGGCGACGACACGCTGCTGCTGATCAGCCGGGAGGCGACCGGGGGGCAGGCGCTGGCCGATCATCTCCTGCGGTTGGCGCAGAACGGCCACTGACGGCTGCCGCCGAGGGGGCCGCCTTCTTGTGCCGGGTGCGGTTCGGTGGGGGCGGTTTTGCGCAGTTCCCCGCGCCCCTGGGGCCGTGAGTGGGCTGATCGTGCGGGTGGACGTGCGGGTCTGTGGGGGTTTGTTGCGCAGTTCCCCGCGCCCCTGGGGCCGTGGGTGGGCTGATCGTGTGGGTGGGCCTGCGGGTCTGTGGGGGTTTGTTGCGCAGTTCCCCGCGCCCCTGGGGCCGTGGGTGGGCTGATCGTGTGGGTGGGCGTGCGGGTCTGTGGGGGTTTGTTGCGCACTTCCCCGCGCCCCTGGGGCCGTGGGTGGGCTGATCGTGTGGCTGGGCGTGCGGGTCCGTGGGGGTTTGTTGCGCAGTTCCCCGCGCCCCCGGTGGTGGGGTTGCGCGGGGTTTCGTCTCCGGGGCGGGGTCAGCCCAGGCGGGATGCCAGGCCGCCTGTGCAGCGGACCTCGTCGCCTGCCGTGATGAGGAGGGCCTCGACGTCCGGAAGGGACTCCAGCCAGCCCAGCGCCTCCCGTGAGCCCATCGCGAAGGCCGCAGTGGCCCAGCAGTCCGCCCAGGTCAGCCGGGGCGTCACCACCGTCACGGCGACCAGGTCGGTCACCGCGGAGCGGCCCGTGCGCGGGTCCACGATGTGGGCGCCGCGCTCCGACGTCCCGGACGTCGCCACCGCGAGCTCGTCCGCGCCCGCCGCCGAGACCACCGCCGCGAGCCCGCCGGGACGCAGCGGGTCGGAGACGCCGACCCGCCACGGCCGCTCGGGCCCGGGGACGCCCAGCAGCTGCACGTCCCCGCCGCCGTTGACGCTCACCCCGCTCACGCCCGCCGCCGCGATCAGCCGGGCCGCGCGCTCCGCGGCCCAGCCCTTCACGATGCCCGTCGGGTCGAGCCGGCCCTGGTAGCGCATGCTGAACCAGCCGTCGCTGGCCCGTTCGGCCTCGCCGCCCAGCTCCAGCACCTCGGCCACCTCGGGATCGCACTCCTCGAGCGCCAGCTCGCCGCGCGCCAGCCGGGAGACCTGGCTGTTCTCGCGGTAGGTGCTGAACACCTCGTTCACCCGGTGCAGCGAGGCGACCGCCTCGTCCAGCGCCGTCCGCACCGCCTCGGCGTCGCCGCCGCGGACGTCGAAGGAGAAGACGGTCCCCATGACCTCTTCCGCGTGCCGCACCACGGCCGGGGCCGCCGCCGACTCGGCCACCGTGTCAGACACCGGCCTTGTCCAGTGCGGACTGCAGGGACTTCTTGTAGCCCTCGCTGGTGTAGGTGGCGCCGGAGACGGAGTCGATGTCGGCGCTGCCGGCGGCGACGGCCTCCTGGTTGAGCTTGGGGACGGAGAGCTGGGTCTTCTGGTCGCTGGTGCCGCCCTTGGGGGCCTGTACCGCCTCGGCCTTGGTGATCTTGCCGCCGGCCACCGTGATGCGGACCTGCACCGGCCCGTACTGCGTCTGCTCGACGCTGCCGGTGACGGTCTTGGCCTGTGCGGCGCCCGCGGAGCCGGAGGAACCCGCGGACGAGCCGGAACCGCCCGCGTTCCCGGAACCGCCCGCGTTCCCGGAACCGCCCGCGTTCCCGGAGCCCGACGACGGTCCCTTGCCCGCCTTCGCCTTGTCCAGTGCGGACTGCAGGGACTTCTTGTAGCCCTCGCTGGTGTAGGTGGCGCCGGAGACGGAGTCGATGTCGGCGCTGCCGGCGGCGACGGCCTCCTGGTTGAGCTTGGGGACGGAGAGCTGGGTCTTCTGGTCGCTGGTGCCGCCCTTGGGGGCCTGAACGGCCTCGGCCTTGGTGATCTTGCCGCCGGCCACCGTGATGCGGACCTGCACGGCCCCGTACTGCGTCTGCGCGGCGTCTCCGGTGAACGTGCTGGCGGCCTGCGCGCTTCCGGAGCCCTGGGAGGCGCCGGCGCTCGCGTTCGCCTTGTCGATCGCCGACTGCAGGGACTTCTTGTAGCCCTCGCTGGTGTAGGTGGCGCCGGACACCGTGTCGATGTTCGCGCTCTGCCGGGCGACCACCGCGGCGTTCAGCTTGGGGACGGCCAGCTCCGTCTTCTGCGTGCTGGTGCCGCCCTTGGGGGCCTGAACGGCCTCCGCCTTGGTGATCTTGTTCTCGACGACGGTGATACGGACCTGCACGGCCCCGTACTGGGTCTGGGCCGCGTCACCGGTCATCGTTCCCGACACGACCGAGCCCGCACCGCCCTGGGCGGCCTCCTGCGCCGCGGCGCCGGCGCCCGCCCCGGCCGCCTGTGTGGCGCCGGGGTCGGCCGAGGGCTTCAGCGACAGCAGCAGCACGACCCCGGACACGGTGGCGGCGGTGGCCAGCACGACCCGCCGGAGCGGGTGACTCTTCCTCATCGCTTACTGAGCTCCTGATTCCCGTTGGTGGCGAGGTTCCCGTGCGTACGGGTCGCTCACATCTCGAACGACTCGTGGTGGATGCGGCGGGCGGGGACCCCGGCGCCGCGCAGTGCCTCGTACACGCCCTGGGCGAAGCCGTTCGGCCCGCACATGAAAACGTCGTGGCTGTCGATGTCGGGGATCTTGCGCTGCAGCGACTCCGCCGAGATGTCGGGGCGTTCCCCGTCGGGGCTGTTGACCGCGTACATCAGCCGTGCCCCGCGCTCGTCGGCGATCTTCGCCAGCTCGTCCCACAGGGCCAGGTCCTGGGTGCTGTTGGCCCGGTACAGCAGGGTGATGTCACCGGCCGCGCCCGGCAGCGTCTCGAACAGCGCCCGCATCGGGGTGATGCCGACCCCGCCGGCCACCAGCAGCACCTTGCCGCGGCTGCGCCGGGACGCCGTCATCGCGCCGTAGGGTCCCTCGGCCCAGACCTTCGTGCCGGGCGTCAGCTCGCGCAGCGCGGCGCTGTGGTCGCCGATCGCCTTGACGGTGATCCGCAGCAGCTCCGGGCGGGGCGCGGCGGAAAGCGAGTAGGGGTGGGAGCTCATGCGCATCCCCGGCGCCATGAACCGCCAGCGGAAGAACTGGCCGGCCTCCGCGCCCATCCGGTGCAGCTTGCGTCCGCCGATCAGCACCGACACGATGCCCGGCGTCTCCTCGATGACCGCCTCGACGTACAGGCGGTGGCGCAGGTTCAGCCGCACGGGGGTGATGACCCGGTACCAGACGACCAACGCGGTGACCGTGCCGTACAGCGCGTACCAGGCGGTCTTCGCGGTCGGCTCGACGGCGAAGTCGTTTCCGGTGGTGATCTGGTGCCAGAACGTCAGGAACACGGCCGCGTACGTCATCAGGTGGATGTGGTACCAGGTGTCGTACGGCATCTTGCGCCGGACCGGGCCGATGGACACCACGCCGATCAGCACCAGCAGACCGGTGCCGATGGCGGCCTTGCCCATGTCGGGCAGCTGGTTCACCGAGTCGACGGTCTGCGAGACGATGTCGCCGAGCGACTTCCCCGCCTGCAGCGCGTATCCCCACATGATGAGGAACACGTGCGCGAACGTCAGGCAGAGCGTGTACCGGCCGCTCATCGCGTGCCAGCGGGCGACGCGGTCCGAGCCCACCCGGCGCTCCAGCGCCGGCACCCTGGCCATCTGCAGCACGACGAGCGCCATCAGGTATCCGGCGAGCAGACCGGTGATCCGCCCCGCGTTGAGGATCTTGCTGTTGTCGTCCGCGATGTTCGGCGTGTTGTCCCACCACAGCCACAGCACGCCCGCGGCTCCCGCCCAGACGGCGATCAACAGCGGCACGGCCGGGGAGCGGCGCGGACGGATGCGGCGCATCGTCTGGCGGCGGGCGGCACGGCCGCCGGCGATCGTCGTGGTCACTGTTCCTCCGTGGGTGCGGACCCTTGGCCCTCAGATACGGGCCACGGCCGCGCAGCGTTCAGTTGCGGCGAGAGTCCCGCGCGGAGGACCGCCGGCGGGCGTGACCGCCGGTAACCGTCACCGGGGGCGGAGTCCGCCCCGGCTCAGTACCGGGTGATCGCGGTCGGCCCGCCCGCCGTGCCGATCGCGATGTGCGGCCGCCCCTCCGGCCTGGCCCACGCGAGGATCCGCCGCATCGCCGCGGCCGGCACCGACACGCATCCCGCCGTCGCCCCGCGCCCGTCGACGTGCAGAAAGATCCCCGCGCCGCGATTGCGCACCGGCTTGCGATAGTTGAAGCCGATGACCAGAGCGTGCGCGTACTGGGCGCGATAGGCGACCAGGTGCTCGGACTCGCCGGCCCGGCAGTCTGCCGGGCGCGGTTCGGTCCACCGGTTGTAGGCGCGGGAGGCGTTGTCCTGGCACCACCAGGAGTCCTCGTGGACCGGACGGTACGGGTACGACGTCCCGCTCGGCGGCGCCTGGACCCCGAAGGCGAAGGGGAGGTCGTACAGGCCCGTCGGGGTCGTGTTGCCGCCCTGCCGGCGCGCGGCGCCCTCGACGAGGCCCTTCGCGCCGAACCGGGCGGGAGCGGAACCGGCCCGCACCCATCGCCCGTCGCGCAGGTCCCACCAGGCGACGACGCCGGCGACGGAGCCGGCCCCCGGGGCCAGGGCGGTGATCAGCTGGGCGCCGGGGCCCGGATCCGCCATGCGCGCGGGCAGGGGCGCCTCACGCGGCGCCGGCGCCGCGGCACGCGGGACCGCGCCGGCCCCGGGGGCCGCGCCGAGCGCGAGCAGGGCGGCGATGGCGAGGCCGGCGGCTGCACGAGGAGACATGCGAAGACGCTATGGGCGCACACCGTCGCCGGCAGTCCGGGAGGGGCCGACCGTGTGTCAGCGCCGTGTGTCAGCGCGGCGGCCGCGCCTGCTGCGCCTGTTCCGTCTGCTGTGCGGGATGTGCGGGATGTGCGGGATGTGCGGGCGGCGGGAGCGGGTGCAGCGGCGGGAGCGGCAGGGGCAGCCCGGGCAGTCCGTCGATGCTCGTGGCGATGTGGTCCTTCTTGGCGAAGTACGCGCCGAGCGAGACGTCGTCCTCCCGGGCGAAGCGCTTGCCGTGCAGTTCGCGGTCCTCGTCGTAGGTCATGAAGGGCACCGCGTACCCGCAGGTGTCCCGGACGAGTTCGGCGTGCACCACGATGACCGCGCGCAGTCCGTGCGAGCTCGGGTCGATCTCCGGGAAGCGGCCCAGGAGTTCGCCGAAGCGGGGGTCGTCGCGGAAGACCGGCTCGCCCCGGCCGTGCACCCGCACGATGTTCGGCGGCCCCTGGAAGGCGCACCACATCAGCGTGATCCGGCCGTTCTCGCGCAGGTGCGCGACGGTCTCGGCGTTGGATCCGGCGAAGTCGAGGTAGGCCACGGTGTGCTCGTCGAGCACGGCGAACGAGCCCTTGAGGCCCTTGGGGGAGAGGTTGACCGTGCCGTCGCCGGACAGGGGCGCGGTCGCGGTGAAGAAGAGGGGCTGCTCCTCGATGAACGAACGGAGCCTTCCGTCTATGCGCTCGTAGGTCTTTCCCATGGTGGGGAAGTATCCGGGAAAGTATTTCGTGTGTCTAAGGAAATAGGGGAATCTCATTCCCCTCGTGCGACCGCGCGTGTGGTTGCGCGCCGCGGCGGCCGCCCCTGGCCGGTGCTGTCCGTCCCGGGGTGGCCGCCGCGCATGTCACATCACTTGTTCAGCGTGCAGGCGGCGAGGGCGTTGAGGCCCTGCGGCTTGGTGCCCTTGCGACCGATCGAGATGGCGATGCGGTCGATCGTGGACTCGCGCTTGCCCTGCAGCGGGCCGAGGATCGCGTTCTGGACGAAGTTGGGGCCGCCCTGGCCGACGGTGTTCTGCAGGCGGGTGTTGGCCTCGTTGATCTGCGTCTGGAGGAGGGCGAGGTTGCGGTCGACCTCGGCCTTGGCGGTGGCGGGGACCGCGGGCAGCTGCGACGCCACGTCGGGGCAGGTGATCGTGCCGACGCCGTTGGCGTTGCCCGCGTTTCCGGCGTTGCCCGCGTTCCCCTTGTTTCCGTTGTTCCCCTGGTTGCCCTGGTTGCCCTGGTTGCCCTGGTTCCCCTTGTTTCCGTTGTTCCCCTGGTTGCCGTTGTTGCCCGCGTTGCCCGCCGCCGGGGCGGCCGCGCCGCCCGCGTTCAGCGTGCAGGCGGCGAGGGCGTTGAGGCCCTGCGGCTTGGTGCCCTTGCGGCCGATCGAGATGGCGATGCGGTCGATCGTCGAGGTGCGCTTGTCCTTCAGCGGGCCGAGGATCGCGTTCTGGACGAAGTTGGGGCCGCCCTGGCCGACGGTGTTCTGCAGGCGGGTGTTGGCCTCGTTGATCTGCGTCTGGAGGAGGGCGAGGTTGCGGTCGACCTCGGCCTTGGCGGTGGCGGGGACCGCGGGCAGCTGCGACGCCACGTCGGGGCAGCTGATCGTGCCGGGACCGGCGGCCAGCGTCTGGGCGTTGGTCGCAGCGCCCTTGGACGACTCCCCGGCGAGAGCGGAGTTCACGACCACCGCGCCGGTCAGGGCCAGAGCGGCGGCCGCGCCGATGACGACCACACGACGAGAGTTGTACTTCGGAAGAGCCCTGGACATGCGGATGCCTCACTTGGGTCAGGAGTGGGATTGTTCGACGCGGCCGGCGTTCAGCGGTGAGTACGGGTAAGCGGTTGCCGTTGTTCAAGGTGTCTTCAAAAAGTCTTCGCAAGTCGTCCGGGCCGCCGCTCCGGGCGGTCGGATTGACGAATCATGCAGACCTCTGCATAATCATGCAGGTCGGTGAATGCAGCGGTGAGGAGCAACGCAAGTGAGCAGCAACAGCGGTGACGTACGGCTCTGGGGCGGTCGTTTCGCCGACGGTCCCGCCGAGGCCCTGGCGAAGCTGTCCGCGTCCGTCCACTTCGACTGGCGGCTCGCTCCCTACGACATCGCCGGTTCCCGCGCCCATGCGCGCGTGCTGCACAAGGCGGGCCTGCTCACCGAGGACGAACTGAGCCGGATGATCGCGGGCCTGGGGAAGCTCGAGGCGGACGTCGCCGACGGCTCCTTCGTGGGCACGATCGCCGACGAGGACGTACACACCGCCCTGGAGCGCGGTCTCCTCGAGCGCGTCGGTCCCGACCTCGGCGGCAAACTGCGCGCCGGCCGCTCCCGCAACGACCAGATCGCCACCCTCTTCCGGATGTACCTGCGCGACCACGCCCGGATCGTCGGCGGGCTGATCGCCGATCTCCAGGACGCGCTGGTCGGCCTGGCGGAGGCCCATCCGGACGTGGCCATGCCGGGCCGCACCCACCTCCAGCACGCCCAGCCGGTCCTCTTCGCCCACCACGTCCTCGCCCATGTGCAGTCCCTCTCCCGGGACGCCGAGCGGCTGCGTCAGTGGGACGAGCGCACGGCCGTCTCGCCGTACGGCTCGGGCGCCCTGGCGGGCTCCTCCCTCGGCCTGGACCCGGAGGCCGTGGCCGAGGAACTCGGCTTCGAGCACGGCAGCGTCGGCAACTCCATCGACGGCACCGCCTCGCGGGACTTCGTCGCGGAGTTCGCCTTCATCACCGCGATGATCGGCGTGAACCTCTCCCGGATCGCCGAGGAGATCATCATCTGGAACACGAAGGAGTTCTCCTTCGTGACGCTGCACGACGCCTTCTCCACGGGCTCGTCGATCATGCCGCAGAAGAAGAACCCCGACATCGCGGAGCTGGCGCGCGGCAAGTCCGGCCGTCTGATCGGCAATCTGACCGGGCTGATGGCCACCCTCAAAGCCCTCCCGCTCGCCTACAACCGCGACCTCCAGGAGGACAAGGAGCCGGTCTTCGACTCCTGCGACCAGCTCGAGGTGCTGCTTCCGGCCTTCACCGGCATGGTCGCCACCCTGACCGTGCACCGTGAGCGCATGGAGGAACTGGCCCCGGCCGGCTTCTCGCTCGCCACCGACATCGCCGAGTGGCTCGTCAAGCAGGGTGTGCCGTTCCGTGTCGCGCACGAGGTCGCCGGAGAGTGCGTCAAGGCGGCGGAGGCCGAGGGCAAGGAGCTGGACGAGCTGACGGACGACCAGTTCGCGAAGATCAGCGCCCATCTGACCCCCGAGGTCCGCTCGGTCCTGAACGTCCCGGGCGCGCTGGCCTCCCGCAACGGCCGGGGCGGCACCGCCCCGAGCGCGGTCGCGGTCCAGCTGGCCGAGGTGAAGGCGAACGTGCGGGCACAGCACGACTGGGCCACCGCCAAGCACTGACGCCTGGGCGGCGTCGCCCAAGCACTGACGCCTGGGCGGCGTCGCCCCGTCGGGGTGCGGGGTCCGCGCCGATCGCGCCGCTTCCGCGCTGCCCCGGGCCCCTGCCACGGCGCTGCCCCGGGCCCCCTGCCACCGCGCCCGGCACACGGACGTCCGGCACGGGCCCGCCCGCGCGGACGTCCCGCACGTCCCGCACACGCGGAAGTTCCGCCCGCCCCGCGCGCCGGAGGGGACGCCGTCGCGGGTTACGTTGGTCGTCAGCCGTACCGGAGCCGACCGAACGGAGCCCGCGATGCCCTTCGCCCGCCTCGCTGCAGCGACCACCCCCACCTGCCACATCGGCTTCGGACTCGCCGCCGTCGGCCGCCCCGGCTACCTCAACCTCGGCCGCGACCGGGACCTCCCGCGCGACCGCAGCGTGGAGGCCCTCCGCGCCCGTACGCACGAACTCCTGGACGCCGCCTACGCCCAGGGCGTCCGCTACTTCGACGCGGCCCGCTCGTACGGCCGCTCCGAGGAGTTCCTGGCCGGCTGGCTCGCCGCCCGCCCCGACGTCGACGACGTCGTCGTGGGCAGCAAATGGGGGTACACCTACACGGCCGACTGGTCGACGGACGCCGAGACGCACGAGGTCAAGGACCACGGGCTCGCCACCTACGAACGCCAGCGCCGGGAGACGGAAGGCCTGCTCGGCGACCGGCTCGACCTCTACCAGATCCACTCGGTGACCCCGGACAGCCCGGCCCTCACCGACAAGGAACTGCACGCGAAACTGGCGGAGGCCGCCGCGCGCGGCCGCACGGTCGGCTTCTCCACCAGCGGTCCCGCCCAGGCCGACGCCATCCGCGCCGCGCTCGCCGTGACGGTCGACGGCGAGCCCCTCTTCCGCACCGTCCAGTCGACGTACAACCTCCTGGAGACCTCGGCCGGCCCGGCCCTCGCCGAGGCCCGCGAAGCCGGACTCACGGTGATCGTGAAGGAGGGCATGGCCAACGGGCGTCTCGCCGGTCCGGCCGCACCCGACGTCCTCAGGTCGGTGGCGCAGGAGACGGGCCTGGAGTGTGACGCCGTCGCCCTCGCCGTGATCCTGCGCCGGCCCTGGGCCGGCGTCGTCCTCTCCGGCGCGGCGACGGCCGCCCAGCTCGCGTCCAACCTGCACGCGGCGGTCGTCGACCTCGACGACGACCAGCTGGACCGGCTGGACGTGCTGTCGGAGGACCCGCAGGCCTACTGGGAGCGGCGCAGCCGACTGCCCTGGCACTGAGCTGACTGCGTCGAGCGGGCCCTCGCTCCCGTCGCGTCACAGAGCCGCACACTCCCAGAATGAGACATGAATGTCTCACATGGGCTACTCTTGTCTCATGGCTGTCGACCGTGACCACGTGCTGCGCACTGCCGCGGCCCTGCTGACCCGAAAATCCACCGCGACGATGGACGAGGTCGCCAAGGCCGCCGGGATCAGCCGGGCCACGCTGCACCGCCAGTTCGCCGGGCGCGACGCGCTCGTGCGCGCCCTGGAGTCCCTCGGGATCGCGGAGTGCGAGGCCGCCCTGGAGGCGGCCCGACCGGACGAAGGCCCGGCCGCCGACGCCGTACGCCGGCTCGTGCGGGAGATCGAACCGGCCGCCGCCCTGCTCGCCTTCCTCTACACCGAGAACCAGCTCTTCGAGGGCGAGCAGCAGAATCCGGGCTGGACCCGGATCGACGAGCGCATCGCCGCCCTGTTCCGGCGCGGCCAGGCCGACGGCGAGTTCCGCATCGACCTGACCCCCGCCTGGCTCACGGAGGCGCTCTACGGCCTGCTGGCCTCGGGAGCCTGGGCGGTCTCCGAGGGCCGGGTCGCCGGCAAGGACTTCACCCACATGATCACCGAGCTGCTGCTCGGCGGCGCACTGCGCCACTAGGGCCACACCGCTCGGCGCCGCCACCGCTCCACACCGCCACCCGCACGGCACCGCCACCGCTCGGCACCCCACTGCCCGACCCAGCTCACGAACAGAGGAACCATGACCAGCACCCTGCAGCCTGCGACCACGACCGGGGCGGTGAAGCGCCCCGACCGTTGGCTGGCGCTCTCCGTCCTCGTGCTCGCCGTGCTGCTGGTGGCCGTCGACGCGACCGTCCTCGGTCTCGCGACCCCGTACATCAGCGAGGACCTCGAACCCTCCGGAGCGCAGCTGCTCTGGATCGGCGACGTCTACTCGTTCGTCATCGCCGGTCTGCTCGTCTCGATGGGCAGCCTCGGCGACCGCATCGGCCGCAAGCGGATCCTGCTCCTCGGCGCCACCGCCTTCGGCCTGATCTCGGTCCTCAACGCCTACGCGACCTCCCCGGAGACGATGATCGCGGCGCGCGCCCTGCTGGGCGTGGCCGGAGCGACCCTCATGCCGGCCACCCTCGCCCTGATCCGCAACCTCTTCCACGACCCGCGCGAACGCAGTCTGGCGGTCGGCGTCTGGGGCGCGACGGCCTCGGCGGGCACCGCGGTCGGCCCGATCGTGGGCGGCTTCCTCCTCGAGCACTTCTGGTGGGGGTCGGTCTTCCTCATCAACCTGCCCGTCATGGTGGTGCTCGTGGTGGTCGGCGTGAAGACGCTGCCCGAGTCCAGGAACCCCGACCACGGTCCCTGGGACCTGATCAGCGTGACGCTGTCGCTGGTCGGCGTGATCGCCGTCGTGTACGCCGTGAAGGAGGTCGCCGGCCACGGCCCGAGCTGGGAGACCCTGGCCGCGGCCGTGCTGGGCGGCACGGCGCTGTGGGGCTTCGTGCGGCGTCAGTTCGCGCTGCCCGTCCCGCTGCTGGACATGCGGCTGTTCCGCAGGCGCGGTTTCAGCGGTGCCGTGCTGGCCGACCTGCTGACCGTGCTCGGCATGTCCGGCCTGGTGTTCTTCCTCTCCCAGTACCTGCAGTCGGTGCAGGGCAGGCGGCCCCTGGAGGCGGGGCTGGCCGAACTGCCCGCGGCGGTGGGAGCGGTGACGGCCGGTCTGCTGGCGGGCCGCGTGGCGCGCCGCTTCTCGGTGCGGGCCGTGGTCTCCGGCGGGCTCGCGGCGATCGGCCTGGCGCTGGCCGCGCTGACGACGGTCACCGGGACCACCGGCTATCCCGTGCTGGGCGCGGCCCTGCTGGTGGTGGGCGTGGGCGCCGGGTTCTCCTTCACGGTGACCGCGGACGTCATCCTGGGCTCGGTGCCGAAGAACCAGGCGGGCGCGGCCTCGGCCGTCTCCGAGACGGCGTACGAACTGGGCGCGGCGCTCGGCATCGCCCTGCTCGGCTCGATCGTGACCGGTGTCTACCGGGGCTTCGCGGCCCCGGCTGGCACGCCGCAGGAGGCGCACGAGTCGTTGGGCGGGGCCGTGGAGGCGGCGGGGCACCTGCCACCGGCCGAGGGGGCGCAGATGCTCGCATCGGCCCGCGAGGCGTTCGTCGACGGCCTCGCGGTGGCGTCCGGAGTGGGCGCGGCGGTCCTGCTGGCGGCGGCCGTGGCGGCGTGGTTCCTGCTCAGGGGACAGCGCCTGGAGACCGCGGGCTGAGCGAGCCGGCCCGCGGAACGGCGACCGCACGTCACCCGGCCCGCGGAACGGCGTCCCCAGGTGACCCGGCAGGGCCGGGGGCCGGGCGGCTCGGGCGATCGCGCCACGCTGCCCCGGCGCGCCCGCACCGCAGGGCGCATCCCGCCCGGAGGGGTTACGCCGCCTTGGCCTTGGTGGCGTACATGTCCACGTACTCCTGGCCCGACAGCCGCATGACCTCGGTCATCACGGAGTCGGTGACGGCCCGCAGCACATAGCGGTCCCGGTCCATCCCGTCGTAACGGGAGAACTCCATCGCCTCGCCGAACCGGACGGTCACCCGGCCCGGACGGGGCATGCCCGCTCCGCCCGGCTGCAGCTTGTCCGTGCCGATCATCGCGAACGGCACGACGGGAGCGCCCGTCATCAGCGTCAGCCGCGCGATGCCGGTGCGGCCCCGGTAGAGACGGCCGTCGGGGGAGCGCGTCCCCTCGGGGTAGATCCCGAAGACCTTGCCCTCCTCCAGGACGCGGCGTCCGGTCATCAGCGCGGCGACGCCGCCGCGGCCGCCGTCCCGGTCCACCGGGATCATGCCGACCCCGGTGAAGAACCAGGCCATCAGCCGGCCCTTGAGGCTCCTGCCGGTGACGTACTCGTCCTTGCCGATGAAGAAGACCTGTCGGTCGCACACCAGCGGCAGGATCATCGAGTCGATGAACGTGAGGTGATTGCCCGCCAGGATCACGGGGCCGTCGCCGGGGATGTGCTCCGCGCCCTCGACCCGGGGGCGGAACATCAGGCGCATGACCGGTCCGAGCACTGCCTTGATGAGCGCGAAGCGCGACAACGAGCCCTCCGATGTCAAGGGAAAACGGTATGAGTCTGTGCAGGTGAGGACGATACTCGCGCGCCGGGGGCGGACGCACATCGGGTCACCCAGGTCTTACGCACTGTTGACGTTTGTTTACCTGTACGGCCGCATCGCCGCCCGCCCGTAGCCCACCCGTCATCCGGACGGAACGAGGAGGACCGCCCCGCACCCGGAGAGGGGCCGGGGAAGAGCCCGGGCCTCTCCGCAGCCCTGGCCGCAGCCCGGACGACGCCCCTCGCCTGCCGTCGCCGGGCGTCACCGTGCCCGGTTCCGAGCGGGTATCCCGGCCGCCCGCGCCGAATCCCCCGTCCCCGACGACCCGTCACCTCGGCGTACCGCGCCGACCGCATCCGGCGTAGGCGACCTCACGCGCCCGGCGTACACCACGTGCCGTCCGCCGTCCTCCGCGTGTTGGGGCCGAGGTCTCCCGGAGGTCATGTACACGCCCCTACCATCGGCCCGCACGGACGAGCCGACGGCTGGGAGGCCCCTCATGGGAACGCAGGACACGCAGGAGTCGCACGAGCAGGCGCGCACGGGCGGCACCGGGCGACGGGCGCTCCTCGGCGCGGCCGTGCTCGGCGCCGGAGGTGTGCTCGGTCTGTCCGGCACGGCGTCGGCCGCCGAGGCACGCCACGGAGGAGGAGGCCTCAAGAGCCTTCCGGTGCCCACGGTCATCGGTCATCGCGGCGCCAGCGGCTACCGCCCCGAGCACACCTTCGGCTCCTACCAGCTGGCCCTCGACCTGGGCGCCGACATCGTCGAGGCCGGCGACCTCGTCCCCACCCGGGACGGCCACCTCGTCTGCCGGCACGAGCCGGAGATCGGCGGCACGACGGACGTCGCCGCCCACCCCGAGTTCGCCGACCGCCGCACGACGAAGGTGCTCGACGGCGTCCCCACCACCGGTTGGTTCACCGAGGACTTCACGCTCGCCGAGCTGAAGAGACTGCGGGCGATCGAGCGCATCCCGGCCAACCGCCCGCACAACACGCTCTACGACGGCCGCTGGGGGATCCCCACCTTCGAGGAGGTCCTGAAGTGGCAGGACGAGCAGACCCGTAAGCGCGGCAAGCAGGTCTGGATCTACCCCGAGACCAAGCACCCCACCTACTTCCGCAAGCAGGGCCTGGGCCTGGAGGAGCGGGTCGCCAAGCTGCTGCACAAGTACGGCAAGGACAGGAAGAACTCGCCGGTCGTCCTGCAGTCGTTCGAGCCGACCAGCATCCAGCGCCTGAACAAGCTGGTCGACAACCCGCTCGTCGTGCTGCTGTCCACCGCCGCCTCCCGCCCCTGGGACTTCGTCGAGACGGGCGACCCGCGCACCGTCGCCGACCTCGTCACGCGGGCCGGCCTGCGGGAGATCGCCGGGTACGCGCAGGGCATCGGACCCACCCTCGACCTGGTCATCCCCAAGGACGCGGCCGGCAGGCTGACCACGCCGACCACCCTGGTGAAGGACGCCCACGCGGTCGGCCTGATCCTGCACCCGTACACGATGCGCAACGAGAACCCCTTCCTGCCCGCCGACTTCCGCAAGGGCTCGGACCCGGACGCCTACGGCGACCCCTTCGGCGCGTTCCGCACCTACTTCGCGACCGGTATCGACGGGGTCTTCACGGACAACCCGGACACCGGAGTGCTGGCCCGCGCGGACTTCGTCAACGGCTGATTCCTCGTTGGGGTGACAGTCGGCGGCCCGGGCAACCGACCGCCCGGGCCGCCGCATCGTGGGGCATATGACCCCCGACTTGCTCGCCTCCCTGCACCCGCTGCTCAGCGCGGAGGCCTCCGCGGAGGCCCCGGCGGCCGGCGCCGACCCCGGTGACCTGGAGCAGGCGGTCTGGCTCCGCCTGCTCGAACGCCTCGCCGCCGACGGCCCGCCCCGCGATCCCGAGGGCTGGCTGCGCCGGGCCGTCCGGGCGGAGGTCCGCCGCACCCGCCGCACCACCCGTCATGAACAGCCGTACGAGGCCGAGCCCGCCGACGACGCGGAGCGCGGACCCGAACACCTGGCCCTGACCGCCGCCCGCCATCGCGCCCTGCGCGAGGCCGTGGCCCGGCTGCCCGGCCGCTGCTCGCGTCTTCTGCAGGCGCTGCTCTCGCCCGAGGACCTCACCTACCGGGAGATCGCAGGGAAGTTGGGTATCTCACAGGGCAGTCTCGGACCGGAACGTTCCAGATGTCTGGGATGTCTTCGCCGTTTGCTCGCACCGGAGGTTGCGGCTCCCGAAGTGCGGGGATAGGAGTGAGGGACCACAGGCGATCAGGTGAGCGGGAGGCGTGCGCACATGGGCATGAGCGTGACCATCTCGGTGGCGACCGAGCAGGATGCCGAGCAGATTTTCAGACTTCAGTACCTCTGCTTCCAGAGCGAAGCCGCGCTGTACGGGAACTACCGGATCGCCCCGCTCGTGCAGAGCCTCGACTCGGTCCGGCAGGAGCTCGCCACCGACTGCGTCTTCGTGGCCCGGCTGGGCGACGAGGTGGTCGGCTCGGTACGCGGCACCCTCACCGAGGACGGCGCCGCCGCCATCGGCAAGCTCTGCGTCCATCCCCGCCTTCAGGGGCACGGCATCGGCGCACGGCTGCTGCGCGCCGCCGAGTCGGCGCTGGGCGGCGAGCGCGGCGCCAAGAAGTTCCGTCTCTTCGCCGGCCACCGCAGCGAGGGCAACCTCCGCCTCTACCGCCGCGTCGGCTACGAGACGGTCGGCACCTCCCAGGGCACGGACGGCGTGCCGATGATCGTCCTGGAGAAGCAGGCCGGCGAGTACGCCGCTACGGCGTAGCCGTCCGGGACGTGCGCAGCCAGTACAGAGCCGACACCGGCAGCAGCACGGGGATGAACACGTACCCCATCCCGAAGTCGGACCACACGGTCGGCTCGGGGAAGGCGGACGGCTGGACCAGGGTCCAGGTCCCGACGATCAGCACGCCCGCGAGTTCGGCGGCGCAGCACAGCCGCGCCGCCCTGCGGGCCGTCTCGCCGCCGCGCACCAGCGAGTACGTGATGAAGCCGTACACCACGCCCGCCACCGCCGACAGCGTGTACGACAGCGGCGCCCGGTCGAAGTGCGCGGCGATCTCGTACGCCGACCGGGACACCGCCCCGACCACCATCACGCCGTAGAACCACACCAGCAGCATCCCGGGCCCGCTGATCAGCCGGTCCGGCTTCTCCTGCACCGCCGTCATCTCAGCCTCCCCAGATGTCGAAGAGCCGCACCTCGAGCACGGCGAGGACCACGCCGCCCGCGGCGACCGTCACCGAACCCCAGCGGGTCCGCTCGGCCAGCGACATGAACCCCGCCGTCGGCACGCACGCGAACGCGCCCAGAAGATACGCCACGAAAAGCGTCGTGCCCTGCTCCGGCTTCTCGCCCCGCGCCAGCTGGACGATCCCGATCACGAGCTGGACCGTGGCCAGCAGGGAGACCACGGCCATCCCGATGAAGTGCCAGTCCTTCGTCGGCTGGTCGCGGTAGGCGGCCCAGCCGCACCAGGCGGCGAGCAGCAACGCGGCGACGCCGGTCGCCGCCGTCAGGGCATCAAGCATGCAGCGACCCTATTACGGCGTAACAGACACCCCGCGGTCGGCCCCGCGGACCCGCGGGGCCGGTGGCGCAGCCGTGGCGTCGGCCACAGCCCGCCGGGCCCGCGACCGGGCGCCGACCGCGGACTCCGGGACCTGTTCGCCCCGTTGCCGCTGGTCACCGGCGTGTGCGCGGAGATCCCCGGGTGCGGGTCGGGGGCGCCGACCGCTGTCCATGTCTGTCCAGCATCCGGACAGGCGGGTCTCGGTCAGGACCGTACGTCTGCTTTACTGATGCTCATGACCACGACGAGCAGCCGCATCCGCGCGACCGAGGCGACCATGACGCCCGGTGCTCGTTGTCTGTGTCGAATGTGCGCCTTCTAGAGGGCCCCCGCACCACCCCCGAGCTCGCGCCCCGAAGCGAGACGCCGTGGCAGGTCCGTACGCCGCATGCCCGCCGTACGTGAGCTGAGCCGCGCCCCGCGCACATGTCTCTCCCCGGTTCCTTCCGCCACGGCGAGAACCGTGTCGCGTCCTGACAGCCCGCATCCGTGCGCCCGGGCACACCCACGCCCGCGCACTCGACAGTGACGGAAACCCCACGTGATCACCACCACGGGCCTGACCAAGGTCTACCGCTCGCGCGGCCGTGAGGTCACCGCCCTCGACGGCGTCGACCTGCACGTACGCGAAGGCGAGGTGTACGGCGTCATCGGCCGTTCCGGCGCCGGAAAGTCCTCGCTCATCCGCTGCGTCAACCTCCTGGAGCGCCCCACCGCGGGCACGGTCACCGTCGACGGGCGGGACCTCACCGCGCTCGCCGGGCGGGGGCCCCGCGCCGGACGGGAGCTGCGACAGGCGCGCAGCCGGATCGGCATGGTCTTCCAGCACTTCAACCTGCTGTCCTCGCGGACCGTGCAGGACAACGTCGAACTGCCGCTGGAGATCCTCGGCTCCTCCGGGAGGGAACGATCCCGCAAGGCGCTGGAGCTGCTCGACCTGGTCGGGCTCGCCGGTCAGGCGAAGGCCTACCCGGCACAGCTGTCCGGCGGTCAGAAGCAGCGCGTCGGCATCGCCCGCGCACTCGCCGGCGACCCGAAGGTGCTGCTCTCCGACGAGGCGACCAGCGCACTCGACCCGGAGACCACCCGCTCGATCCTCCAGCTGCTGCGCGACCTCAACCGGCAGCTGGGCCTGACCGTCCTGCTCATCACGCACGAGATGGACGTGGTGAAGTCGATCTGCGACTCCGCCGCGCTCATGGAGCACGGCAGGCTCGTCGAGTCCGGCACGGTCAGCGAACTGCTCGCCGCCCCGGGCTCCGAACTGGCCGCCGCGCTCTTCCCGGTCGGCGGCGAGGCGAGCGGCCACGACCGCACCGTCGTCGACGTCACCTTCCACGGAGAGGCCGCCACCCAGCCCGTCATCTCCCAGCTGTCGCGCACCTACAACATCGACATATCGATCCTCGGCGCCGCGGTCGACACCGTCGGCGGCCTCCAGATCGGCCGGATGCGCATCGAGCTGCCCGGCCGCTACGAGGACAACGTCGTGCCCATCGGCTTCCTGCGCGAACAGGGCCTGCAGATCGACGTCGTGGACCGAGCGCCCCAGGAACCCGCGCTCATCGAGGGAGGCGTCAAGTGACCTGGTCGGAGATGCAGCCCCTGCTGACGCAGGCCTGTGGGGACACCTTCTACATGGTCGGCTGGTCCACCCTCGTCGCCGTCGCCGGCGGCCTCCCGCTGGGCGTCCTGCTGGTCCTGACCGACCGCGGCGGTCTGCTCCAGAACGTCTTCGCCAACAAGGTCATCGGGCAGATCGTGAACGTCGCCCGCTCGATGCCGTTCATCATCCTGATGGTGGCGCTGATGGACTTCACGCGCACCGTCACCGGCACCACCATCGGCCGTGACGCCGCGATCGTGCCTCTCGCCATCGGCGCCATCCCGTTCTTCGCGCGTCTGGTCGAGACGGCTGTCCGCGAAGTGGACGGCGGGCTCGTCGAGGCCGTGCAGTCGATGGGCGGCGGCACCTGGACGATCGTGCGCAAGGTCCTCGTCCCGGAGTCCCTGCCCTCCCTCGTCGCCGGCGCCACGACCACGGTCGTCACCCTCATCGGCTACTCCGCCATGGCCGGGACCGTCGGCGCCGGCGGACTCGGCGACATCGCCATCCGCTACGGCTACCAGCGCTTCCAGACCGAACTGATGTGGGTCACGGTGGCGATCCTCGCCGTCGTCATCTCGCTCATCCAGTTCGCGGGCGACTTCACGGCCCGCTCCCTGCACCGCCGCGGCGGCGGCTCGGGCCCCGCCCCCAAGCTCCGCCTGCTGAAGGCGAACGAGCCGGCGGCCGCCGACGTCGGCAAGGTCGCCTGAGCCCTCCACGGGCCGACATCAGACTCCCCGCACCACCCGAGCGGGGCCGCACCACCCTCAGGAAAGGCACTTTTCGTGCGTAACACCGCCAAGATCGCTACTGCCGTCCTCGCCGCCGGAGCCCTCACCCTCGGACTCACCGCCTGCGGCTCGGACAAGGACTCCGGCGCCGACGCGAACGCCACGCTGACCGTCGCCGCCACCCCCACTCCCCAGGGCGAGATCCTCGACTACATCAAGGACAACCTCGCGGCCAAGGCCGGCCTCAAGCTCGAGGTCAAGGAGTTCACGGACTACGTCACGCCCAACACGGCGGTCCAGCAGGGCGAGGTCGACGCCAACTACTTCCAGCACCAGCCGTACCTCGACGACTTCGACAAGAAGAACGGCACCGACATCGTCGCCGTGCCCGGCGCCACGGTGCACCTCGAGCCGCTGGGCCTGTACTCCCGCAGCGTCAAGAAGCTCGACGCCCTGGAGAAGGGCGCCACCGTCGCCCTGCCGAACGACACCACCAACGAGGCCCGCGCGCTGAAGCTCCTGGAGGCGGGCGGCCTCATCGGGCTGAAGCCCGGCGTCGGCTACGACGCGACCCCCAAGGACGTCGCCTCCAACCCCAGGGGCCTGAAGTTCAAGGAGCTCGAGGCGGCGCAGCTGCCGCGCTCCCTCTCCGACGTCGACGCCGCCGTCATCAACGGCAACTACGCGCTGGAGGCCGACCTCAGCCCGGCGAAGGACGCCCTGGTGGCGGAGTCCGCGAAGGGCAACCCGTACGCCAACTTCCTCGCCGTGAAGAAGGGCGACGAGGGCGACCCGCGCGTGAAGAAGCTGGCCGGGCTGCTCACCTCGCCCGAGGTGAGGAAGTTCATCGAGGACAAGTACGACGGAGCCGTCGTCGCGGCCTTCTGACCCGAGCCTCCGACGCACACGCACGGGGTCCGCGCTTTCACCCGGTGCGGACCCCGTGGTGGGGTTCCGGGCCGACATGCTGCATGCTGGGCAGTTCAGCCGGCCCTGACGGGGCGGCAGGTGTCACCCGAGGTCCCGAAGGTTACGGAGCGGCGCATGACGAGCACCTTCCCCAACATCTCCATCAGCACGGAGCGGTTGGTGCTGCGTCCCCTCGACGAGGACGACGTGACCGCCCTGGCCGACATGATGAACGACGAGCAGGTCACGGCCTGGACCGCCGTGCCCCAGCCCTTCGACGAGGCGGCCGCCCGGCGCTGGATCGCCCAGTGCGCGCCCGACGAACGCACCGCGGGACGCGGCCTCGACCTCGCTGTCACCGAGTTCCTGACCCAGCGCCTGGTCGGCCTCGTCCGGCTCGCCAAGACCGACTGGCATGTCCGTTCCACCGAACTGTCGTACATCATCGCCCCCTGGGCGCGCGGCGAGGGCTACGCCTCCGAGGCTGCGCTCGCGACCGCCCAATGGCTGTTCACCGACCAGAAGTTCGAGCGCATCGAGCTGCGCACGGCCGCCGACAACACCGCCGCCCAGCAGGTGGCGCAGAAGATCGGCTGCATCAGCGAGGGCGTGCTGCGCGGCGCCTGCATAGCGCGCGCCCGCACCGCGGACGGATCCTGGAACGAGGTGCGCACCGACTACATCGTCTACAGCCTCCTCCCGGAGGACCTCGACGGCGGCGGCGAGCACTTCGCGGAGAGCGGCGGATTCACGTCGTACGCCGACTGGAACTGACCTCGCCCCAGGTGTCACCGCCGTCGCCCCCGCCCGCCGACCAGGTACCCTCACGGAGCCCGCTGCCTGCGTGAACCCGGGGGGACTGACGAGATGGCCGACCGCGTCACGGTGATCGGCTGGGACGGCTCGCCGCTGACCGACGCGGCCCGCTCCGCTCTGAGCGCCGCCACGCTGGTGGCCGGCGCCGCCCACCACCTGGCGCTGCCCGAGGTGCCGCCCGGCGCGGAACGCATCCGGCTCGGCAGCGTCGCCCTCGCCGCCCGCCGCATCACCGGCCACCGCGGCACCGCCGTCGTCCTCGCCGACGGCGACCCGGGCTTCTTCGGCGTCGTACGGACCCTGCGCGCCCCCGAGTTCGGCCTGGAGGTCGAGGTCGTGCCGGCGGTGTCCGCCGTCGCCGCCGCCTTCGCCCGCGCCGGCATGCCCTGGGACGACGCCCAGGTGGTCGTCGCCCACCGGCGCACCCTGCGCCGGGCGGTCAACGTCTGCCGCGCCCACGCCAAGGTCGCCGTCCTCACCTCCCCGGGCGCCGGTCCCGCCGAGCTCGGCCTGCTCATGGAGGGCGTGCACCGCACCTTCGTGGTCTGCGAGGAACTCGGCACCGCCCGCGAGCAGGTCAGCGTCGTCACCTCCGACAAGGCGGCCGACCACACCTGGCGCGACCCCAACGTCGTCATCGTCATCGGCCCCGCCGGCCCGGCGACGGCCGGGGACGGCGGCTGGATCGCCGGCCGTGACCCGGGCGCCGGCCCGCGCGGCTGGACCCTGCCGGCCGACGCCTACGGCGGAGGGCTGGGCGAGGGGGAGGCGCCGCTGCTGCGCGCGGCCCAACTCGCCCATCTCGGGCCGCGGACGGGGGACCTCGTCTGGGACATCGGCTGCGGCAGCGGCGCCTTCGCCACCGAGGCCGCGCGGGCGGGGGCCGCCGTCATCGCCGTCGACCGGGACATGCTGGCCTGCGCCCGCACCGACGCCGCCGCGCGTCGACACGGAGTCCAGCTCCAGATCGTCCGCGGCGACGCCCCGCACGTGCTGGAGAACCTGCCCGAACCGGACGTCGTCCGGGTCGGCGGCGGGGGAGCGGCCGTCGTCTCCGCGGTCGCCGACCGCCGCCCGCAGCGCGTCGTCGCCCACGCGGCCACCCGGGACTCCGCCGAACTCGTGGGCCGCGACCTGACCGAGCACGGTTACCGCGTCGAGTGCGCCCTCGTGCAGGCCGTCGAACTCGACACCAGGGCCTGGACGGAGACGGAGCGGAGCGTCGCGTTCCTGCTCACGGGGGTTCTCGCGGACCGCGGACCGCGGCCCGGTTCGCCCGCCCGGTGATCCTGTTGTCGTACCGCGCGCGGTAGGCTGGCCGATCGTCGTACCGCTTTCGGTCACCCGGCGCTTCATCGGTCAATGTCCGGAAAACACCTCCCTTTTGGGCTGGGTGTGGTACGGCAGAACCGGAGGACGCGCAACGTGGCGCAGTCCACAGCGGAGCGTCGCGGATCAAGCTGTCGCGACGACACGACGGCCGGGACAATGCCACTGTATGGCTTTGTCGCTTTTTCGAGCGGGTCGTTCGTGCCGCTGGGCACGGACGCTCGTTCTCACTGCGGGGCGGTCGGTGCGCCGCTCCGGGCGAGCTGGTCGTAGGAGCACTAACCGATGGGCGAGGGGTACGCATGACCGACACCGGCCAGGTCCCGGGCGAGGCGCTGCCGGAGAACGCAGGCATGGTGGAGCAGCCGGGCGCCTCCGCGCACGGTGCGTACGCCTACCTCTCCGAGTCCCCCGCCGAGGACGAAGACCTGTTGCTGCTGCCGGGCGCCCAGAGTGCATGGGGCAACGAGGTGGCCCCGCCGGCCCCGGAGCCGGTGGTCGAGGCGGTGCACGAGCCCGGCCCGCACGAGACGGACGGCCGCGACAGCGGCTCGGTCGACCTCAGCGCCGTCCGCCTGCCCGGCGCGTCCGCGCCCCAGGCGGCCCCGCGCCGCCCCCTGCACCTCGGACCGCCGATCCCCGACGCCTCCGCCAGCCCGGTCCGCTCCCTCGCCGATCGCGGTCCCGCGGGCGCGCCGGTCCGCCAGCCCGGCCCGTCCGCGTCCGGACCCGAGTACCTCGACGTGCCGCAGCTGCGCGAGATGCCGCTGCAGGGCGCGTCGCCCTGGGGCGCCGCACAGGCCACGGCGCAGACGCCTGCCATGTCCGGGGTGACGACCGCGCAGGCGGACGTGCCGGCCCCGGTCGCGGCGCAGCAGCAGGGCGAAGTCGCGGGCGTGGCCCAGGCCGTGGTGGCGCGGGTGGCGACCGAGGCGATCGCCGCGACCGCCCCGCAGGAACCCGACGCCGAGCACACGGCCGAACCCGAGCCCGCCTCGCCGCAGACGTCGTCCACCGGGTCGTACGGGGTCGTCGACCCCGGCGAGCTGCTGGGCGCCGCCATGATGGCGGAGGCCGGTCAGGACCTCGCCGAGGCTGCGGACGCGGCCCTGGCCGGGGGTGACGGGTCGGCGGACGCCCCCGTGGAGCCGGCGCCCTCGCTGCCGGCGGACGAGGGCGCCGCGGCGGCGTCCCTCACGCCGGAAGTCGCCGAGCCGGGCGGGCACAGTGCCGCCGAGGCGGTCGGCCCCGTCGAACCCGCCGAGCCTGCAGGGGCCGTTGAGCCCGCCGAGGCCGTCGAGCCCGCCGAGCCGGTGGCCGACGTGACGCAGACGCCGGACTCCGCCGAGGAGGCCCCCGCGGCGGAAGCCGCCGAGGAGCCCGAGCCTCAGCCTCAGCCCGAGGCCCACGCCTCGGACGCCGGCCCCGCCGACGCGCCTGCCCCGGCTCCGCAGACGCCGGCGGAGAGCGTCCCGGCCGCCGACGCGCCTCCCGTCCCGGAGGCCGTGCAGGTCGCCGAGCCCGAGCCCGCCCCGGCCCCGGAGGCCGAGTCCGCCCCGGGCGGAGAAGCCGAACAGGCCGAGGCTCCGCAGCCCGCCGAGGCCGTGACCGAGGCAGCGGCCGAAACGCCGGAGCCGGCGGAGTCCGCCCCCGAGGTCCCGGAAGCCGGGCACGTGCAGAGCGCGGACGCCGTGGCCGAGCCGGTCGTTGCGCAGGCGGACCCCGCGGCCGCCGAGCAGCAGCCCGACGAACCGGCCTGCGACGCCCCGCAGCCGCAGACCCGGCCGACGGCGGACGCGGAGCCGGAGAACCAGCCCGAGCCCGACCCCGAGCCGGAGCACCTGATCCCCACCGCGGCTCACATCGCGGACCCGGTGTCCCACGCCCCGGACGCCCCGCAGCCCGCCGCCGCCCACGACGGGTCTCCGCAGCCCGACCCCGCGACGGCTCTCGCCCCCGAGGCGCACCTCACGGAGCCGCAGCCGCAGCCGGAGACAGGACCGGAGCCCGGCCCCGACGACGCGGCCACGCAGAGCCGGCCGACGCCCCACCCGGAGCCGACGGCCGAGCCCTCGCCGTCCGTCGAGGAGCCCGCCGCTGCCACCGCCGCCCCCGAGCCCCCGACGTTCCTCGCGGACACCGTGCCCGCCGCGCAGCCCGTGCCTGCGCCGGCGGACGACGCGTCGGGCGCCGATCTCGCGACCGCCGCACCTCAGGGTCCCCAGCCCGCGCCGGAACCGCCGGAGGCGGACCACGCGGCGCACCGGGCGCCGGAGGCCCCGTCAGGGCACGCCGTGCCGGAGCCCGCGGCACAGCAGCCCCTGGGGCGGTTCGCGCCGGTCGACGCGGCGGCGCCCGCCCCGGCTCACCTGGCACCGGCCCCGCCGCACCCGGGCGTGCCCGCGACCGAGGAGCAGCCCGTTCCGGAACCGGCCCCCGAGGCGGCGGCGGAAGCGGCCGATGAGGAGCCGTCCGCCCCCGAGGCCGCCGCCCCGGGCCTGCCCGCCGCCGCGGTACCCGCCCCCCGCGAGACCGCGCCCGGAGAGACCGCGCCCGGACGGAACCCCGCCGGCGAGGCCGGTCACGTCCCGGCCGCGCCCGACACCGCGGACGCCCTGCAGGAGACCGGCGTCCCCGCGTCCGCAGCCGTCGACCCCGACGTCGTGCAGAGCCCGGAGAGCCTGCAGACCACGGAGGCCGAGCAGGACGACGAACCGGCCGCCGGGGAGGGCGCGCGCGTGTCGGCCGGGCCCGCCGCGCCCGGGTACGACGACGCCGAGCGCGAGGCCGTCCTGAAGGTCATGCGCGAGCGCCGGGACATCCGCAACGGCTTCCGCGACGACCCGATCCCGCACGAGGTGCTGCTGCGCGTCCTGGAGGCCGCCCACACCGCGCCCTCCGTCGGCCACTCGCAGCCCTGGGACTTCGTCGTCATCCGCTCCGCCGACACCCGGCGCGCGATGCACGAACTGGCGGTCAAGCAGCGTGACGCGTATGCGAAGTCGCTGCCCAAGGGGCGCGCGAAGCAGTTCAAGGAACTCAAGATCGAGGCCATCCTCGACACCCCGGTGAACATCGTCGTCACCGCCGACCCCACCCGGGGCGGCAGGCACACCCTCGGCCGTCACACCCAGCCGCAGATGGCGCCGTACTCCTCCGCCCTCGCGGTCGAGAACCTCTGGCTCGCCGCCCGCGCCGAGGGCCTGGGCGTCGGCTGGGTGAGCTTCTTCGACGAGCGCGAGATGGTGCGTGCGCTGGGGCTGCCGGAGCACCTCGAGGTGGTCGCCTACCTCTGCGTCGGCTACGTCGACGAGTTCCCCGAGGAGCCCGAGCTGATGCAGGCGGGCTGGGCCAAGCGCCGTCCGCTGTCGTGGGTCGTCCACGAGGAGACGTACGGCCGTCGCGCGCTGCCCGGCGAGGACCCGCACGACCTGCTCGCCGAGACGGTCGCCAGCGTCCGCCCCCTGGACGCCAAGGCGCTCGGCGAGGCCTGGGAGCGCCAGAAGCGGATGACGAAGCCGGCCGGTGCGCTCGGCATGCTGGAGATCATCTCCGCGCAGCTGTCCGGGCTGTCCCGGCAGTGCCCGCCGCCGATCCCGGAGCCCGCGGCCGTGGCGATCTTCGCCGGCGACCACGGCGTCCACGCGCAGGGGGTCACCCCCTGGCCGCAGGAGGTCACGGCGCAGATGGTCGCCAATTTCCTGGGCGGCGGAGCGGTCTGCAACGCCTTCGCGAACCAGGTGGGCGCCGAGGTGTGCGTGGTGGACGTGGGCGTCGCCGGCGAACTCCCCGCGACCCCGGGGCTGCTGCCCCGCAAGGTCCGCGCCGGCACGTCCGACATGACCACCGGCCCCGCGATGACCCGCGAGGAGGCCAAGCAGGCCATCGAGGTCGGCATCGAGACCGCCCGCGACCTGGTGGCGGCGGGCAACAAGGCGCTGCTCACAGGCGAGATGGGCATCGCGAACACGACTGCGTCCGCTGCCCTCATCTCGGTCTTCACGGGCGCCGACCCGGCCGAGGTCACCGGCCGCGGCACCGGCATCAACGACGAGACGCTCGCGCGCAAGACCGAGGTCGTGCGCCGCGCCCTGGACTTCCACCAGCCGGACCCGGCCGACCCGATCGGCGTCCTGGCCGCGATCGGCGGCTTCGAGCACGCGGCGATGGTCGGTCTGCTCCTGGGCGGGGCGTCCCTGCGCACGCCGGTGATCCTGGACGGCGTCAGCGCAGGCGCCGCCGCCCTGGTGGCCCGTGCGATCGCCCCCGAGGTCCTCGCGGCCTGCATCGCGGGCCACCGCAGCGCCGAACCCGGTCACGTGGCCGCCCTGAACAAGCTGGGACTGCGTCCTCTCGTGGACCTCGACCTCCGTCTCGGCGAGGGCACGGGCGCACTGCTGGCGTTGCCCCTGGTCCAGAGCACGGCCCGGGCGATGCACGAGGTGGCGACGTTCGACTCGGCGGGCGTGACGGAGAAGTAGGACCCTCGCGGGGCCGGCGGGCGCGCTTGTGCGCACCCCTGGCCCCGCCGCATGCTGAACGCACCTGAACACATCTGAACGCACCTTTAAAATGCGCACGTCAGGGCCGCTCCAGAGTCGCAGCGCCCGCTCACTGCACGTCTTTGCCCGTACGAGGAGCCGCACCCTCATGGCCGAACACCCCGCCTACCCCGTAGGCCTCCGCCTCACCGGCCGCAGGGTCGTCGTCCTCGGCGGCGGCCAGGTCGCCCAGCGCCGCCTGCCCGCCCTGATCGCCGCGGGCGCGGTCGTCGAGCTCGTCTCCCCGAGCGCCACCCCGTCCGTCGAGGCGATGGCCGACGCGGGCGAGATCACCTGGTCCCGGCGCCGGTACGCGCAGGGCGACCTCGCCGGAGCCTGGTACGCCCTGATCGCCACGAGCGACCACGAGGCGAACGTCTCGGCGTCCGCCGAGGCGGAGGCGCACCGCATCTGGTGCGTGCGCTCCGACGACGCCGAGGCTGCGACCGCCTGGACGCCCGCGACGGGCCACAGCGAGGGTGTGACGGTCGCCGTCCTCACCACCGACGGCCGCGGCCGCGACCCCCGGCACACCGCCGCCATCCGCGACGCGGTCGTCGAGGGCCTGCGCGACGGCACCCTCGTCGCCCCTCACCACCGCACCCGCACCCCCGGCGTGGCGCTGGTCGGCGGCGGTCCCGGCGACCCCGACCTGATCACCGTGCGCGGCCGCCGTCTGCTCGCCGAAGCGGACGTCGTGATCGCCGACCGGCTCGGCCCGCGCGACCTCCTCGCCGAGCTTCCGCCGCACGTCGAGGTGATCGACGCGGCGAAGATCCCCTACGGCCGGTACATGGCCCAGGAGGCCATCAACAACGCGCTGATCGAGCACGCCAAGCAGGGCAAGTCCGTCGTCCGGCTCAAGGGCGGCGACCCGTACGTGTTCGGCCGCGGCATGGAGGAGCTCCAGGCGCTCGCCGAGGCCGGCATCGCGTGCACGGTCGTCCCCGGCATCTCGAGCTCCATCTCGGTGCCGGGCGCGGCCGGCATCCCGGTCACCCACCGGGGCGTGGCACACGAGTTCACGGTGGTCAGCGGCCATGTGGCCCCCGACGACGAGCGCTCGCTCGTCGACTGGGAGTCGCTGGCGAAGCTCACCGGCACGCTGGTGATCCTGATGGGCGTCGACAAGATCGGGAAGATCGCCGAGGCGCTCGTGGCGCACGGGAAGTCCCCCGACACCCCGGTCGCCCTCGTGCAGGAGGGCACGACGGCCGCCCAGCGCCGCGTCGACGCCACGCTCGCCACGGTCGCCGAGACGGTCCGCGTCCGGGAGGTCAGGCCCCCGGCGGTCGTCGTCATCGGCCCGGTTGTCGGCGTCGGGCCGCGGACCTCAGAGTAACCCCGGGTAACACAACCGTTCCGAGCCGTTGGCACCGCACCCAGGACAAGGCAGTATCACCCCTGTGGCCGATCTCATCACCGTGGAAGATCCCGACGACCCGCGCCTGCGCGACTACACCGGCCTGACCGACGTCGAGCTGCGCCGCAGACGCGAGCCCGCCGAGGGCCTGTTCATCGCCGAGGGCGAGAAGGTCATCCGGCGCGCCAAGGACGCCGGGTACGAGATGCGCTCGATGCTGCTCTCGGCGAAGTGGATCGACGTCATGCGCGACGTCATCGACGAACTCCCGGCGCCGGTCTACGCCGTCAGCCCCGACCTGGCCGAACAGGTCACCGGCTACCACGTCCACCGGGGCGCGCTGGCCTCGATGCAGCGCAGGCCGCTGCCGACGGCGGCCGACCTGCTGCACACCGCCCGGCGGGTGGTCGTCATGGAGTCGGTCAACGACCACACCAACATCGGCGCGATCTTCCGCTCGGCCGCCGCCCTCGGAATGGACGCCGTACTGCTCTCACCGGACTGTGCGGACCCCCTCTACCGCCGCAGCGTGAAAGTCTCGATGGGCGCGGTCTTCTCCGTCCCGTACGCCCGCCTGGACACCTGGCCCAAGGGGCTGGACTCGGTCCGCGAGGCCGGCTTCACCCTGCTCGCCCTCACCCCGGACGAGAAGGCCCGCAGCCTCGACGAGGCGGCCCCGCACCGGATGGACCGCGTGGCCCTCATGCTCGGCGCGGAGGGCGACGGCCTCTCCACCCAGGCACTCGTCGCCGCCGACGAATGGGTCCGCATCCCGATGTCCCACGACGTCGACTCGCTCAACGTGGGCGCCGCGGCCGCGGTCGCCTTCTACGCGGTGGCGACGGGCCGCCCCCGCAGCTAGGGCGTCTTCGCGACGTGGCGTCGTCCGCCCGGAGTGCACGGCGCACCACGGCGTCCGGTGCGTGCGACCGCATGTCGGAGGGCCGCCCGCGTACGGGTGGCACGCGAGCTCGCCCGACGCAGCAGCCGGGGAGGCGCCCGCAGGGGGAGGATGCGCCGGGCGTCGCGTGCCGGGCGGCACTTCGCGGACACGTCCAGGCCCTCGGGGTGACGGCGCCGTCCCGCAGGCCAGCCCGAGCGTGACAGGGGTGGGACCGCCCCCGCGCCGGTCGCCGGCGACCATGCGACGGGCGCTCAGGACGTACGGGCCGGGCTGCCGAGGGCGTCGAGGTGCACGACGTACCGACGTAGGCGCCCGCCTGCGCGCCGCCCGTCGGTCAGCGGGCCGCCGTACCGCCCGCGTCCGGCGCCGACGGCGGGTGAGGCTTCGCGTGCCGGACGACGCCGTCGCCCCCGCCGAGCCCGCGTGCCGGCCCCTCGCAACCCTGGACGAGGGCGATGCCCAGCGCCACGAACAGCGTCACCACCACGAACACGAACAGCCGCTGACGCAGCAGACGCGGGTTGGCGGGCCGCAGTCTGCCACCCGAAGTCCTCGGCCCGGGACGCCCGCCGCCGCGAGGGCCGGGCCGACTGCCGCTGCCCGGCCGGGTGTTGCGGGCGCCGGGAGCAGGCCGGGCCCCGGACCGTGACGAAGCCCCGCCGCCGCGGGAGGGGTTCGTGCCCCGCGCCGCCGCGCCGCCCCGGGCGGGGGCCGGGCCGCGCGAGGAGGGCGAACCGCCGCGCGGCGGGGGAGTGCCGGGTCCGCCCGGATGACGCAGCGTGCGCTCCGTGGGGCCGGGGTCCGCCAGCCGTCCGGTGGGCCGGTCCGCCTCGGCCGCCCGCGGCGCCGGAGGCCGCGCGTCCGGCAGGCCCTGGGCCTCGCGGGCGGCGATCTCCTTCAGCCGCAGGGAGAGTTCGAGCGTGCTGGGCCGCTCCTCGGGGTCCTTCGCGAGGCAGGCCCGCACCAACGGGGCCAGTGCGTCGGGCACGCCGTGCAGGTGCGGCTCCTCGTGCACCACGCGGTACAGCATCACTTCCGAACTGCCCTGCCCGAAGGGCGAGTCGGCCGTCGAGGCGTAGGCGAGCGTGGCGCCGAGCGAGAACACGTCGGTGGCCGGTGTCACCAGTGCCCCGCGCACCTGCTCCGGAGCGAGGAACCCGGGGGAGCCGACCGCCGTGCCGACGTGCGTGAGCGTGGACGCGCCCGTCGCCCACGCGATGCCGAAGTCGATGATCCGAGGGCCCTTGGGGGAGAGCAGGATGTTGGAGGGCTTCAGGTCCCGGTGCACGACCCCGGCCTCGTGGACGGCGACGAGCCCCTCCGACAGCGCGGCCCCGATCGCGGCGAGCTCCGCGGCGCCGAGCGGACCCTCGTCGTTCACCTTGTCGTGCAGGGAGGGGCCGGGCACGTACTGCGTGGCGAACCACGGCCGGTCGGCGTCCAGGTCCGCCGCGACGAGCCGCGCCGTGCAACCGCCCCGGATCCGCCGGGCGGCCGACACCTCGCGCGCGAACCGCGAGCGGAACTCCTGGTCCTCCGCCAGATCGGGCCGGATCACCTTCAGCGCGACCCGCTGCCCCTTCTTGTCGGAGCCCAGATAGACGACGCCCATCCCACCCGCGCCGAGCCGCCGATGCAGCCGGAACGAGCCGACGACGCGCGGGTCCTCGCGCCTCAGGCGCATCATCGCCATGTTCATCCCCGCTGCCCGGTCCGTCTGACGTGGCACAGCTTACGTTTACACGGCCGCTCGCGCGCAGAGGCCGCGCCCTCTCGTCCCGATGGATTGTCAGTGCCGGATGGGAGAATTGAGGAGTGGTCAGGGAGCCCGGCGAAAGCCCCACTTCGCCGACCGTGCCTCCTCAACCACCGGTCCCAGAAGGGGGATTGAAGCCATGAGGGGTGACCGGCCACATACGGCCCCGGACCTCGGCGACGCCGTACGGACCCACGGCGGGCGGGCGGGCGCAGCGGGCCGCCCACGACCGGCCACAGCACCGGGAGCGGCGCCGGAAGTGAGCGAAGTCACGGCAGCCCTGGGGAAAACCGGCCCGGACCGGGCGCCCCCTCCGGGAACACCCCGAGACGTAGGACCTTCTCTCCACCCAGGGGAGTACTCACCGGGTGACGGCTCATCCTCCGGGAGGCCCGCCGATCGGTACGAGGGCATGACGACCGGAGCGGGCCGTACGCCTAGATTTGAGGTCAAGCGGCGGGTGCAGCACTCGTCCCCCGAGGTCAGACACCCGCCGCTGCCAACGACAACCGATCAGGTCAGGAGAGGGACCATGGCCCTTACGGCACCGCGGACCATCATCCGCACACCGGGACGCAGCACGCGCCCCCGTCGCACGGGCCGCCGCCACCCTTTGGTGGCGACGCTGATGGCCCTTCCCCTGGCGGTCCTGCTCCTCGTCGTCTTCGACGGCTGGGAGACAGTGGCCACACAGGCGTCGTCCGTGGGAGTGATGCTGGGGCGCTGAGCGGCGACCCCAGGCCCGGAAGAGCGGTCCGGGCGGGGACATCCACCCATGAAACCCCGTGGGGACGGGGGTGCGGCGGACGGCAAAAGATGCAGGCGCAGCTGGGGAGCTGCGCCTGCATTGTTTTTCCCTGTCCGCGTCGCCGGTCCCGGCCGGCGGCCCGACGCCCCGCGACTTCGCTGCGTACCCTCGCGAGGAGACCGCCCCGCACACCGCCGCCCAGGAGCCATGTGACCCCGCAACCGCTGCTCGCCGAGCTCGCCCGCCGGGCCGCGGCCCGGGCGCACGCGGCCGCCCCGGCCTGCCCGTGCGGCGCGGCCACCCTCGCCGACCGTCCCGACGCCACCGTCGTCCGGCATGCCGACACCGTCGCCAAGGCGCACGCACCCGACACCGACCCGGCCGCCCTGGCGTCCCGCCTCGCGGCGGCGGCCGCCCTCCCCGACGTCCTCCTGCCGCCGCTCGCCAGCGCCCCGACGCTGCTGCACGGACGCCTGGTGACGTTCTGGCCCTACGGCGCCCCGGTGGACCCGGACGATCCCGACGCCGCGCCCTGGGAGGCGGCGGGAGCGCTGCTCGCCGAGCTGCATCGCACCCCGGTCCCGGCCGGCATGCCCGCGATGCGCGGTCCCGCCAAGGCCGCCCGCGCCGTGGCGCTCCTGCCCACAGTCGGCGCGCACCCCGCCCTCGCCCCCGTTCTCGCAGCCTGGCGCACGCTCCCGGCCTGGGCCCGGGCCGAGGCCCCCGTGCCGGGCTCCGGCGCCCTCTGCCACGGCGACCTCCACCTCGGCCAGCTCGTGCGGCGCCCCGCCCCGCACGGCCCGTGGCGGCTGATCGACGTCGACGACCTCGGCGTCGGCGACCCGGCCTGGGACCTCGCCCGCCCCGCCGCCTGGTTCGCCTGCGGGCTGCTCCCGCCCGACGAGTGGACCCGCTTCCTCACCGCCTACCGTGCCGCGGCCGGTCCCGCCGTGCCGGATGCCGGCGATCCCTGGCCCCGGCTCGACGTCCCGGCGCGCGCACTGACCGTGCAGAGTGCGGCACGGGCCGTCACCAAGGCGGCTGCGGCCGGCCGTCCGCTCGACGAGGTCGAACAGTGCCTGGTCGACGCCTGCGTGCGCATGGGTTCGCTCCCCTCGCAGGTGGCGGCCGACTTCGCGAAGTAGGGTGCAACCGACCGCAGCCGGACAGTGTCTGTCCTGGCGGTAGGCGAAACAGCACCGACCGGCGAGGAGTTGAGCCGAACATGCAGTGCCCGAAGTGTCACGCTCAGATGCACACGTACAACCGCAACGGCGTCCAGATCGAACAGTGCAGCAACTGCCGCGGGATCTTCCTCGACTACGGCGAGCTGGAGGCGCTGACCCGGGTGGAGTCCCAGTGGTCCCAGCCCGCGCCGCCGCCCCCGGGCGCCCCGCAGGCGTATCCGGCCGCGCCGGCCGCCCCCGCCTGGGGCGCCCCGCACGGTGGCGGTCACGGTGGTCACGGCGGTCACTACGGCGGCCACCACCGCCACAAGAGCTTCGGCCACATGCTGTTCTCCAGCTGAACCGGCGCACACAAGAGCCCCCGACCGCGACGGCGGCCGGGGGCTCTCGGCGTGTGGACGATACTGGGATTGAACCAGTGACCTCTTCCGTGTCAGGGAAGCGCTCTCCCGCTGAGCTAATCGTCCTCGGGACCACGGTCCGCGGACCGTGACACTGCGTGCGCGATACTGGGATTGAACCAGTGACCTCTTCCGTGTCAGGGAAGCGCTCTCCCGCTGAGCTAATCGCGCGGGCAAGGATCTTCGAAGATCCAGTGGACGATACTGGGATTGAACCAGTGACCTCTTCCGTGTCAGGGAAGCGCTCTCCCGCTGAGCTAATCGTCCTTGGAGGTGGAGACGGGATTTGAACCCGTGTAGACGGCTTTGCAGGCCGTTGCCTCGCCTCTCGGCCACTCCACCAGGAGTGTAGGGGGCCTGGGAAGACCCCTTCTTCCTTCGAGCGGACGACGAGGCTCGAACTCGCGACCTCAACCTTGGCAAGGTTGCGCTCTACCAACTGAGCTACGTCCGCTTGTCGTTTCGTTCCGCTCTCGCGGCCCGGCGACGAGTTGAACTCTAGCGGATTCCCGGGCCAGTACAAAAACGCGTTTGTGCAGCGTGCTGCGTTGCACTCGCGTGCGCGCCAGGTCAGCGCCCCCGGAGGCCGTGACCTGCGGAACACGCGAGGACGGTCCCCGAGGCGTCCGTCCTACACTCGACCATGTGCTCGACCTCCCTCCTCTCGCCCGTTTCGGCGGCCGCCTCGCCACCGGTCTCCTCGATGTGACCGGCGATCCCGCCGCCCTCGAGGGCTCCGGGTTCTGGGCGGTCTGCGCGGACTTCGAGGGCCGGCTCGTCTGCGCCCGCTTCGCCGAGGTGCGCGAGGAGCCCGTGCCCGCCCCCGTGCCGGGAGGCTGGCGGGGACCCGCCGCCGGTGACTGGACGTCCTCCCTCGACCGTGCCGCGTACACGGCGGGCGTGCGCCGGATCCGGGAGCACATCGCGGCCGGCGAGGTGTACCAGGCGAACCTCTGCCGGGTGCTGACCGCGCCCGTGGAGCCCGACGCCGACGTGGACGCGCTGACCGCCCTGCTGGCCAGGGGCAACCCCGCGCCGTACGCAGGAACGATTCGCCTGCCGGGGCACGGCGTGGAGACGGCCACCGCGTCACCCGAGCTCTTCCTGCGCCGCACCGGCCGGACCGTCGAGTCCGGCCCCATCAAGGGCACCGGCCGCACCGAGGCGGACCTCCTCCCCAAGGACTACGCCGAGAACGTGATGATCGTGGACCTCGTCCGCAACGACCTGGGCCGGGTATGCGCCACCGGCACCGTGACGGTCCCCGACCTGTGCGCCGTCGAGAAGCATCCCGGTCTGGTCCACCTCGTCTCCACCGTCCGCGGCGAACTGCGTCCGGGCGCCGGCTGGCCCGAGCTGCTGGACTGCGCCTTCCCGCCGGGCTCGGTCACCGGAGCCCCCAAGACCAGCGCACTCGGGATCATCGACGCGCTGGAGACGGCGCCGCGCGGCCCGTACTGCGGCGGCATCGGCTGGGTCGACGCGGACCGGGGCACGGGCGAGCTGGCCGTCGGCATCCGCACCTTCTGGATCGACCGGGCCGCCGACGGCGCGGCCGTGCTGCGCTTCGGCACCGGCGCGGGCATCACCTGGGGCTCCGACCCCGAGGCCGAGTGGGAGGAGACCGAGCTGAAGGCGTCCCGGCTCCTCGCGGTAGCGTCGGGTGCGTACGAGGCCACGCGCGCGTACGAGGCCTAGGAGAGGAACTGACGTGAAGATCTGGCTCGACGGCGGGTTGCAGGACGGCGAGACCGCCCGCGTCTCCGTCTTCGACCACGGACTGACCGTGGGCGACGGCGTCTTCGAGACGGTCAAGGCGATGCACGGGGAGACCTTCGCGCTCACCCGGCACCTCGACCGGCTGACCCGCTCCGCACGAGGCCTCGGCCTGCCCGACCCGGACCAGGACGAGATCCGCCGCGCCTGCGCCGCCGTCCTCGAGGCCGACCCGGTGCCGCTCGGCCGGCTGCGCATCACCTACACCGGCGGCCACGGCCCCCTCGGCTCCGACCGCGGAGACCAGGGCCCCACCCTCGTCGTCGCGCTCGGCGGGACGGCCCGCCGCCCCGACTCCACGGCCGCCGTCACCGTCCCGTGGACCCGTAACGAACGCGGAGCGGTCACCGGCCTGAAGACGACGTCGTACGCGGAGAACGTCGTCGCGCTGGCCCGGGCGCACGAGCAGGGCGCAACCGAGGCGCTGTTCGGCAACACGGCCGGGCGGCTCTGCGAGGGCACCGGCTCCAACGTGTTCGTCGTCCTCGACGGTGAGATCCACACCCCGCCGCTGGCCTCCGGCTGCCTCGCGGGCATCACGCGCGAGCTGACCGTCGAGTGGACCGGCGCCAAGGAGACCGACCTGCCGCTGGACGTGCTGGAGCGGGCCGACGAGGTCTTCCTCACCTCGACGCTGCGCGACGTCCAGGCAGTCCACCGGGTCGACTCCCGTGAACTGCCGGGCGCGCCCGGACCGGTGACCGCCAAGGCCATGCGCGTCTTCGCCGAGCGGGCGGCGGACGACCTCGACCCCTGAGCCCGCGCCGGATGACCGGGGCACCCGCGGACAGCGGCGGAAATCGAGCTGACGTCACGCTCGGCGTTGGGTAGAAAGCCCCTGATGACCACGACCCTGCGGCCGACCGAGCCGCTTCAGCGCGCCGCCGACGGGGCGCTGTCGCGCCACTACCAGGTGTGCGTGAACAGCCGTCCCGTCGGAGCCGTCCACCTCTCGACGTCCCCTTCCTTCGGGCCCGGCGTCGCCGTGATCGAAGGTCTGCGCATCGAGGAACCGGACCGCGGGCGCGGCCGGGCCACGGTGGCCGCGCTGGCCGCGGAGGAGGTGGCCCGCGGCTGGGGCTGCAGACGGATCGACATCCGGGTGCCGGCGGACGCGTCGGCCGCGCTGCGGATGGCGACGGCGCTCGGCT
The DNA here is from genome assembly GCF_044335095.1 of Streptomyces sp. NPDC020597. Classification (NCBI taxonomy): domain Bacteria; kingdom Bacillati; phylum Actinomycetota; class Actinomycetes; order Kitasatosporales; family Streptomycetaceae; genus Streptomyces; species Streptomyces sp. NPDC020597. Next base: position 76,245 of record NZ_JBIRUL010000008.1, on the reverse strand, counting down.
ACGTCCACCGCAACCGCGGCATGGAGAAAGCGCTCGGCCCCGCGCTCGTCCCGCTGCCCGAAGGCAGCCTGGGCCGGCCGATGACGGAGGCCGAGTACGACGCCTGGCAACGGCACGCCCTGGCGGACTACGCCCGCGACTGGCAGGAGCGCGGCGTGCCCGAGGCCGAGGCCCTGGCCAAGGCGCGACGCGACCACGAGCGGGAGCTGCCGCAGGGTCGCGCGACGCCGAACATGCGGTTCAGCGTGCTGGAGCACGACGGCGTCCCGGTGGGCAGGCTCTGGCTGGCGTTGGCCGGCGACAAGGCGTTCGTCTTCGACGTCGAAGCCGACGAGGCGTTCCGGGGCCGTGGCCACGGCCGTTCGCTGATGCTGCTGGCCGAGACGCAGGCGTTCGACGCGGGCATCCGGGTCCTCGGCCTCAACGTGTTCGCCGGCAACACCCCGGCGGAGCGGCTGTACGAGTCGCTGGGGTACGTGCCGGTGGGCTACTCGATGTACAAGGCCCTGATCTGATCTGATCGGATCAGATCCGGGCCTTGTCCGGCCGGCCGGCCGGACGGGCGGGGGAGGGGAGGGGAGGGGAGGGGAGGGGAGGGGAGGGGATCTCACGCCTGCTCGGCCAGCAACCGGTCGGCGATCTCCTCGATACGCCCGCGCAGCCCGTCCTGGCTCTTGCCGCCGTCGAGACGCTCGCCGCCGATGACGTACGTCGGCGTGCCGGTGACGCCGATCGCCTTGCCCTCGGCCTGGTCGGCGTCCACGATCAGGATGTGCCGGCCGTCGATCAGGGCGGTGTCGAACTCCTCCGCGTCCAGACCCAGTTCACCCGCGATCTCGACCAGGAGGGATTCTCCCCCGCGGTCCAGCTCCTCGACCCGGGCCAGCACGGCCTCGACGTACGCCCAGCCCCGTCCCTGCTCCAGCGCCTCCTCGGCGGCCTGCGCGGCGGCGAATGCGTGCCGGTGCTTCTCCAGAGGGAAGTGCCGCAGTCGCAGCTCCAGACGGTCGCCGTAGCGCTCGCGCAGGGCCCGCAGGTCTCCGAGCGCGACACGGCAGTCGGGGCACTGCAGTTCGCACCACACGTCGAGGACGACGGCCTGCGGGGCGCCGGCCGCGGAGGAGACGGACGCGGAGGAGACGGACGAGGAGGCCGGCGAGGAGACGGAAGCAGGGGCCGGGGAGGAGTGTGCCGGGGACGAGTCGCTCATGCCGCCAGTCTCGCAGCCCCTGCCCGGCCGCCCCAATCCGGACAGACGCCGGCTCGCCGCCACTGGCCGCCGCGGCAGTCCCCGCCCCGTTCCGTCGCTCACCCGCGGCCCGGCTCGGGGTGTGAGCGCCGCCGCACCCGAGCCCGGAGCGGCAGCGGAGGGCAGGGTGCATACGGCACCTGCGGAGGAGCCGACCCGGAGATGTCCCTGATGTCCGGCTGCGGCATGGCCCGTGGACGGTGTCCAGGTGCACGATGGAGGGGACGAGGCGCGGGCCTGCCGGGTGTGCCGCCGCGTCCGCCCGAGCTTGCCCGCACGCCCTGCCTGGAGGACCGGATGATTGCCGAGACCGTCTGTTCCGCCGTCGCCGCGGCCGGCTTGGGCATCGCGGTGGTCACGGCCTACCGCAAGCGCTACCTCGCGGCGGCCCGGATCGCCGCCTACGCCCTCGTGCCCCTCGGCCTCGTGATGACCGGCATCGTCGACTGGCTCGCGGACACCGCCTTCAGCCCGACGGCGTGGGCCGGTTTCGCCGTACTGGGCGGCGCCTGGGCCCTCTTCGCCACGACGCGCGCGGTGGAACGCCGCCGCGGCGGCACCCGCAAGGAGCGCAGGGCCGCGGCCCGTGCCGCGCGCTCCGAGGCCGTGGCGCCGGCCGCCTCCGCGCCGTCCCTGGGACAGTCCTCCAGGCCGGCCTCCCGCCCGGCGGCCGCGCCGCGGGCGACCGGCGGCTCGGAGGACTTCAGCGACATCGAGGCCATTCTGAAGAAGCACGGCATATGAAGCCGGCCCCCCGGCCCGTGGGCGTGCGGCAGGGCAGGTGAGGGGCGGTCCGGCCGACGCGGTGGTCTCCGGATGAATCGACACAGTCGGGCCGCCCGTGCGCGGAAATGATCACACCCTGGACACGGCCTGAAACCGACCTCGCGGATTCCAGCGACGTCCCGCTCATTCCGTGCGTGTTGATCGCGCGGGAGATCCTCGCTGCGTCATCATCGCCGCGAGATGCTGGACACGACACAGAGCGACGCCGCGCAGCCGAAGGACGAGCCGCGCGGGTGCCTCTTCGCCCTTTCCCAGCCACCGCTGATGATCTTCCTAGCGGTGATCGGGTGTCTGCTGCTCATGGCCTCGCTGCACGATCTGCTGCTGCTCTGAGCCGTACCCGCGGTCCCCGGCGTCACCCGCCGGGGCCGCGTCGGCATCGCACTTCCCGACGGGGCGCCGCACAGGAGAGGCGGTCAGCCCGCCGCCTCCTTGCGACGCGCCCGGTAGGCGGCCACATGCAGTCGGTTGCCGCAGGTGCGGCTGTCGCAGTACCGGCGCGACCGGTTGCGGGAGAGGTCGACGAAGGCGCGCCGGCAGTCCGGGGCCTCGCAGCGCCGCAGCCGCTCCTGCTCGCCGGCCACCACGAAGAACGCGAGCGCCATCCCGCAGTCGGCGGCCAGGTGGTCGGCGACCGAGGCGCCGGGTGCGAAGTAGTGGACGTGCCAGTCGTAGCCGTCGTGATCGGTGAGGCGCGGGGTGGTGCCCGCCGCGGCGACCAGCTCGTTGATCAGCTGGGCGGCCGTACGCGGGTCCTGCGCGGCGAAGATCCCGGCGAACCGTCCGCGGACCTTGCGCACGGCGGACAGATCGAACTCGGAAAGCGTGCCGACATCGCTGATGTCGTGCTTTCGTACGAAGTCTCCGAGGGTGGCGACATCCGGCAGCCCGTCCGGAGTCGTGTCGTCCTCCGGCGCGGAGTTCACCAGATCCACCACGGTGTCGAGCGCACACCGGGTGTCGTGGGTGATCAGCACGTTTCGCTCCCTGGCCTGACGGTCGGGCGGGCGCCCGCCGATGCTGGCCGATGGTAGCCGCACCGGGGGCTCAGGCAATGGGCGGTCGTGAGCCGGATCCCACGGGGACGGCTCCGTAACGGCGGGAGGGCGGTTTCCGGCCGGGGGAGCGGCGGCCGCATCGGCCGCCGGGCTTCGGGGCCGGGCGGGCGCGGGACGCGCTCCGGCGTCCCGAGGACGCAAACGACGCCGACGCCGCTCCACGGGTGCCCGTGGAGCGGCGTCGGCGCATGCTGTGTGCGATGGTCCGGCCCGAACCGTCTCCCCGAGTGGACGGCGCCGGGCGGCTCGGTATGAGCCCCTCGCCCTAGCTCTCCGCCAGGATGTGCGAGAGCTCTTGGTCGAGATCGAAATGCCGGTGTTCCGTGCCCGGAGGCACGGCTGCGTCCGTTCGCTTCAGGAAGGACTCCAGGGCCCGCGCCGGGGCCTCGAGCAGGGCCTCGCCCTCGGGGGAGCTCAGGGCGATGCAGACGACGCCCTGACCGTGACTGCGCGACGGCCAGACACGGACGTCGCCGGTGCCCGTGGGCCGGTGCAGGCCCTCGGCGAGGAGGTCGCGGGCGAACACCCACTCGACGGTTTCCTCGGCTCCGGTGTGGAAGGTGGCGTGCACGGCGTAGGGGTCGGCCGTGTCGTACCGCAGGCCTGCGGGGACAGGCAGGGAGGACTCGCTCGACACAACGAGGCGCAGGTGCAGCTCGCAGCTGACCGTGGTGTTCATAAGCGCCAGGGCCTTTCGCTCAGTGTGCGCTCGGGGATTCGCACGTCGGCGAAATCGACATGCCACCTACGGTGCCGTTGTAAACCCCTCTGCGTGTTTTGCGTGCCTTTACGTAACTCATCCGGCCGACAGCTCGTTCGCGAAGTACCACCATTCCGGTGACCGGAATCTCTCGGGTAGGGTCTGGCTGTATGAACACGGGGAGTAACGAGCCGGGTGAGGCCGTCGTGGCCGCGGACGGCGCGCCGCCGGAGGGCGCGGCGGAGGACCGGCATGGGCAGGGACTGGGCTCCAGGGCGCCCGAATTCGTCAAGGCGCGCCGCATGCTGCACCTGAGCTGGCAGGTCGGTGTCTTCGTGCTCGGCCTCGCCGTGGTCGCGGCCGGCATCGTCATGCTTCCGCTGCCCGGACCGGGCTGGGTCGTGATCTTCGGCGGCATGGCGATCTGGGCGACCGAGTTCGTCTGGGCCCAGCTCGTTCTCCGGTGGACGAAGCGCAAGGTCACCGAGGCGGCACAGCGCGCTCTCGATCCGAGGGTGCGGCGCCGCAACATCATCCTGACGTCGGTCGGCCTGGTGATCATCGGCGCACTGGTGGGCTTCTACCTGTACAAGTTCGGTCTGACCATGCCGTGGAAGATCAAGGATCAGTGACGATCGGCGTCTCGCGGGCGGCGTGGGCCGGGAGTCCACCGGCCCGCGGTACGCCCCGGCACCGCTGAACCACCGGTTGTGCCTGGTCACGGCCACCCCCTGACATGGGGTAATGTTCTTCCTGCGTCCGGGCGATTAGCTCAGTGGGAGAGCGCTTCGTTCACACCGAAGAGGTCACTGGTTCGAACCCAGTATCGCCCACCGGACCGTCGGCCCGTCTGCGAATCCCGCAGACGGGCCGAAGTCGTTTTTCGCGGCGACCAGTGCGCTGTGCGGCCGGTAGGGCGTTGGTTCGAGCGCCTCGACCTGCCCGCCCCGCGAGCCGGTCGACCCGTGACGCGCAGGCCGTCCGCCCCTCATCCGGAAGCTGCCGGTTCCCCGCTCGCACGAGCTCGCACGATGCCGCGTCTCCCCGAGAGCTCGGCCTCGCGTCACCGCTCTCCCCGGCGGTTCGGCCTCGCGCCGGCACTCTCCCCGACGGCTCAGCGCCGCCGACTTTGTCCCCGTCCGTTCCGGCTCGTCACCTCTCCCCCCCCGCCGGTTCCGGTTCGGCGGCCCTGCCCCGCCCCACGTGCCCGCCCCACGTGTCGCGGTGCCGCGCCGTCGCCGGCCCCTGCGTCCTTGCCCGTCGAGCGGCTTCGCCCCACCACTGTCCGGCGGCTGGCCCCGGCCACGTCCGGCGGCTGCCCTCACCCCCTGTCCGCGACCGCCCCCGGCCACGTCCGACCGTCTCGCGCGCGGCCGCGGTGACCCACCTCCGTCCGTCGGCAGCCTGCGGCCCGGCCGCCTGTCTCGCGCCCTCACCTCCGGCCCCGCAGGCTCCCTCCTCGGCCCCCGTCGCGAACCTCCCGTCGTGGTCCCCGCCCCCGCGAGCGCCCAACTCGCCGTCCTGACGGCGTGCTTCGTCTCCCCTGCCTCTCATGTCCCGTTGGCGGAGCCGGATTTGGGCGGCCGATGACGCGCGCACAAGCAGCTCCTGTCGTCCGATCCTCTGAACGGACCGTGCTGACCAGGGAGTTCACAGGCCTCTGGCCAGGGTTCGCCCGTCCTGCCCGCGCCCGGCTCCTTTGCCTGCTCGCAAGAAAATCCTGTCCGAATCATTGACGCTCCCTCAACCCCCTCGTACCTTGTGCCAGCAAGCGCTTTCTTGAAACGATTCATGCAAGCGGCAACGACGCTGCGGGGAGGGGCCCGACTGTGGGAACCAGCAGGAATGTTGAGAGGCGAACGATCCTGAAGGCGGCCGGAGCCACGGCGGCCACGCTCGGGCTGGCCGCGACGACGGGGTGCGGGGGAGACAGCGGGACCTCGGCGGACGGGACGGTGACGATCCGTTACGCCTGGTGGGGTGGCGAGCCGCGCACCATTGCCATCAAGAAGTCGATCGCGCTCTTCGAGAAGAAGTATCCGAAGATCAAGATCAAGCCCGAATTCACCGACTACGAGGCGTTCTGGGAGAAGTTCCAGACCCAGGCCTCCGGCGGGAATCCGCCGGACGTTTTCCAGAATGCGGTCGGCTTTCTGCGCAAGTACGACAAGCGCGGCGTTCTGATGGACCTCAAGGCGCAGGCGGACGCGGGAAACCTGAACCTGAAGAACTTCCGCAACGGCGTTCTGGCGAACGGTCAGGTCGACGGCAAGCAGATCGGCATACCCGTCGGGGCCAACACCATGGCGCTCGTGATCGACCAGAAGGCTTTCAAGAAGGCGGGCGTCGAGGCGAAGTTCGGCTGGACCTGGAACGAGTACTTCGCCGCGCTGCAGACGATCCAGGACAAGTCGAAGATCGCCGGTGACACCGGTTACTTCGCCATCATGTACCTCTACGACCTGTACCTGCGGCAGAACGGCAAGGCCTTCTTCACCGACAGTGATCTCGGCTTCACCGAGGCCGATCTGACCCAGTGGTGGGAAGACGGCTACAAGCGCGTCAAGTCCGGTCTCGTCGCCGATCCCAAGAAGATCGAGCAGGCCAAGCCGAAGTCCGGACTCTCGGCCGGCCTCGCCGCCTCCGAGTTCACCTGGGACAACTTCTCCATCCGCTACCAGGGCGAGGGCGAGTCGGACTACGGCCTGGCGCCGATTCCCACCACGGACGGAAAGAACACCGGTCAGTACCTCGGTTCGCTGATGCTGAGCGCCTTCTCGGGGACCAAGCACCCCAAGGAGGTCGCCCAGTTCATCGACTTCATGGTCCACGACCCCGAGGTCGGCAAGATCATGGGCTACGACCGCGGCATTCTCGCCACCACCGAGCAGTACGACGCCTTCAAGCCGACCGACCCCAACAACAAGGGCGTCGCTGCCTACGAGGACGAGGTCGCCAAGGCGGGCGTCCTCGGCAAGATCACCCCGCACCCGTCCGGCGCGGACGTCGTCGAGGCGGCCTTCCTGCGGATCGGCGGTGAGGTCGCCCAGGGCAAGACCAAGCCGGCCGACGCGGCGAAGGCGCTGTTCAGCGAGGCCAAGGCCGCGTTCGCGGGCTGAGGGGACGTACCACCATGACGCTCGTCAAGGAAGCGCCCGTGCGCCCGGCGAAGAAGCGGTCCGCCGCTCCTGCCGCCGGGCGGCGCGGGCGGCGCCGCGAGAACCTCGCCGGCTACCTCTTCATGTCGCCGTGGATCGCGGGGTTCCTGCTGCTCACCGCGGGGCCGATGATCGCGTCGCTCTACTACGCGTTCACCAGCTACAACCTGTTCACGCCGCCCAAGTGGGTGGGCCTGGACAACTTCACGACGATGTTCCAGGACCCGCGCTGGCAGAAGTCGGTCGAGGTCACGCTCAAGTACGTCGTCGTGGCGACGCCGCTGAAGCTGCTCCTCGCGCTCGGGGTGGCGCTGCTGCTCGCGCAGAAGCGACGCGGGCAGGCCGTGTACCGGGCCGCGTTCTACATGCCGTCGCTCATCGGGGCCAGCGTCTCCGTGGGCTTCGTGTGGCGGGCGCTGTTCTCCGACGACGCCGTGGTGGACCGTACGCAGAAGATCTTCGGGGTCGACGTCGGAGGCTGGATCGGCAATCCGGACTACGTCCTGTACTCCCTGGTGGCGCTGAGCATCTGGCAGTTCGGCGCACCGATGGTCATCTTCCTGGCGGGGCTCAAGCAGGTGCCGCAGGAGCTGTACGAGGCCGCCGAGATGGACGGGGCGGGCCCCCTGCGGCGCTTCTGGAACATCACCCTGCCGATGATCTCCCCGGTGCTGTTCTTCAACGTGCTGCTGGAGTCCATCCACGCGTTCCAGGTGTTCGGCTCGGCCTACGTGGTCTCCGACACCCGGTGCGGACCGGCCGACGCCACTCTCGTCTACACCTGTTACCTGTACCAGAAGGGCTTCAAGGAGGCCCAGATGGGCTTCGCCTCCGCGATGGCCTGGACGCTGGTGGTGGCGGTGGCGCTCGTGACGGCGGTCCTGTTCTGGTCGCAGAAGAAGTGGGTGCACTACGAGGAGGCCGCCAAGTGAGCAGCGTCACCAGTCCCGTCGCGCGCACGGCCGGCGAGCGACGGCGCGCCGGATCACTCGCCTGGCACGTGGGCGCCCTGCTCGTGCTCGCGGTCGTCCTCTACCCGGTGGTCTGGGTGCTCGGCGCCTCGTTCAAGCCGAGCAAGGACATCATCGCCAGCCTCGACCTGCTGCCCACCAAGCCGGTCTGGGCCAACTTCTCCGGGCTCGCCGACGGCATCTCCGGCATCTCGATCGGCAGCTTCTTCACCAATTCGCTGCTGTACGCGGTCCTGGCCGTGGTCGGCGTGGTGCTGTCCAGCTCGCTGACGGCGTACGCCTTCGCCAAGATCCGGTTCGCCGGCCGGAACCTGCTGTTCACGCTGATGATCGGCACCCTGCTGCTGCCGTACCACGTGCTGCTCATCCCGCAGTACGTGCTGTTCCGCAACCTCGGCTACATCGACACGCTGGTCCCGCTCGTGGCGGGCAAGTTCCTGGCCACGGAGGCGTTCTTCGTCTTCCTGATGGTGCAGTTCATGCGCGGACTGCCGCGGGAGCTGGACGAGGCCGCGAAGCTCGACGGCTGCGGGCATCTGCGGACGTACTGGTCCGTCGTGCTGCCGCTGAGCCGTCCCGCCCTCATCACCAGCGCCATCTTCACCTTCATCAACGCGTGGAACGACTTCATGGGGCCGCTGATCTACCTCAACACCCCCTCGAAGTACACCGTGTCGCTGGGCCTGATGATGTTCCGCGACCAGGAGGGCATCTCCAACTACGGCAGCATGATCGCGATGTCGCTGGTGGCGCTGGTGCCGGTCATCGCCTTCTTCATGGCCTTCCAGCGCTATCTCATCGACGGAATGGCGACCTCCGGACTGAAGGGCTGAGGCGGTCACCATGGCGCGGACAGGGGTGAAGGCGCGCTCCAGGCGCAAGGAGTCGGTGTTCGGCGAGCGCTTCGCGGTCTTCGCCGAGTGTCTGCTCACCGGGGTGTGGATCGCCGTGGCCTGTCTCGGGATCGTCACCTATCCCGCGGCCTTCGCGGCCGGCGCCCGGCATCTGCGACGCCGTACGCGCCATGAGGACGGCGGCCTGCGGGAGTTCGCCGCGGACTTCCTGGCGGCCGTGCGCGGCGGATGGGCCGTCGGGCTCGCCGGCTGGGCGGCGGCCGCCGCGGTCCGGACGGACGTCCTGGCGGTGCGCGCGGGTCTCCCCGGCGGGCCGTTCGTCGGAGCCGTCGGGGTCCTCGCGCTGATCGGGCTCGCCGTGGCCCTGCTGCGGGCGGCAGCCGTCTGGACGCCGGGCGCCGCCTGGCGGGCGCTGCTCGCGGACGCCGGGCGGCGGACCGTGCTCGATCCCGCCGGGTCCTTCCTGGTCGTCTGCGGACTGGCTGTCGTCGCCGTGTCCGCACTGTTCGTCCTGCCTCTGGCGGTCCCGGTGCTCGGGGCCGTCGCGGCGGCCGCCGTCGCCGTCGAGCAGCGGTACCCGCGTAGCTGACGGCAGCGCTTCGCCCGGGTCGGCGCCATGGGAGCCGCACCCATCTCTGTCATGCCCCTGACTACCTTGCCTGTCGCACGGAAAGGAAAGGCCATGTCCCCCATCCCCCGCAGGTCACTCCTCAAGGCGGCCGCCGTCGCCGGCGCCGCCGCGCAGTTCAGCTGGGCCCTGGGAGCCAAGGACGCCGACGCCGCGCCGAGCACCGCGGCCGCGGACACGGATCCGGTGACCCTGGACTGGCTGGAGGACGGCGGCCTCGGCGCCGCCCCCGGCTCGACCCTCGGCGTGCCCTGGCCCATGGGCGCGTACCGGGAGGACCAGACCTTCGCGCTGACCGACGCCGCCGGCAAGGACGTCCCCGTACAGTCCTGGCCGATCGCCTACTGGCCGGACGGCTCCCTCAAGTGGACCGCGCACGCCGTGAGTTCGGGATCGGGCAAGCTCACCCTCGCCGCGGGCGCACCGGCTGCGCCCACCAAGAAGGTGACCGTCGCCAAGCGGGGCGGCGCCGTCGAGGTGTCGACGGGCGTCATCACGGCGAGGATCGGCACGTCGGGCGCCACCCTCATCAAGTCCGTCACCCGCGGCTCCACCGAGATCGCCAGGAACGGCCGGCTGGTGCTGATCCGGCAGCCCGAGATCGAGGACGAGGACCAGGGCGCCGTCAGGACCGAGCGTTTCGAGGGCGCCGTCGACGGGGTCACCGTCGAGCAGTCGGGCCCGGTCCGCGCGGTCGTCCGCATCGACGGCAGGCACCGCAGGGGCAGCCGCAGCTGGCTGCCGTTCTCCATCCGTCTCTACTTCTACGCGGGCGCCGACTCCTTCCGCATGGTGCACACCGTCACCTTCGACGGGAAGCAGGAGCCCGGGAAGGCGAGCGGTGACTTCATCAGGGGCCTCGGCGTCCGCTTCACCGTCCCGATGCGCGACGAGTCCTACGACCGGCACATCCGCATCGGCGGCGAGGGCGCCGGCCTGCTGCGCGAGGCGGTCAAGGGCGTCACCGGTCTGCGGCGAGACCCAGGCACCGCGGTGCAGGCCGCCCAGTACGCGGGCCGCAAGCTCCCCGACCCCGCCACCTGGGACCAGCGGGTCACCACCCGCCTCCAGTACATCCCCGAGTGGGGCGACTACACCCTCTCCCAGCTCTCCGCCGACGGATTCACCCTGCGCAAGCGCACCAAGAAGGGCCACGGCTGGATCACAGCCGGCGGCGGCAGGCGGGCGTCCGGCTTCGGGTACGTCGGCGGCGTGAGCGGCGGGCTCTCCTTCGGCCTGCGGGACTTCTGGGAGAAGCACCCCGCCCAGCTCGACGTCCGCGACGCGCACACCGACGCCGCCGAGGTCACCCTGTGGCTCTGGTCGCCCGAGGCGCAGCCCATGGACCTGCGCTTCTACCACGACGGCATGGGCCAGGACACGTTCCCCGAACAGCTCGAGGGCCTCAACATCACCTACGAGGACTACGAGCCCGGCTTCGGCACCCCCTACGGCATCGCCCGCACCTCCGAACTCCTCTTCTGGGCCAACGAGTCGACGCCGACGCCGGAGACGCTCGCCGAACAGGTCGAGGCCGTCCGGGTGCTGCCGCAGCTCGCGGCCCCGCCCAAGCAGCTCATCAAGGCGAAGGTGTTCGGCCCGGGCCTGTACTCCGAGCCGGACCGCTCCACTCCCGCCAAGGCGAAGATCGAGGACCACCTCGACTTCCTCTTCACCTACTACAAGGGCCAGGTGGAGCAGCGCCGCTGGTACGGCTTCTGGGACTACGGCGACGTCATGCACACCTACGACACCGTCCGGCACCAGTGGCGGTACGACATCGGCGGCTACGCCTGGGACAACTCGGAGCTGTCCCCGGACATCTGGCTCTGGCTCGCCTACCTGCGCTCCGGCCGCGCGGACATCTTCCGCTTCGCCGAGGCGATGACCCGGCACACCGGCGAGGTCGACGTCTACCACCTCGGCAAGTGGGCGGGCCTGGGCACCCGGCACGGCGTCCAGCACTACGCCGACAGCGCCAAGCAGCAGCGCATCGCCAACACCACCTACCGCCGCTACTACTACTTCCTGACGGCGGACGAACGCGTCGGCGACCTGATGCACGCCAACGTCGACTCCGACGAGACGTTCCTCGCCCTCGACCCGCTGCGCAAGATCCGCACCGAGCCGTACACGCCCGACCGGCACGCCCTGTCCGTCGGCTTCGGCACCGACTGGAGCGGTCTGGTGTCGGCGTGGCTCACCGAGTGGGAGCGCAAGGGCCCCAAGTGGGAGAAGGCCAGGGCGCGGGTCCTGTCGACCATGGAGACGATCGCCGCCCAGCCCAACGGGTTCGTCCAGGGCAGCGGCCTGTACGACCTGGACACCGGCAGGTTCGCCGTAGCCGACAAGCCCAAGGTCGAGGTCTCGCACCTGTCGGCCGTCTTCGGCCTCAACGAGCTGTGCGCCGAGCTGATCCACCTGGTCGACATGCCGAAGTTCGACGAGGCCTACTTCGACTACTGCCGCTACTTCAACGCCACGAAGGCGGAACAGGCGGCCCGCTACGGCTCCAACTTCGGCACCCTGCTGCTGTTCCAGGGCCACTCGCGCCTCGACGCCTACGCCGCCGTCCAGACCGGCGACGCGGCGCTCGCCAAGCGGGCATGGACGAAGTTCTACGGTTCCGACGGCTACACCGAGTCCTCGCCGTGGAAGACGGAACCGCTCAGCGGCCCCGCCACCCTGGTCGCGGGCAGCGAGGCCGCGTGGGTCGCCACGAACGACACGGCGCTCTACGGCCTCGCCGCCATCGAGAACCTGGCGCTGCTCGGCGACAAAATGCCGTGACGCACGTCCGGCCCGGTAGCCGTCGCGGCTTCGTCCCGCGACGGCCCCCCGGGCCGGCACACCTACCGCATGCGGTCCAGCACCTCCCGCACCCGCCGGACGTCCCGCAGCCGCTGTTCGTACGTCGCGCCGAGGGCGAGCAGCAGCAGTCCGGCGAGGGCGGGCGGCACCCAGCGTGGCAGCACGTCGCCCACCTGGGCGAGATACGGGGCGAGTTGGTGCAGCGCGTCCAGCGTGAGCACCGAGCCGCCCAGCACCAGCGGCGCCTGCAGCCGGTGCCGGGCGCCGAGCAGGGTGAGCGCCAGCGCCGCCGCGCCCAGCAGCAGCGCGCGGGTCCACGCCGGGTCGTACCAGGTGACGGCGAGGCTGGGCACGAGGGTGGCGGCGAGCCCGGGGCCGTACGCGGTCCAGGACGACGTCCGCGGGTCCCTGCGCCGGCGCAGGACGCCCACGACGAGCGCCGGCAGCGTCGCCGGCAGCGTGTACGCCTCCGGCACGTCCACCTGCCAGGCGGCCAGCCGCACCCACGAGGCCAGGACGAAGAGCACCGCGGCCGCGTGAGCGGCGAAGCGGCGGTCCGGACGGACGGCCGTGCCCGCGGCGATCACCGCGCACAGCGACAGCACCAGGGCGAGCACGGGCAGGTCGAGCACCGCGAGGCCGATGGCGACGAGACCCGCGACGCCGCCCGTCGCCTCGACCGCGAGCGTGGTGGCCGCATCGCCGGTCCGCGCCGCGACCAGCGCCGCGGCGGCCGGGACCAGCAGCACCAGCAGCGCGATGTGCTCCGGCCGCCAGCCGGCGGCGGCGCCCGCCGCGCAGGCCAGGGCCGTGGCGTAGCCGAGGGCGGCGGCCGCGGACACCGGCGTCGAGCGCCCACGCCATGCGGCTGCCGCGCACACCGCGGTGAGCGCGCCGAGCACGGTGAGCGTGGCGGGCTCGGCGGCCAGTGACAGCAGGGCGAGACCGAGCGACGAGCCCAGAGCGAGCGCGGTGGCCGTCCGCGACGCCGGCGCCAGCAGGGCCAGCGTCAGCAGACCCTGCACCGACAGGCCGACGGCGTAAGGGAGTTGCAGGGCCGCAGGGGTGACGAGCACGGCGGCCCACGTCAGCGTCAACGCGACGGGCAGGGCCCGGGGCCGCCATTCGTCGCCGCGGACCGCGCTCGCCGTGACCGCGGCGACCGCGGCGACCGCGAGGAGGACGAGGGGGACCGTGACGGCGTGCGGGGGCCAGAAGGCGTCCGTCGCCGCCGCGGCGCGGGCGTCGGCGGGAACACCGGACCAGATACGCCCGAGCCACGCCGTCGGCCCCAGCAAAGCCACGCCGACGGCCGGCACCGACCACAGCACCGCGCCCGCCTGCACGACGCCGGAGGCGACGGCGAAGCCCCGGCGCAGCGCCTGCGGCCCTCGTACCGCGGCCAGAAGCGCGATCCCGCAGACCAGATACGCCGGCGCCGCCCACTCGCCGGGCAGCGACACCCGCAGAACACCCCCCAGGCCGACGACCGCGCACAACGCGCCGGCCGTGGCCGTGCCCGTCGCGAGGCCCGCCCCCGGGGCGAACCGGGTCACCCCCAGGGCGATCGCCGCCGCGAGGGCGAGGAGCGCGGCGGCCCGTGCCGCGGCGCCCGGACCGGCCGCGTCCACCGAGAGCAGGCCTGCCGCCAGCACGCCCCAGCCGCCCGTCCCGGCCCCGCACACCACGGCGACGAGACGCACCGTCCGCTCGGCGGCCCGCAGCGCGACCGCCGCGTCGAAGGCGGCCGTCAGCAGCACCGCGACCGTGATCGTGTGCGGACCGCCGTCGGACGCCACCGCCCAGAGCGGCAGCACGAACTGAGAGGCCGTCAGGGCGGCCGGCCGGGGCAGTCGCAGCGCGGCCGAGTCCGGCAGCGCGGCGAGGGCCGTGCCGTACAGCGCCCACAGTGCGGCGAGCGCGGTGAACGTGCACGCCGCGTACGTCGTCCCGTCCGCCGCCGGGAACGCGGCCTCATACAGGGCGTACGCGTCCAGCGACATCAGCGCCAGACCCAGGCCCGCGACCGCCTCGGCGGTCGAACGCAGCCGTCGCCGCAGCAGCGGCACGGGCGCGCCCAGCACCGCCAGGGTGACCGCTCCCAGCACCGCCGAGCGACCGGCGATGCCGAGATGGCCCCAGCTGACCAGGGTGAACACCATCGCCGCGACGGTGAGCAGGACACCGCCGAGCAGCAGGAGGACGTTCTGTACGCCCGGGGCGGTGGTTTCTGGCCGGGCGGCCGGGACCGGAGGCGCCCACGGGCCCGGCGGGACCGGGGCGGTCGGCTGCGCAGGGCCGGCCGCCGCGTGCTGCAGGGCGGCGACCAGCCAGGCACGGCGGGCCAGCAACCGGGCCCGGCGGGCGTCCAGTTGCCAGAGCTCCGCGTCGAGCAGCCGCAGCTCCTCGGCCGGGGGCGGAATATGCGTCATGACTGGGAGTGTGGCTCGCGTCACGTGCAGGGGCATGAGCGCACGTACTCAGGGCGTACTCAGATACGGCCGGTCGCTGCCTCGGCCGGGCAGACTCGGCTCATGGACTGGACCCGCTACCGCTTCCGCAGCCTGTGGCCGCTGGACGCGCCGCCCCGGCGCGTGTACGAGGTGCTGGAGCGCGCCGAGGACTACCCGCGCTGGTGGCCCCAGGTGCGCGAGGTGAACCGGATCGACGACACGACCGGCGTCATCCGCATCCGCTCCCTCCTCCCCTACGACATGACCTTCACCGCGCGTGAGGTCCGCCGTGACCCCGCAGCCGGGATCCTGGAGACGGCCCTGTCGGGGGACATCGACGGCTGGGCGCGCTGGACGGTCACCGCCGACGGCTCCGGCAGCCTCGCCCGCTACGACCAGGTCGTCGAAGTGAACAAGCCGCTGCTGAGACGGCTCGCCGTGCCGGGGCGGCCGGTGTTCCGCCTGAACCACCGGCTGATGATGCGCGCCGGGCGGCGCGGCCTGACCGCGTACCTGGAAGCGGTTTGAAGGAAGCGTGCGGGGACCTGTATTGTTCAGTGCGTTCCCGGGCGATTAGCTCAGTGGGAGAGCGCTTCGTTCACACCGAAGAGGTCACTGGTTCGAACCCAGTATCGCCCACCGGGAGAGGCCGGTCCGCATCGAGCGGACCGGCTTTTTCGTGCCCGGACGCAGGCCGGACGAGTCGCCGCCCCCGCCCGTGCGCCGGTCACGGCCCTAGGCCGCCGCAGGCATCTCCGGCCGCAGGGGCCAGGACGTGTCCACCGTCTCCGGCGAGCCGCTGCGCGCGAACCAGGCCTGGAGCCCCCGCGCCTGAGCGGCGTGCCAGGACGTCTGCAGGGCGTGCAGCTCGGCCGGGGACAGGCGTTCCAGACGCGCGGCGAAACGGCGCCCCACCGCGCGGACCACCTCGAGGGCGGCGAGCGCGTCGGCCGCCGCGTCGTGCGCCTCCGCCAGGGTCACGTCGTAGTGCGCGCACAGGTCGGTGAGCGTGCGCCGCCCCTTGCGGTACCGGTCCAGTTGCTTGTCGAGGACCCGCGGGTCCAGCACGCGCAGCGGCGTCGCGTCCAGCCAGTGGCTCAGCGACGAGGCCCGGTGCCTGCGCAGCTCACGGTCGAGCAGCGTCAGGTCGAACGGCGCGTTCATCACCACCAACGGGCGTCCCGCCGCAGCCTGTTCGGTGAGCAGCTGGGCTATCTCGAACATCACCGGAGACGGCCAGCGGCCGTTGCGCTGCAGATGGTCGTCCGTCAGACCGTGCACCTCCGTCGCCCCCGCGGGCACCGGCACGCCCGGGTTCACCAGCCATCGGCTGACCCGCGGCCGAGCCGCCGGCGCGTCCTGGACGACGAGGGCGGCCGACACGATCCGGTCGGTCTCCACGTCGACACCCGTCGTCTCCGTGTCAAATGCGGCCAGAGGGCCCTCGTACCAGTACGTCATCCCAATCCAACCCCTCGTTCACCCACGGCAGCTGACGCACCGTCTTCTGCCAGTTTGGTGATACCCGGGCTGTTTGCGCCGTACGCCGGAAGGACACAACACGAGTACGGGTCTTTGCAGTTCAGCGGCCCGTCACGGGGACGGCTTCGCGGGGAAGGCTGTTGGTCATGGCGATAGCGCAGCCCGAGCGGAGCGGGCTGCTGCCCGAGCGCACGGGCGTTCAACGCGGCACGCTCGCCACCACCGCCTGCATGGAGACGCTGCAGGTGGGCTATCTGCACGCCGTCGCGGCCGCCGCGGGATGCTCACTGTCCCAGCCGTTCCCCGACAACGGCATCGACTGGCATGTCAGCCACAGCGCTCCCGGGCACACCGTCGACGACGAGGTCACCATCAAGGTGCAGTTGAAGGCCACCTACCAGGTGCGGCCCGACCCGCCCGGTCATTCCTTCTCCTTCACCCTCGACAACGACCACCTGCGCAAGCTCGCCCGCACCCCCGTGACGGTGCACAAGATCCTGGTGGTGATGATCGTTCCCCGGGCGCGGGAGCAGTGGCTGCGGGCCGGCCACGACCGCCTCGACCTGCGGCACTGCTGCTACTGGGTCAATCTCGCCGGCCACCCGATCACCGGCCGGACCCGCACCACCGTGCGGATACCGACCGCACGCATCTTCGACGACCGGGCGCTGTGCGAGATCATGACGCGAGCCGGGACGGGAGGCAGACCGTGACCCACCGCCCCCTGGACGAGCACCTGCGGCCGGTGCGGCCGCACCCCGAGGCCCACTGGAACCGGCACCCCGAGACGGGCGACGTCGACCCGGCGGTCCTCGGCGCCCTCCTGCGCCGGCACGGCTGGCAGCGGCGCGGCGGAGCCGCCGGACGCTACGGCCGCTGGACCCCGCCCGACCCCGGCAGCGCGGGGACGAGCCTGCTCGTGCCGGAGAGCCGGGCCTTCCCGGACAGCGACGACCTGCTGGGCGAGGCGCTCCTGGCGCTCTCCCGCAGCGGCACGCCCTCCGCCCGCGAGGTGCTGCTCGGGCTCGCCGTGCCCAGCGACGAGATCCGCTGGTGGCGGGACGCGCCGGACGGGCCCGCCGGGGCCGCCTCCTGGGCCGTCGAGGAACAGCTGCGCGGCGCGGCCCGCCAGATGCTGCTGGCCGGCGCCCTCGCCACGCGCGCGCGTGCCGGCTACTACGGGGCCCGGCACCGCCGCGCGGCCTTCGCGACCCTGGACGGCGTCCTGGTGGGCTCCGCGGCCGGCGGGCGTCGGCTGACGGCCTTCGCGCCGGTCGCCGGCGCCCGCCCGCTCGCCGTGCGGCTGCACCAGGCCCTGTACGCCGTGCGCGAGGCCATCGACTACCAGCGCGCGGCCGGCGCCATGGACGCCTTCGACGGCGCCGTGGAGGCGGGCGCCAGCCGCGAGCTGACCGAGGCGCTGATCGCCCTCGTGCGGGGGACCCAGGGAGCCAGGGTCGCCGTCGAATGGGCGCCCGCGGCCGGGGTCCCCGAGGACTGCGCCCCCGGCGGCGAGCCGGTCGAGTTCTCGCCCGGCGACCTGCCCGTGCTCCGCGAGGCGGGCGCCCGCTATCTGCGCGAGGAGCCGTCCGTGCCGGTGCGGATCACCGGCACGGTGGTCCGGATGCGCCGGTCGGGGCCGCGCGGCGAGGGCAGCGTACGACTGCGGGTGCTGGCCGGCGCCGAGATCCCGCACGTCCGGCTGACCCTCGACGAGGAGGACTACCGCATCGCCGGACAGGCCCACCTGGTGGGGCTGCCCGTGCGGGTGCGCGGCCGGCTGGAGAGCCGGGGCGGGTTCCGCAGGGTCACCGGCGCCTGCGAGGTCGTCCCCGTGCAGGTGGACGAGGAGGAGCGGGACCGTCTGCTGAAGTCCCTCCAGGAGAACGTCGACTTCTTCGAGGAGGCCTGCGGAGGGGAGTAGCGCCGGGCCGGGCGGCGGGGGCTGATTTCGCGGTCGGCGGGTGCGGGTCGGTACGATCCCCTATTGCGCGCGCCCACGGTACGGCGCCCGCATCCGCCTTCAGTCAGGAGAGACCGGTGTCAGACGTCCGTGTGATCATCCATCGCGATTCCGAGCGGGAAGAGCGCACGGTGACGACGGGCACCACGGCCGCCGACCTCTTCGCCGGCGAGCGCTCGATCGTCGCCGCGCGCGTGGCCGGCGAGCTCAAGGACCTGGCGTACGTGCTGCGGGACGGCGAAGAGGTCGAGGGCGTCGAGATCTCCTCCGAGGACGGTCTGAACATCCTGCGCCACTCCACGGCGCACGTGATGGCCCAGGCCGTGCAGGAGCTCTTCCCGGAGGCCAAGCTGGGCATCGGCCCGCCGGTCAAGGACGGGTTCTACTACGACTTCGACGTCGAGAAGCCGTTCACGCCCGAGGACCTCAGGGCCGTCGAGAAGAAGATGCAGGAGATCCAGAAGCGGGGGCAGCGGTTCTCCCGCCGCGTGGTCACCGACGAGGCCGCCCGCGAGGAGCTCGCCGACGAGCCGTACAAGCTGGAGCTGATCGGCCTCAAGGGCTCGGCCTCCTCCGACGACGGCGCGGACGTCGAGGTCGGCGCCGGCGAGCTGACGATCTACGACAACCTCGACGCGAGGACCGGCGACCTGTGCTGGAAGGACCTCTGCCGCGGTCCCCACCTGCCCACCACCCGCAACATCCCGGCGTTCAAGCTGATGCGCAACGCGGCCGCCTACTGGCGCGGCAGCGAGAAGAACCCCATGCTCCAGCGCATCTACGGCACCGCGTGGCCGACCAAGGACGAGCTGAAGGCGCACCTCGACTTCCTCGCCGAGGCCGAGAAGCGCGACCACCGCAAGCTGGGCTCCGAGCTCGACCTGTTCTCCGTCCCCGAGCAGATCGGCTCCGGCCTCGCGGTCTTCCACCCCAAGGGCGGCGTCGTCCGCCGGGTCATGGAGGACTACTCGCGCCGCCGTCACGAGGAGGAGGGCTACGAGTTCGTCTACACCCCGCACGCGACGAAGGGGAAGCTCTTCGAGCAGTCCGGGCACCTCGACTGGTACGCCGACGGCATGTACCCGCCCATGCAGCTCGACGAGGGCGTCGACTACTACCTCAAGCCCATGAACTGCCCGATGCACAACCTGATCTTCGACGCGCGCGGCCGCTCCTACCGCGAACTGCCGCTGCGGCTCTTCGAGTTCGGGACCGTGTACCGGTACGAGAAGTCGGGCGTCGTGCACGGCCTGACCCGCGCGCGCGGCTTCACCCAGGACGACGCGCACATCTACTGCACCCGCGAGCAGATGGCGGACGAGCTCGACAAGACGCTCACCTTCGTCCTCGGCCTGCTGCGCGACTACGGCCTGAACGACTTCTACCTGGAGCTGTCGACCAAGGACCCGGAGAAGTTCGTCGGCTCGGACGACGTCTGGGAGGAGGCGACCGAGACGCTCCGCCAGGTCGCCGAGAAGCAGGGCCTGCCCCTGGTCCCGGACCCGGGCGGCGCCGCCTTCTACGGCCCCAAGATCTCCGTCCAGACGAAGGACGCGATCGGCCGCACCTGGCAGATGTCGACCATCCAGCTCGACTTCAACCTGCCGGAGCGCTTCGAGCTCGAGTACACCTCGCCCGACGGCTCCAAGCAGCGACCGGTCATGATCCACCGGGCCCTGTTCGGGTCGATCGAGCGGTTCTTCGCGGTGCTCCTGGAGCACTACGCGGGCGCGTTCCCGGCGTGGCTGGCCCCGGTGCAGGCGATCGGCATCCCGATCGGCGACACACACGTCGACTACCTGGAGAAGTTCGCCGCGGCGGCCAGGAAGCAGGGGCTGCGGGTCGACGTCGACTCCTCCTCCGACCGGATGCAGAAGAAGATCCGCAACGCCCAGAAGCAGAAGGTGCCCTTCATGGTCATCGCGGGCGACGAGGACATGGCGGGCGGTTCGGTGTCCTTCCGCTACCGCGACGGCTCCCAGGAGAACGGCATCCCGTTCGACGAGGCCATCGCGAAGATCGCGAAGGTCGTCGAGGAGCGCACGCAGGTCTGATGCCGTGGTGCGCGGGCCCCCGGGGAGTCGCCCGGGGGCCCGTCGCCGTAGCGGGGGTCGCGTGAACCCCGCCGACACGCTGCGAACGGGCGAAGCAATATGCTGCCTTGCATGACGAGTGAGCCGGAGCAGCAGATCGGAGTGGGGACGCAGGACGCGTTCCAGCGCCTGTGGACGCCCCACCGGATGGCCTACATCCAGGGCGAGAACAAGCCGACCGGCCCCGGCGCCGGCGACGGCTGTCCGTTCTGCTCGATCCCGGCGAAGTCCGACGAGGACGGGCTGGTCGTCCGGCGCGGTGAGCACGTGTACGCGGTGCTGAACCTGTACCCGTACAACGGCGGCCATCTGATGACCGTGCCCTACCGTCATGTGGCCGACTACACCGACCTGACCGGGCCGGAGACCGCCGAGCTGGGCGAGCTGACCAAGCAGGCGATGACGGCCCTGCGCCTCGCGTCCGGCGCGCAGGGCTTCAACATCGGCATGAACCAGGGCGCCGTGGCGGGCGCCGGGATCGCCGCCCACCTGCACCAGCACATCGTGCCCCGGTGGGGCGGCGACACCAACTTCATGCCGGTGGTCGGACACACGCGCGTACTGCCACAGCTCCTGGCGGACACCCGCAAGATGCTGGCAGAAGCCTGGCCGGCAGCCTGACACAGGTGACGGTGTCAGCCCGCGGCGTGTGACGACGAGGCCCCTCCAGGGCCGCCGGCGGGGGTCCAGGGGCGTCGCCCACGGGACGCTCACCCCAACCCCCGTACGAGTCCGGCAGCCGCCGAAGGCCTACGCGTCGTAGCTGTCCGCCTTCCTCGGCGCCACGTCCTGGACCGCACCGCTGAGGATCGACGACCGCGAGGTGAACTTGTCGATGTTCACGTCGTGCTCCTTGAGCACCTTGAGCGCGGCCGAGTGCACCACGCGCAGCACCGGGGTGGCCGCCCGCAGGGCGTCGTCGGCCATGAAGCGATGACGCCAGGGCTGGTCCGCCCAGGCGTGCCGCAGGCCGAAGGGCTCGGGCAGGCCGATCGAGCCGCCGAGCCACTTCAGCAGCGGCGGGTACCAGCTGATCGTGGCGCGCGCGGCCACCCGGACGACTTCGTCGGCGGTGACCAGCGGCAGCTTGACCGTCCGGGTCTCCCAGAACCGGACGCTCTTGGCGACCTCCTTGGTCGGAGCCTCGGGCTTGGTGGTGAACAGGCCGTTCACCGGGCCCAGGGCGTGCCCGGTGACCTCGATGCGCAGCGTCTCGTGCAGCACCGTCACCGTGATCAGCATCGTGATGATCAACTGGCCGTCCCACAGCGGCCACTGGACGCCCAGGTAGTGCCGGTCTCCGCCGCCGAACTGCTGGTTGTTGCAGATGTCCTCTATGGCCCGCGGCTTGACCTGGTAGGCCTCGACGTCGGTGCCCTCCGGCCGCGCGACCGCCTTGGCGTTCTCGCCGACCGGGGTGACGATCCAGTGCCGCACCGTGGGCGGCGGGAATCCGCCGGTCTTCAGGCTCTGCCGGTTGAGCACGGAGAGCTGGTCGTGGATGGCGCGTACGACGGTCCAGCTGCGGAACTCGTGGACGCCCTTGTTCGGGTCGCTCGGCACCAGCTCCTCGGCGAGGTGCCAGGCGCCCCACCGCGTGCCCATGCCGAGTATGCCCTTGGGGCCGGCGTAGAAGACCGAGTTGGACTGCTGCTCCGCGCTGAGCCGTGCCAGGGACTGGCGCAGCTGCTCCGCCGCCGTCTGGTTCGGACTGGTCGGCACCGCCTCGGGCACCTTGGCGCCGACGCTGCCGCCGGACAGCAGGCTGTCCCAGCGCTGCCGGAGGTCGACCGCGGTGCCCTCGCAGATCCGCTTGGCCAGGAACCAGCCGACCACGGGCGCCACGACGCACCCGCGCGCGTACCACCCCACGGCGCCGGTGAACGGCATCTTGACCAGGAACAGCACGGCGAGCGCGCCCATGGCGACGAGCAGACCCGTGCCGAGGCCGGAGACCCGCTTGTCGTCCAGCTTCCCCATGCTCGCCCGAAGCTGGAAGACCAGCAGCCACACCAGCAGGCCCGGCAGGAACAGCACGCCGCACAGCAGCATGACGCCGGTCAGTTTCTGGTCGCGTTCGCGGCGGATGCGGTTGGCGGCGAGGCAGTGCTCCACGACCACCTGAGGCTCACTGCCGAACGACTGGATGAGCGGCTTGCGGCCGACGCCCAGCATGCGGTCGATCACCGCCTGCGAGAACGCCTCGCCGAGGTTGGGCCGGAAGATCCGGGCCCAGCTGCGGCCGGTGTTGACCGCCGTCTGATGCCATTCGTTGTCGGCGTTCTTGATGTCCTCCACCGGGTTGTCCCGGTAGGCCGCCGACGCCAGGCCGAACGTCGGTGTCTGCCCTCCGTCGCCCTGTTGCGGCACCTGCGGTCCGAAGATGTCCGCGTAACCGCTGCCAACGGTCATTCCCGCCCCCGATCGCCGCTGCTCTCGCTTCTGCGGCTTTCCCGACTTCCGTGCTCCGCACACCTGTTGATCAGGTCATCAGCGTATCGGCAGGCGCCGACATCCGTCGGCGGACGGCCGAAGCCGCCCGCCGAACCGGAGGATCGCCCTCCGCGTGCTGCCGCACCGGCCACTTGGGACCGGTGCGGCATCAACCGTCAGTCCGACTCCGCCTGTTGGCGCACCTTCTCGGCGACCTGCGGCGGCATCGGCTCGTGCCGGGCGTACGCGCGGTGGAAGCGGGCCGTGCCGTGCGACAGGGAGCGCAGATCGACCGCGTACCGGCCGATCTCGATCTCCGGCACCTCGGCCCGCACGAGCGTGCGGCTGCCGCTGGTCTGCTCGGTGCCCAGCACGCGTCCGCGCCGCCCCGACAGATCGCTCATCACGGTGCCCACGTACTCGTCGCCCACCAGCACCGACACCTCGGCCACCGGCTCCAGCAGATGGATCCGCGCGTCGGCCGCCGCCTCCCGGAGCGCCAGCGCGCCGGCCGTCTGGAACGCGGCGTCGGAGGAGTCCACCGAATGCGCCTTGCCGTCCAGCAGCGTGATCCGCACGTCCACCAGCGGATGTCCGGCCGCCACCCCCTTGGCGGCCTGCGCCCGGACGCCCTTCTCGACGGAGGGGATGAACTGCCGCGGCACCGAACCGCCGACGACCCGGTCCACGAACTCGATGCCCGAGCCGCCCGGCAACGGCTCCACCTCGATCTCGCAGACGGCGTACTGGCCGTGTCCGCCGGACTGCTTCACATGCCGTCCGCGCCCGGCGGACTTCGCCGCGAACGTCTCCCTCAGCGAGACCCGGTGCGGGACGACGTCCACCTGCACGCCGTAACGGGAGCGCAGCCGCTCGAGCGCGACGTCCGCGTGCGCCTCGCCCAGGCACCACAGCACGACCTGGTGGGTGTGCTGGTTGTGCTCCAGGCGCATCGTGGGGTCCTCGGCGACCAGCCGGCCCAGGCCCTGCGACAGCTTGTCCTCGTCGGCCTTGCTGTGGGCCCGGATGGCCAGCGGGAGCAGCGGGTCCGGCATCTGCCAGGGCTCCATGAGGAGCGGGTCGTCCTTGGCGGAGAGGGTGTCGCCGGTCTCCGCGCGGCCGAGTTTCGCCACGCACGCGAGGTCGCCCGCGATGCAGTGGGTGAGGGTCCGCTGCTGTTTGCCGAACGGCGCGGACAGGGCGCCGATGCGCTCGTCGACGTCGTGGTCCTCGTGACCGCGGTCGGCGAGGCCGTGCCCGGAGACGTGGACGGTCTCGTCCGGGTGCAGGGTCCCGGAGAACACGCGGACCAGCGAGACCCGGCCGACGTAGGGGTCCGAGGAGGTCTTCACCACCTCCGCGACCAGCGGACCGTCCGGATCGCAGGACTTCAGCTCCCGCGGCCGGCCGTCGACCGTCGTCACGCGCGGCGCCTCGCGCTCCAGCGGCGTCGGGAAGCCCCTGGTGACCAGTTCCAGGAGTTCGACCGTGCCGAGGCCCTGCCGGGCGCCGTCGGCGGCGGGGGCGGCCGCCAGGACGGGGAAGAAGGCGCCGCGCGCGACGGCCCGCTCCAGGTCGTCGATCAGCGTCTTGACGTCGATCTGCTCGCCGCCGAGGTACCGGTCCATGAGGGTCTCGTCCTCGCTCTCGGCGATGATCCCCTCGATCAGCCGGTTGCGGGCCTCCTCGATGGCGGGCAACCGCCCCTCGTCCGGCTCGGACTCCCTGCGCTCGCCGGAGGAGTAGTCGAACAGCGTCCGGGACAGCAGGCCGGTCAGCCCGGTCACCGGCGCGTGCCCGTCGGGCCCCTCGGGCCCGCGCAGCGGGAGGTACAGCGGCAGGACCGCGTCCGGGTCGTCCGCGCCGAAGGCCTCCGCGCAGATCCGCGTCATCTCCTCGAAGTCCGCGCGGGCGGCCTCCAGGTGCGTGACGACGATCGCGCGGGGCATGCCGACGGCCGCGCACTCCTCCCAGACCATGCGGGTCGACCCGTCCACGCCGTCCGCCGCCGAGACGACGAAGAGGGCCGCGTCCGCGGCGCGCAGACCGGCCCTGAGCTCCCCGACGAAGTCGGCGTATCCGGGGGTGTCGAGGAGATTGACCTTGATGCCGTCGAACATGACGGGCACCAGTGAGAGCTGCACCGAGCGCTGCTGCCGGTGCTCGATCTCGTCGTAGTCGGAGACGGTGCCGCCGTCCTCCACGCGGCCCGCCCGGTTCACTGCTCCCGCGGTCAGCGCGAGAGCCTCCACCAACGTCGTCTTGCCCGATCCGCAGTGGCCGACCAGCACCACATTCCGTACGGACGCGGGTTGGTCGGCCGCCGTAGCCCTGCCGGCGGCTCCGGGGTGTGCGTTCGCCTTGTCGCCCATTTTCCTTGCCTCCCGTGCACGGTGAGGTCACTGGGGGCGCGGGCGCCACGGCCCCGCGTGCGATGGCGGCTCCGGCGACGCCCGCGGTCCTTCGAGCTTTCCACTCCCGTCACCACGCGTCCATACGACGGACGTGACCCGGCCGTGCGCCGGACGCCGTGCGGCCGTGACACGGCGGAGGGGGCCGGGTGCCCGGCCGTCGCCCGCACACGCGCGTGGCTACGATGGGCCAGTCGGCGGCCAGCAGGGGCCGCACGGCCACACCGACCCTCGGGAAGGCCATGCTGAACAAGTACGCGCGTGCATTCTTCACGCGTGTCCTCACACCGTTCGCCGCGTTTCTCATCCGCCGGGGCGTGAGCCCCGACACGGTCACGCTCCTCGGCACCGCCGGCGTGATCGCGGGCGCGCTGGTCTTCTACCCCAGGGGCGAGTTCTTCTGGGGCACGATCGTGATCACGCTCTTCGTGTTCTCCGACCTCGTCGACGGCAACATGGCCCGCCAGCTCGGCCGCACCAGCCGCTGGGGGGCCTTCCTGGACTCCACGCTCGACCGGGTCGCCGACGGCGCGATCTTCGGCGGCTTCGCGCTCTGGTACGCGGGCCACGGCGACGACAACGCCCTGTGCGCCGTCTCGATCTTCTGTCTGGCCAGCGGTCAGGTGGTGTCGTACACCAAGGCCCGCGGCGAGTCGATCGGCCTGCCGGTCGCCGTCAACGGGCTGGTGGAGCGCGCCGAACGCCTGGTGATCTCGCTGGTCGCGGCAGGGCTCTCGGGTCTGCACGCGTTCGGCGTGCCCGGTGTCCAGGTGCTGCTGCCGATCGCGCTGTGGATCGTCGCCGTCGGCAGCCTCGTCACGCTGATCCAGCGCGTCGTCACGGTCCGCCGCGAGTCCGCCGAGGCGGAGCAGGCGGCCGCGGCCGAGGTCGCGGACGTCGCGGAGCGGCCGGACGAGGCGCAGGGCAGCGGGGCCCGGGGGAGCGAGGCCGCGAAGTGAGCGCCCGAGAGCGTCTGACGGACTCGCTGTACGGCCTGGGCTGGAGCACCGTCAAGAAGCTCCCCGAGCCAGTCGCCGTACGCCTCGGCCGCACCGTCGCCGACCTCGCGTGGAAACGGCGCGGCAAGGGGGTGCTGCGGCTGGAGAGCAACTACGCGCGCGTGGTGCCTGACGCGGGCCCGGAGCGCCTGGCCGAGCTCTCCCGCGCCGGGATGCGCTCCTACCTGCGGTACTGGATGGAGTCCTTCCGGCTGCCGGCCTGGAGCGCCGAGCGCGTCGCCGACGGCTTCGACCCCAAGGACGTGCACCACCTGACGGACGGCATCGCCTCGGACCGGGGCGTCATCCTCGCGCTGCCGCACATGGGCAACTGGGACCTGGCCGGCGCCTGGGTCACCACGAAGCTGCGCACGCCGTTCACCACCGTCGCCGAGCGCCTCAAGCCCGAGACGCTGTACGACCGGTTCGTCGCCTACCGCGAGGGGCTCGGCATGGAGGTGCTGCCGCACACCGGCGGCGCCGCCTTCGGCACCCTGGCCCGGCGGCTGCGCGAGGGCGGACTGGTCTGCCTGGTCGCCGAGCGCGACCTGTCCGCCTCCGGCGTCGAGGTCGACTTCTTCGGGGACACCGCGCGGATGCCCGCCGGGCCCGCCCTGCTCGCCCAGCAGACCGGCGCGCTGCTGCTGCCCGTCACCCTCTGGTACGACGACTCGCCCGTCATGCAGGGCAGGGTGCATCCGCCGATCGAGGTGCCCGGGACAGGCAGCCGGGCCGACAGGACGTCTGTCATGACACAGGCGCTGGCAGACGCCTTCGCCACCGGCATCGCCGACCACCCGGAGGACTGGCACATGCTGCAGAGACTGTGGCTCGCGGACCTGGAACCCCGCCCGTCGGACGGGGCGCCCGCGTGAGAATCGGCATCGTCTGCCCGTACTCCTGGGACGTCCCGGGCGGGGTGCAGTTCCACATCCGCGACCTCGCCGAGTACTTCGTCCGGCTCGGTCACGAGGTGTCCGTCCTCGCCCCGGCCGACGACGACACCCCGCTGCCGCCCTACGTCGTCTCGGCCGGCCGCGCCGTCCCCGTCCCGTACAACGGCTCCGTCGCCCGGCTCAACTTCGGGTTCCTGTCCGCCGCGCGCGTGCGGCGCTGGCTGCACGACGGCGCGTTCGACGTCGTGCACATCCACGAGCCGACCTCGCCCTCGCTCGGCCTGCTGACCTGCTGGGCGGCCTCGGGACCGATCGTGGCGACCTTCCACACGTCCAACCCGCGCTCGCGGGCCATGATCGCCGCGTACTCCATCCTCCAGGCGGCCCTGGAGAAGATCAGCGCGCGGATCGCCGTCAGCGAGTACGCCCGGCGGACGCTGGTCGAGCACCTCGGCGGCGACGCGGTCGTCATCCCCAACGGCGTCGACGTCGACTTCTTCGCCAAGGCCGAGCCCAACCCCGAGTGGCAGGGCGGCACGATCGGGTTCGTCGGACGCATCGACGAGCCGCGCAAGGGCCTGCCCGTGCTGATGCGGGCGCTGCCGAAGATCTTCGCCGAACGCCCGGACGCCCGGCTGCTGGTCGCCGGGCGTGGCGACGAGAAGGAGGCGGTGGAGAGCCTTCCGGAGGAGCTGCACGCGCGCGTGGAGTTCCTCGGCATGGTCAGCGACGAGGACAAGGCGCGCTTCCTGCGCAGCGTCGACCTCTACGTCGCGCCCAACACCGGCGGCGAGAGCTTCGGCATCATCCTCGTCGAGGCCATGTCGGCGGGAGCTCCCGTGCTCGCCTCCGACCTCGACGCCTTCGCCCAGGTCCTCGACCAGGGAGCGGCGGGCGAGCTGTTCGCCAACGAGGACGCGGACGCGCTGGCCGCCGCCGCGGTGAGGCTCCTGGGCGACCCGGAACGCAGGGAACAGCTGAGCGAGCGGGGCAGTGCGCACGTGCGGCGCTTCGACTGGTCGACAGTCGGCGCGGACATCCTGTCCGTCTACGAGACGGTGACGGCGGGAGCGGCGGCGGTCGCGGCCGACGACGAACGGGGATCGACGGGCCTGCGGGCCCGGCTCGGGCTGGCCAGGGACTGACCTGCGGGCCCGGAAAGGGGCCGGCCAGGGACTGACATGCCCGACCGCCGCGGGGGTCACGGGTAGCCTTGCCGCCCGTGACCGCAACCCTGATCTGGATCCTGGTCGTCCTCGTCGCGATCGGCCTCTACCTGAGCTGGACGGCGGGACGGCTCGACCGGCTGCACGCCCGTATCGACGCAGCCCGTGCCGCACTCGACGCGCAGCTGCTGCGCCGCGCGTCGGTGGCCCAGGAACTGGCCACCTCCCAGGTGCTCGACCCGGCCGCGTCGATCGTCCTGTACGAGGCCGCGCACGCCGCCCGGCAGGCCGAGGAGGAGCAGCGCGAGGTCGCCGAGAGCGAGCTCAGCCAGGCCCTGCGGGCCGTCTTCGCGGACGTTCAGCAGCTCGAGGTCGTGCGCGACGCGCCCGGCGGCGAGGAGGCGGCCCGCGAGCTCACGGAGGCCGTCCGCCGGGTCCCGATGGCCCGCCGCTTCCACAACGACGCGGTGGGCGCCGTCCGCAGACTGCGCGCGCACCGCAAGGTCCGCTGGTTCCGCCTGGCCGGCCACGCACCCTTTCCGATGGCCTTCGAGATGGACGACGAACCCCCGTTCCCCCTGGTCGACCGGGCCGCCTGACCGGAGTTCGGCCGAGCCGTCCCGGGCGGCGCGCCGGTGCGCGTCGAGGCGCTCCGGGGCCGCCGGCCGGGAAAAGGATCCACCGGCTGCGCATTGGCCCTTGCTGTGGACTGGTCCACTCGCGTTTCCTCAGTGCCGAAGAATCCTCTTTTCGACTAGTGAGGTCACCCGTGTCCAGCACGATCTCCGAAAACCAGACCCCCGAGACCGGCACCGCGCGCGTGAAGCGCGGCATGGCCGAGCAGCTCAAGGGCGGCGTGATCATGGACGTCGTCACGCCGGAGCAGGCGAAGATCGCCGAAGACGCGGGCGCCGTCGCCGTCATGGCGCTGGAGCGGGTCCCGGCCGACATCCGCAAGGACGGCGGTGTCGCCCGGATGTCCGACCCCGACATGATCGAGGGCATCATCGAGGCCGTGTCCATCCCGGTCATGGCCAAGTCCCGGATCGGCCACTTCGTCGAGGCGCAGGTGCTGCAGTCGCTCGGCGTCGACTACATCGACGAGTCCGAGGTCCTCACCCCGGCCGACGAGGTCAACCACAGCGACAAGTTCGCGTTCACGACCCCGTTCGTCTGCGGCGCCACCAACCTGGGCGAGGCGCTGCGCCGCATCGCCGAGGGCGCCGCGATGATCCGCTCCAAGGGCGAGGCCGGCACCGGCAACGTCGTCGAGGCCGTGCGTCACCTGCGTCAGATCAAGAACGAGATCGCCCGGCTGCGCGGCTACGACAACAACGAGCTGTACGCCGCCGCCAAGGACCTGCGCGCCCCCTACGAGCTGGTCAAGGAGGTCGCCGAGCTCGGCAAGCTCCCGGTCGTGCTGTTCTCCGCGGGCGGCGTCGCCACCCCGGCCGACGCCGCGCTGATGCGCCAGCTCGGCGCCGAGGGCGTCTTCGTCGGCTCCGGCATCTTCAAGTCCGGCGACCCGGCCAAGCGTGCCGCCGCCATCGTGAAGGCCACCACCTTCTACGACGACCCGAAGATCATCGCGGACGCGTCCCGCAACCTGGGCGAGGCCATGGTCGGCATCAACTGCGACACCCTCCCCGAGGCCGAGCGCTACGCCAACCGCGGCTGGTAGCACCTCATGAGCGACACAACCCCCGTCACAGGCGTTCTGGCCCTCCAGGGCGACGTACGGGAGCACCTCGTCGCCCTGGCCGCGGCCGACGCCGTGGCCAGGCCGGTGCGGCGCCCCGAGGAACTCGCCGAGGTCGACGGCCTCGTCATCCCCGGCGGCGAGTCCACGACCATCTCCAAGCTGGCCGTCCTGTTCGGCGTGATGGAGCCCCTCCGCGCGCGCGTGCGGTCCGGCATGCCCGTCTACGGCACCTGCGCGGGCATGATCATGCTCGCCGACAAGATCCTCGACCCGCGCTCGGGCCAGGAGACCGTCGGCGGCATCGACATGATCGTGCGCCGCAACGCCTTCGGACGCCAGAACGAGTCCTTCGAGGCCGCGGTCGACGTCCGGGGCGTGACGGGCCCTCCCGTGGAGGGCGTCTTCATCCGCGCCCCCTGGGTCGAGTCCGTGGGCGCACGCGCCGAGGTGCTCGCCGAGCACGGCGGGCACATCGTCGCCGTCCGCCAGGGCAACGCGCTCGCCACCTCGTTCCACCCGGAGCTGACCGGCGACCACCGGATGCACGCGCTCTTCGTGGACATGGTGCGCGCCGACCGGGCACACCGGTCCTTGTAGGATCTGCGGGGGTCCCCCGGCCGTTAAGGTCTGGGGGAGTTCGTTGCAGAGACGGTTACGCGAAGGAGACAGGCAGATGTCCGGCCACTCTAAATGGGCTACGACGAAGCACAAGAAGGCCGTGATCGACGCCAAGCGCGGCAAGCTCTTCGCGAAGCTGATCAAGAACATCGAGGTGGCGGCCCGGATGGGCGGCGTCGACATCGAGGGCAACCCGACGCTGTACGACGCCATCCAGAAGGCGAAGAAGCAGTCGGTCCCGAACAAGAACATCGACTCCGCGGTCAAGCGCGGCGGCGGCCTCGAGGCCGGCGGCGCCGACTACGAGACGATCATGTACGAGGGCTACGGCCCGAACGGCGTCGCGGTGCTCATCGAGTGCCTCACCGACAACCGCAACCGCGCCGCCTCCGACGTCCGCGTCGCCATGACCCGCAACGGCGGCAGCATGGCCGACCCGGGTTCGGTGTCGTACCTCTTCCACCGCAAGGGCGTCATCATCGTCCCCAAGGGTGAGCTGAGCGAGGACGACGTGCTGGGCGCGGTCCTCGACGCGGGGGCCGAGGAGGTCAACGACCTCGGTGAGTCCTTCGAGGTGCTCAGCGAGGCCACCGACCTGGTCGCGGTCCGCACCGCCCTCCAGGACGCCGGCATCGACTACGACTCCGCCGAGGCCAACTTCGTGCCGACCATGCAGATCGAACTGGACGAGGACGGCGCGAAGAAGATCTTCAAGCTGATCGACGCCCTCGAGGACAGCGACGACGTGCAGAACGTCTTCGCCAACTTCGACGTCAGCGACGAGGTCATGGAGAAGGTCGACGCCTGAGCCGGGGCTCCACCGCGTCTTCGACGGGCCGACGGGACACCCCCGTCGGCCCGTCGCGTTGCGGGGCGTGTGCCGGCGGCCGTTGTCGGTGGCACCCGATAGCCTGCACGAACAGGGGGCTTCCCGGCCGGCCGGGACGAGCGAAGGGAGGGCGGGCGTGCGGGTACTCGGGGTGGACCCCGGACTGACACGGTGCGGTGTCGGCGTCGTGGAGGGGGTCGCGGGCCGGCCCCTCACCATGCTGGGCGTGGGAGTCGTACGGACGCCCGCCGACGCCGAGTTGGGGCAGCGCCTCGTCGCCGTGGAGCAGGGCATCGAAGCGTGGCTGGACGAACACCGGCCCGAATTCGTCGCCGTGGAACGGGTGTTCAGCCAGCACAACGTGCGCACGGTGATGGGCACCGCGCAGGCCAGCGCCGTCGCCATGCTGTGCGCCGCCCGCCGGGGCATCCCCGTCGCCCTGCACACCCCCAGCGAGGTGAAGGCCGCCGTCACCGGCAGCGGTCGCGCGGACAAGGCCCAGATCGGCGCCATGGTCACCCGCCTGCTGCGACTCGACGCGCCCCCGAAGCCCGCCGACGCAGCCGACGCCCTCGCCCTCGCCATCTGCCACATCTGGCGCGCCCCCGCGCAGAACCGGCTCCAGCAGGCGGTCGCCCGGCACACCGCCAAGGCGCCCGCGCATCCCTCGACCGCACCGATGACACCGAAAGGCCGTACGGCATGATCGCCTTCGTCAGCGGCACCGTCGCCGCACTCGCCCCGGACACAGCGGTGGTCGAGGTGGGCGGCGTGGGCATGGCCGTCCAGTGCTCGCCGAACACGCTGTCCACGCTCCGGCTCGGAAAACCGGCCAAGCTCGCCACCTCCCTCGTCGTACGGGAGGACTCGCTGACCCTCTACGGCTTCGTCGACGACGACGAGCGCCAGGTCTTCGAGCTGCTGCAGACCGCCAGCGGCGTCGGCCCCCGGCTCGCCCAGGCCATGCTTGCCGTCCACGCCCCGGACGCCCTGCGCCGCGCCGTGGCCACCGGAGACGAGAAGGCGCTGATCGCCGTCCCCGGCATCGGCAAGAAGGGCGCGCAGAAACTGCTGCTGGAGCTCAAGGACCGGCTCGGCGAGCCGATCGGCGCCCCCGCGGTCGGCGCACCGGTCACCAGCGGCTGGCGCGACCAGCTGCACGCCGCCCTGATCGGCCTCGGCTACGCCACCCGCGAGGCCGACGAGGCGGTCGCCGCCGTGACCCCGCAGGCCGAGGCCGCCGGCGGTGCGCCCCAGGTCGGCCCGCTGCTGAGGGCCGCCCTGCAGACCCTGAACCGCGCTCGCTAGGAGAACGTCAGTGAACTGGGACGACACGACCGAGGAGACCGCCGCCGAGGAGCGGCTGGTGGGCTCGGTCGCCGACCGGGAGGACCAGGCCGTCGAGGCCGCCCTGCGTCCCAAGGACCTCGGCGAGTTCATCGGACAGGAGAAGGTGCGCGAGCAGCTCGACCTCGTCCTGCGCGCCGCACGCGCGCGCGGGGCGACCGCCGACCACGTGCTGCTCTCGGGAGCCCCCGGCCTCGGCAAGACCACCCTCTCGATGATCATCGCCGCGGAGATGGGCGCCCCGATCCGCATCACGTCCGGCCCCGCCATCCAGCACGCCGGCGACCTCGCCGCGATCCTCTCCTCGCTCCAGGAGGGCGAGGTCCTCTTCCTCGACGAGATCCACCGCATGTCCCGGCCCGCCGAGGAGATGCTGTACATGGCCATGGAGGACTTCCGTGTCGACGTCATCGTCGGCAAGGGCCCCGGCGCCACCGCCATCCCCCTCGAACTGCCTCCCTTCACCCTCGTCGGCGCGACCACGCGCGCGGGACTGTTGCCGCCCCCGCTGCGCGACCGCTTCGGGTTCACCGCGCACATGGAGTTCTACGAGCCGGGCGAGCTGCGACGCGTGATCCACCGCTCGGCCGACCTGCTCGACGTCGAGATCGACGCGGAAGGAGCGGCCGAGATCGCCGGCCGCTCCCGCGGCACGCCCCGTATCGCCAACCGTCTGCTGCGCCGCGTCCGCGACTACGCGCAGGTCAAGGCCGACGGAAGCGTCACCCGCGAGATCGCCGCGGCGGCGCTGCAGGTCTACGAGGTGGACGAGCGGGGGCTGGACCGCCTGGACCGGGGAGTCCTGGAAGCCCTGCTGAAACTGTTCGGCGGAGGCCCGGTCGGCCTGTCCACGCTGGCCGTCGCCGTGGGGGAGGAGCGTGAGACAGTGGAGGAGGTGGCCGAACCCTTCCTCGTCCGTGAAGGGCTGCTCGCCCGCACACCGCGGGGCCGGGTGGCGACCCCGGCCGCCTGGACGCACCTCGGCCTCACGCCGCCTCGGCCCCCGGGCCAGGGAAGCGGGCAGCAGGACCTGTTCGGGACGTGACGCCGGGGCTTCGGCGAGGACATTGGCCGGGTCAGGAACCCAGGTGCCATGCTGAGCGTTGTTCCATGCGCGCGGACTCGCTTAGACTCCGCCGATGCCGCCCTAGTCGGCAGCACACAACCCCCATCCATGAGGCCGCTCAACCGCCGCGGTCGTTTGAAGGAAGTTCCGACCCGTGAGTCCTTTGACCCTCCTCCCGTTCATCGTGCTCATCGGGGCCATGTTCCTGATGACCCGGTCGGCCAAGAAGAAGCAGCAGCAGGCGGCCGCCATGCGCAACGAACTGCAGCCCGGCAGTGGTGTCCGCACGATCGGGGGCATGTACGCGACGGTCAAGGAGGTCAATGACGACACGATTCTCCTCGATGCCGGTCCGGGCGTGGAACTCCTCTTCGCGAAGAACGCGATCGGCGCCGTCCTGACCGACGACGAGTACAACCGCATCGTGCACGGCATCGAGCACGACCTGAAGTCCGACTCCGACGTCGTCCCGGACGACGCCTCCTCCCTCGCCGAGTCCACCGGGAACGACGACTCCGTCGACGACGCTGCCGCCTCCGACGACAAGGCCGTCGACCTCGGCAAGAAGGACGAGACCGACGAGGTCCGGGAGAAGGCCGCCGAAGCCGAGCAGGCCGAGGCCGGCGAGGAGCCGAAGAAGACCGAGGGCGACTCCGACGCGAAGAAGTAGCCACGACCCCGGCGCTCAGGGTGCAGACCCGCCCGCGCCGGGGCGCGCGCATCTCGCCAGGGGATCCCACACCATGTCATGGCCGCCGCCGCGCTGACCCGGCGCAAGGCGGCCCGAGAGGGAGTACGAGAAGGTGGCAGCACCCAAGAAGGGCCGGAGTGCGAGTGCCCAGAGCAAGCCAGGGCGCACGCTGGCCCTGATCCTGATCGCCATCGTGGGGCTCACCGGAGGCATGTTCGCCTCCGGTCACACCACTCCGCGTCTCGGCATCGACCTCGCCGGCGGTACCAGCATCACGCTGAAGGCGAAGGCCGACCAGGGATCCGCGATCAACAAGGCCAACATGGACACCGCGGTCGACATCATGAACCGCCGTGTCAACGGGCTGGGCGTCACCGAGGCGGAGGTGCAGACCCAGGGTCGCGACAACATCATCGTCAACATCCCCAAGGGCACCAACTCCGCGGAAGCCCGCAAGCAGGTCGGCACCCCCGCCAAGCTGTACTTCCGTCCGGTCCTGGCCCAGGAGGCCACCGGCCCCGCCGCCCCCTCCCCGAGCGCGTCCCCGAGCGGCTCGTCGAGCGCGTCTCCGAGCCCGTCGGCGAGTGCCTCCGGCAAGGGTGAGAAGGCGACCTCCTCGTCGTCCCCCTCGGCCTCCGCCACCGCGCAGGGCCGCGCCGTCACCGACGCGCTCAAGGCCGACGCCACCCCGTCGGCCGCGGCCGGCGCCAAGGCGAAGGCGTCCCCCAGCCCGTCAGCCTCCGGTGGCGGCACCGCCTCCCCCGAGGTCACCGCACTCCAGGCCAAGTACGCGGCCCTGGACTGCACGAACAAGAAGGCACGCGCCGCGGTCAGCGCGGGCGTCAAGCCCGGGGACACGACGGTCGCCTGCGGTCAGATCGACAACGTCTGGTACAAGTACCTGCTCGGCCCGGCCGCGGTCGACGGCACCGACGTCAAGAAGGCCGCAGCTGTCTTCGACACGCAGGGCGCCGCGGGCTGGCAGGTCACGATGACCTTCACCAAGTCGGGCGGCAAGAAGTTCGCCGACATCACGGGCAAGCTCGCGCAGAACCAGCAGCCGCAGAACGAGTTCGGCATCGTGCTCGACGGCGACGTCGTCTCCAGTCCGTTCGTGCAGAGCGCGATCACGGGCGGCCAGGCCCAGATCTCCGGCAGCTTCAAGCAGGAGGAGGCCCAGGGCCTCGCCAACATGCTGTCCTACGGTGCGCTCCCGCTCAGCTTCCAGGAGCAGAGCACGACCACGGTGACGGCCGCACTCGGCTCCGACCAGCTGCACGCCGGTCTGCTCGCGGGTGCCATCGGCCTCGCCCTGGTCGTCCTCTACCTGGTGGCGTACTACCGCGGTCTGGCGCTCGTCGCACTCGCCTCGCTGCTGGTCTCGGCGGCCCTCACCTACGTGCTCATGGCCCTGCTCGGCCCGGCCATCGGCTTCGCGCTGAACCTGCCGGCCGTCTGCGGCGCCATCGTCGCCATCGGCATCACAGCGGACTCGTTCATCGTGTACTTCGAACGGGTCCGGGACGAGATCCGCGAGGGTCGCACCCTGCGACCCGCCGTCGAACGGGCCTGGCCGCGGGCGCGGCGCACCATCCTGGTCTCCGACTTCGTGTCGTTCCTCGCCGCCGCCGTGCTGTTCATCGTCACGGTCGGCAAGGTCCAGGGCTTCGCGTTCACCCTCGGCCTGACCACCGTCCTCGACGTGGTCGTGGTCTTCTTCTTCACCAAGCCGCTGATGACGCTCATCGCTCGGCGGAAGTTCTTCGCGAACGGCCACAAGTGGTCCGGCCTCGACCCGAAGAGCCTGGGTGCCCAGCCACCGCTGCGCCGCACCCGCCGTCCCGGCGGTCCTGTCGCCGGTCCCGTCGAGACGAAGGAGGCCTGAGCGATGTCCAAACTCGGTAACCTCGGCGCCCGGCTGCACCGTGGCGAGATCAGCTACGACTTCATCGGGCACCGCAAGCTCTGGTACGGCATCTCGATCCTGATCACCATCACGGCCGTCCTCGGCCTGGCGGTGCGCGGCCTGAACATGGGCATCGACTTCGAGGGCGGTGCCGTCTTCACCACGGCGAAGGGCGGCAGCATCTCCGTCTCCCAGGCCGAGGGCGCGGCGAAGTCGGCCTCCGGCCACGACGCGGTCGTCCAGAAGCTCGGCGACGGTTCTGTGCGCATCCAGATCGCCGGAATGGACATCAAGCAGTCCGACGCGATCAAGAACAAGCTCGCCGAGGACTTCAAGGTCAACCCGGAGACCATCGCCGCCGACCTCGTCGGTCCCAGCTGGGGCGACCAGATCGCCGCCAAGGCCTGGCAGGGCCTGGCGATCTTCATGGTCCTGGTGGTGATCTATCTGGCGATCGCCTTCGAGTGGCGGATGGCCATCGCCGCCCTGGTCGCCCTGATCCACGACATCACCATCACCGTCGGCATCTACGCCCTCGTCGGCTTCGAGGTCACGCCCGGCACGGTGATCGGTCTGCTGACCATTCTCGGTTACTCGCTGTACGACACGGTCGTCGTCTTCGACTCCCTCAAGGAGCAGACGAAGGACCTCACCAAGCAGACCCGCTTCACCTACAGCGAGGTCGCCAACCGCTCGATCAACGGCACCCTGGTCCGCTCCATCAACACCACGGTCGTCGCTCTGCTGCCGGTGGCGGGCCTGCTGTTCATCGGCGGCGGCTTCCTCGGCGCGGGCACGCTCAACGACATCTCGCTGTCGCTGTTCGTCGGTCTCGCGGCGGGCGCGTACTCCTCGATCTTCATCGCCACGCCGCTCGTCGCCGACCTCAAGGAGCTCGAGCCGCAGTACAAGGCGCTGAAGAAGCGGGTCCTCGCCAAGCGGGCCCAGTCGCCGGCCGAGGGCGAGCGCGACGAGACGCGCCCCGCCGACGGCTACGACGACGAGGACGCGGCGCCGGCGGTCGTCGGCCCGCGCGCCCAGCCCGCCGCCCGCGGCCGGGGCCGCGGCCGTCCGTCAGGAAAGCGACGGTGACCGGCGTCGAGGAGCTGCTCCTCAGCCGCATCCGGGACGTGGCCGACTACCCGGAGCCGGGCGTGATGTTCAAGGACATCACCCCGCTCCTGGCGGACCCGGCGGCGTTCACCGCCCTCACCGACGCGTTCGCGCAGATCGCCGAGCGCACCGGCGCCACCAAGGTCGTCGGCCTGGAGGCCCGGGGATTCATCCTGGGCGCCCCGGTCGCCGTCCGCGCCGGCCTCGGCTTCATCCCCGTGCGCAAGGCGGGCAAGCTCCCCGGCGCGACCCTCAGCCAGGCCTACGACCTGGAGTACGGCTCGGCCGAGATCGAGGTGCACGCGGAGGACCTGACCGCGGGCGACCGCGTGCTGATCGTCGACGACGTCCTCGCAACCGGCGGTACCGCCGAGGCGTCGATCCAGCTGATCCACCGGGCCGGAGCCGAGGTGGCCGGGGTCGCGGTGCTGATGGAACTGGGCTTCCTCGACGGTCGCCCCCGCCTGGAGGCTGCTCTGCGCGGGGCGCCCGTGGAGGCGCTGCTCACCATCTGAACGCGGTCTGCGCACCGCCGTACGCGAACGGGCGGGCACCGGAGGAATCCGGCGCCCGCCCCTCGCGTTTCACCGGTACACGGCCCTCACATCGGCCTGGAGGCGATCCTGGAGCGCAGGATCGCTACGATGGGTGCTCCGGAGCCTGACCGGGGACCCGGATCGCGCACGAGGAGCCCTCTTGCCAGACGAGGCCCAGCACCTGACAGCCGCCAAGCCCGAGTCCGCCTCGGCGCCCGCGGCCACCCCCGCGTCGCAGACGCCGGACGACCGCCGCGGCCCGGCCGAGAACGACCGTTCCGGGCACGCCGACGGGCCGGCCGAGCAGCCCCGTCCCCAGCCGGCTCCGCCCGAAGGCGCGACGGCCGCGCCCGCCGGCCGTCAGGCCGCCGCCGCCCCGCAGCAGGCCGCCCGCTCAGGCTCCTCCAACCGCGTCCGCGCCCGTCTCGCCCGGCTCGGCGTCCAGCGCCAGAACCCGTACAACCCGGTCCTGGAGCCGCTGCTGCGGATAGTGCGCAGCAACGACCCCAAGATCGAGACGGCCACCCTGCGCCAGATCGAGAAGTCCTACCAGGTCGCCGAGCGCTGGCACCGCGGCCAGAAGCGCAAGAGCGGCGACCCGTACATCACCCACCCCCTCGCGGTGACCACGATCCTCGCCGAGCTGGGCATGGACCCGGCCACCCTGATGGCGGGCCTCCTGCACGACACCGTCGAGGACACCGAGTACGGCCTCGAGGACCTGCGCCGCGACTTCGGCGACCAGGTCGCCCTCCTCGTGGACGGCGTCACCAAGCTGGACAAGGTGAAGTTCGGCGAGGCCGCGCAGGCCGAGACCGTGCGCAAGATGGTCGTCGCCATGGCCAAGGACCCGCGGGTGCTGGTCATCAAGCTCGCGGACCGCCTGCACAACATGCGGACCATGCGCTACCTCAAGCGGGAGAAGCAGGAGAAGAAGGCGCGCGAGACCCTCGAGATCTACGCGCCCCTCGCCCACCGCCTGGGCATGAACACCATCAAGTGGGAGCTCGAGGACCTCGCGTTCGCGATCCTCTACCCCAAGATGTACGACGAGATCGTCCGCCTGGTCGCCGAGCGGGCCCCCAAGCGCGACGAGTACCTGGCCATAGTGACCGACGAGGTGCAGGCCGACCTGCGGGCCGCCCGTATCAAGGCGACCGTCACCGGGCGTCCGAAGCACTACTACAGCGTCTACCAGAAGATGATCGTCCGCGGCCGCGACTTCGCGGAGATCTACGACCTGGTGGGCATCCGCGTCCTCGTGGACACCGTCCGCGACTGCTACGCGGCGCTCGGCACCGTGCACGCGCGATGGAATCCGGTCCCCGGCCGGTTCAAGGACTACATCGCGATGCCCAAGTTCAACATGTACCAGTCGCTGCACACGACGGTGATCGGGCCGAACGGCAAGCCGGTCGAACTCCAGATCCGCACGTTCGACATGCACCGCCGCGCCGAGTACGGCATCGCCGCGCACTGGAAGTACAAGCAGGAGGCCGTCGCCGGCGCCTCGAAGGTGCGCTCGGACCAGCCGAGGACCACCGGCAAGGACGACCACCTCAACGACATGGCCTGGCTGCGCCAGCTCCTCGACTGGCAGAAGGAGACCGAGGACCCCGGCGAGTTCCTGGAGTCCCTGCGCTTCGACCTGTCGCGCAACGAGGTCTTCGTCTTCACGCCGAAGGGCGACGTGATAGCGCTGCCGGCCGGTGCGACGCCCGTGGACTTCTCGTACGCGGTGCACACCGAGGTCGGCCACCGCACGATAGGAGCCCGGGTCAACGGGCGTCTGGTGCCGCTGGAGTCGACCCTGGACAACGGCGACCTGGTGGAGGTCTTCACCTCCAAGGCCGCCGGGGCGGGGCCGTCCCGGGACTGGCTGAACTTCGTCAAGTCGCCGCGCGCCCGCAACAAGATCCGCGCCTGGTTCTCCAAGGAGCGCCGAGACGAGGCGATCGAGCAGGGCAAGGACGCCATCGTCCGCGCCATGCGCAAGCAGAACCTGCCGATCCAGCGCATCCTGACCGGCGACTCGCTGGTGACGCTCGCGCACGAGATGCGGTACTCGGACATCTCCGCGCTGTACGCGGCGATCGGCGAGGGCCATGTCTCCGCGCAGAACATCGTGCAGAAGCTGGTCCAGGCGCTCGGCGGCGAGGAGGCCGCCTCCGAGGAGATCGACGAGACGGTCCCGCCGTCCCGCAGCCGCGGCCGCAAGCGGCGCAGCAACCAGGATCCCGGTGTCGTCGTCAAGGGCGTCGACGACGTGTGGGTCAAGCTGGCCCGCTGCTGCACACCCGTGCCCGGCGATCCCGTCATCGGCTTCGTCACGCGGGGCAGCGGCGTATCGGTTCACCGCAGCGACTGCGTCAACGTGGAGTCACTGTCACGGGAGCCCGAACGGATCCTCGAGGTCGAGTGGGCGCCCACGCAGTCCTCCGTCTTCCTGGTCGCGATCCAGGTCGAGGCGCTGGACCGCTCCCGGCTCCTCTCGGACGTCACGCGCGTCCTGTCCGACCAGCACGTCAACATCCTGTCCGCCGCGGTCCAGACGTCCCGCGACCGGGTGGCCACGTCCCGCTTCACCTTCGAGATGGGCGACCCCAAGCACCTGGGGCACGTCCTGAAGGCCGTACGCGGCGTCGAGGGCGTCTACGACGTGTACCGGGTGACGTCGGCGCGCCGGCCGTAGAACGGCGGCGAGAACACGGAACGGCCCCCGTACGCGAGGTACGGGGGCCGTCCGGCTGTCTGCGTCGCCCCGAGGGCCGCCGCCTCAGCCGCCGAACTCGTGCAGACCCTTCAGGGCCTGATCCAGCAGCGCCTGACGGCCCTCCAGCTCGCGCTCCAGCTTGTCGGCCTTCGCCGAGTTGCCCTGGGCGCGGGCCTGCTCGATCTGCGCCTTCAGCTTGTCCACGGCGCCCTGGAGCTGACCGGTGAGACCCGCGGCACGCGCGCGTGCCTCCGGGTTCGTCCGGCGCCACTCCGCCTCCTCGGACTCCTGGATCGCCCGCTCCACGGTGTGCATCCGGCCCTCGACCTTCGGCCGGGCGTCCCGCGGGACGTGACCGATGGCCTCCCAGCGCTCGTTGATCGAGCGGAACGCGGCCCGCGCCGCCTTCAGGTCGCCGATCGGGAGGAGCTTCTCGGCCTCCTCGGCCAGCTCCTCCTTGAGCTTCAGGTTCTCCGTCTGCTCCGCGTCCCGTTCGGCGAAGACCGAGCTGCGAGCGGCGAAGAAGACGTCCTGGGCGCCGCGGAAGCGGTTCCACAGATCGTCCTCGTGCTCGCGCTGGGCACGGCCGGCGGCCTTCCAGTCCGCCATCAGCTCGCGGTAGCGCGCGGCGGTCGGCCCCCAGTCCGTCGAACCGGACAGACCCTCGGCCTCGGAGACCAGCCGCTCCTTGATCCGGCGGGCCTCCTCACGCTGCGCGTCCAGCTGCGCGAAGTGCGCCTTGCGGCGCTTGGAGAACGCCGACCGCGCGTGCGAGAACCGGTGCCACAGCTCGTCGTCCGACTTGCGGTCCAGCCGGGGCAGCCCCTTCCACGTGTCCACCAGGGCGCGCAGCCGCTCACCGGCGGCCCGCCACTGGTCGGACTGCGCGAGCTGCTCCGCCTCCGTCACCAGGTCCTCCTTGGCGCGACGGGCCTGGTCGGACTGCTTCGCCCGCTGCTGCCTGCGCTCTTCGCGCCGCGACTCGACGGTCGCCACCAGCTTGTCCAGCCGTTCCCGCAGCGCCTGCAGATCACCGACCGCGTGGTGTGCGTCCACCTGCTCGCGGATGTGGTCGATCGCGACCTGAGCGTCCTTCGCCGAGAGGTCGGTGGTCTGTACTCGCTTCTCGAGGAGGCCGATCTCGACAACCAGGCCCTCGTACTTGCGCTCGAAATAGGCCAGGGCTTCCTCGGGGGAGCCTGCCTGCCACGAACCGACCACCTGCTCGCCGTCGGCGGTACGCACGTACACGGTCCCCGTCTCGTCGACGCGGCCCCACGGGTCGCTGCTCACAGCGCCTCCTCCACATGATGCCTCCGAGGGGCCTCACGGCCCCTGGGCATCGTCCACAGTTTCGTCACGGCCAACATAGGCGACCGGCAGGCCGCCTGTCCGCATCCCGCACGACCGAAATTGGGCAGTCGACCGCCCTGGCCACGGGTCGGTCGTCAGGACTTCGTGACCGTCGCCTTGTTGATCACGACGGTCGCGTTCGGGGCGCCGTCGCCCCCGCCCGTGTTCTCTCCCGCGGCGGCGATCTTCTTCAGAACCTTCATGCCTTCGGGTGACACGGTCCCGAACGGGGTGTAGCTGGGCGGAAGCTGACTGTCCTGGTAGACGAGGAAGAACTGGCTGCCGCCGGTGTGCGGCTGCCCGGTGTTGGCCATCGCGACCGTGCCCGCCGGGTAGACGTTCGCCTTGAGGGAGGCGTCCTTCAGGTTCTCGTCGGGAATGGTGTAGCCGGGACCGCCGCTGCCGCTGCCCGTCGGGTCGCCGCACTGCAGCACGTAGATCTGGTTGGTGGTGAGCCGGTGGCACTTGGTGTGGTCGAAGTAGCCCTTGCCGGCGAGGAAGTCGAACGAGTTCACCGTGTGCGGCGCGGCCTTCGCCTTGAGCGCTATGCCGATGTCGCCGCAGGTCGTCGCGAGCGTCATCGTGTACT
Source organism: Streptomyces sp. NPDC020597 (assembly GCF_044335095.1). Lineage (NCBI taxonomy): Bacteria > Bacillati > Actinomycetota > Actinomycetes > Kitasatosporales > Streptomycetaceae > Streptomyces > Streptomyces sp. NPDC020597. Next base: position 33,672 of record NZ_JBIRUL010000008.1, on the reverse strand, counting down.
TGGCCGACGCGTCGATCGTGACCGCCTGCTCCTTCTTCCAGGTCTGCGTCTTGACCGCGCCGGCGGCGGGCTTCTCGCAGGGGTCCTTGGCGGCACTGGGGCTGGGCGCGGCGGACGGCGTCGTCTGCGAACTCGCGTTCGTCTTGTCCTTGCCGTCGTCCTTCAGGACACCCGTCGTGTACAGCGCCAGGCTGCCGATGACGATCACGCCGAGCACCGACGCGATCACCGAGTTGCGCATACGGGCCTTGCGGCGGGCGCTCGTGCGCCGCTGCTGCTGCCGCAAGAACTTCTCCCGGGCGAGCTGACGCTTCCGCTGTTCCTGGGTGACCACCGGGTTCTCTCCTCGTGCGTCTCGTACGTCGACTGGGACGCGTGCGTCTTGTGAGCCGACCGCCTGCGTGTGTCCCGTACCGTATATGGGTTCGCTGAGGAAACGGCAGCGCCGGTAGGCTCTGACCACTGGCGCAGCCGCCCAGAAGCCCACGCGTATCGACACAAACGAAGGACGATCGTGCTCATTGCCGGGTTCCCCGCCGGGGCCTGGGGGACGAACTGTTATCTCGTCGCCCCGGCCGCGGGCGAGGAGTGCGTGATCATCGACCCGGGCCACCAGGCGGCCCCGGGCGTCGAGGAAGCGATCAGGAAGCATCGGCTCAAGCCCGTTGCCGTCGTCCTCACCCACGGTCACCTCGACCATGTGGCCTCGGTCGTCCCGGTGTGCGGCGCTCACGACGTGCCGGCCTGGATCCACCCCGAGGACCGCTACATGATGAGCGACCCCGAGAAGGCGCTGGGCCGGTCCATCGGGATGCCGCTGATGGGCGAGCTCACCGTGGGGGAGCCGGACGACGTCCGCGAGCTCACCGACGGCGCCGCGCTGGACCTGGCCGGGCTGGAGTTCTCCGTCGCGCACGCGCCGGGCCATACCAGGGGGTCGGTGACCTTCCGGATGCCGGAGACCACCGACGTCCCGTCGGTGTTCTTCTCCGGGGACCTGCTGTTCGCCGGCTCCATCGGACGCACCGACCTGCCCGGCGGTGACATGGCCGAGATGCTCGACTCGCTGGCCCGTGTGTGCCTGCCGCTCGACGACTCGACCGTGGTTCTGTCCGGCCACGGCCCCCAGACGACCATCGGCCAGGAGCGCGCCGCCAACCCGTATCTGCGGCAGGTGGCGGCCGGCGGCCAGGGAGCGGGTTCGCCCACCCCTCCCCGACGAGGAATGTGACGAGAGACTTCCGTGAGCACCTTTCAGGCCCCCAAGGGCACGTACGACCTGATCCCGCCCCGGTCCGCGAAGTTCCTCGCGGTACGCGAGGGCATCGCCTCCCCGCTGCGCAGCGCCGGTTACGGCTATGTCGAGACGCCCGGTTTCGAGAACGTCGAACTGTTCGCGCGCGGCGTCGGCGAGTCGACCGACATCGTCACCAAGGAGATGTACGCGTTCGAGACCAAGGGCGGCGACAGGCTGGCCCTGCGTCCCGAGGGCACCGCGTCGGTGCTGCGCGCCGCGCTGGAGGCGAACCTGCACCGGCAGGGCAACCTTCCGGTCAAACTCTGGTACTCCGGTTCCTACTACCGCTACGAGCAGCCACAGGCCGGCCGCTACCGCCACTTCTCCCAGGTGGGAGCCGAGGCGATCGGTGCGGAGGACCCGGCGCTGGACGCCGAGCTGATCATCCTGGCGGACCAGGCGTACCGCTCCCTGGGGCTGCAGAACTTCCGCATCCTCCTCAACAGCCTCGGCGACAAGGAGTGCCGCCCGGTGTACCGGGAGGCGCTGCAGACCTTCCTGCGCGGTCTCGACCTGGACGAGGACACGCTGAGCCGCGCGGAGATCAACCCGCTCCGGGTGCTCGACGACAAGCGCGAGGCGGTCCAGAAGCAGCTCGGGGACGCCCCGCTGCTGCGCGACTACCTGTGCGACGCCTGCAAGGCGTACCACGAGGAGGTGCGCGAGCTGATCGCCGCGGCAGGCGTCGCCTTCGAGGACGACCCCAAGCTGGTCCGCGGTCTGGACTACTACACGCGGACGACCTTCGAGTTCGTCCACGACGGACTGGGCTCGCAGTCCGCGGTGGGCGGCGGCGGCCGCTACGACGGCCTCTCCGAGATGATCGGCGGCCCCGCGCTGCCCTCGGTGGGCTGGGCGCTGGGCGTCGACCGCACGGTTCTCGCGCTGGAGGCGGAGGGGGTGGAACTGAGGCTGCCCGCCTCGACCTCCGTCTACGCGGTGCCGCTCGGCGAGGAGGCCCGCCGGGTGCTCTTCGCCAAGGTCACCGAGCTGCGCAAGCTCGGCGTCGCGGCCGACTTCGCCTACGGCGGCAGGGGCCTCAAGGGCGCCATGAAGAGCGCCAACCGCAGCGGGGCGCGCTACACCATCGTCGCCGGTGAACGCGACCTCGCCGAAGGCGTCGTCCAGCTCAAGGACATGGAATCCGGCGAGCAGACGGCGATCGGCGTCAACGAGATCGTGGCCGAACTGGAGTCGAAGCTCGGATAGCGCCTCGCCCGGGACGCTGAGCGACGCCGAGGGGCGCCGGGGCGGGTACCCGGCGCCCCTCGGCATGAGCGGGCCCGTGGGGTGTCCCGTCCGGGGCGTCTCCCGTCCGGCAGAAGGGGTCGTCACGCCCTACGGTCCCGCCGCCGTCAACTCCACGGGCGCCGGTTCCTCCTCCGGGTGACGGCGGCGCATGAGCGCGCCGCGCGGGTGCTCACCTCCTCATCCGCCTTCGGCGCTCCGCGCCCCGCCCGCGTCCTCGCCTGGCACGTCCACCGCGAACGGTTCGGGTGTGTTGTCATGCTTCGAGCGTCGGCCGGAACCGAACGCCCGGGGGCGGCCGCACGTACTTCCTTATGTCCACCGAACGGTGGACAGTCGGCCTTGTGCGGCACAATGGCCCCTGCCCGAAGATGGTCCAACTCTCAAGTGACGGATCGGCGTGATGAGCAAGACGACAGTGAAAGACGCCTCCACGGAGTCCGAGTCCGAGCACGTGGCCGCGGTCGAGCCACGGACGGAGGGCGCCGGCCGGGCGTTCGCGATCCTGCTGCTGGTCACCGGCGCGGCCGGTCTGCTCGCCGCGTGGGTCATCACGATCGACAAGTTCAAGATCCTCGAGGCCAAGGTCGCGGGCACGACCTTCACGCCCGGCTGCAGCATCAACCCGATCATCTCCTGCGGCAGCATCATGGAGAGCAAGCAGGCGTCCGCCTTCGGGTTCCCCAACCCGATGCTCGGCCTGGTCGCCTACGGCGTGGTGATCTGCGTCGGCATGAGCCTGCTGACCCGGGCCCGCTTCCCGCGCTGGTACTGGCTGACCTTCAACTTCGGCACGCTCTTCGGCGTGGTCTTCTGCACCTGGCTGCAGTACCAGTCGCTGTACAAGATCAACGCCCTGTGCCTGTGGTGCTCGCTGGCCTGGGTCGCGACGATCACCATGTTCTGGTACGTCACCTCGTTCAACGTGCGCAACGGCTTCCTCCCCGCCCCCGCCGGGCTGAAGCGGTTCTTCGGCGAGTTCACCTGGGTCCTGCCGGTCACGCACGTCGGCATCATCGCGATGCTGGTCCTGACCCGCTGGGGCGCCGACCTCTGGGCCTGAGCCCGGCCCGGCACGGGCGGCCGACGGGGACTGTCGTACCCCTGACGTAGGCTCCGAGGTGTGGAGCCCGACCTGTTCACCGCCGCAGCCGAAGACCGCCAGGAGAAGGACCCCGCAGGGAGCCCCCTGGCGGTCCGGATGCGCCCGCGCACCCTCGACGAGGTGGTGGGCCAGCAGCACCTGCTGAAGCCGGGCTCGCCGCTGCGCCGCCTGGTCGGCGAGGGCGCGAAAGGCCCGGCCGGCCCCTCGTCGGTGATCCTCTGGGGACCGCCGGGCACCGGGAAGACGACCCTGGCGTACGTCGTCTCCAAGGCCACCAACAAGCGGTTCGTCGAGCTCTCCGCCATCACCGCCGGCGTCAAGGAGGTCCGGGCCGTCATCGACGGCGCCCGCCGCGCCATCGGCGGCTTCGGCAAGGAGACCGTCCTCTTCCTCGACGAGATCCACCGCTTCAGCAAGGCCCAGCAGGACTCCCTCCTCCCGGCCGTCGAGAACCGCTGGGTGACGCTGATCGCGGCGACCACCGAGAACCCGTACTTCTCCGTCATCTCGCCCCTTCTCTCCCGCTCTCTCCTGCTGACCCTCGAGCCCCTCACCGACGACGACCTGCGCGACCTGGTCGGCCGTGCCGTGACCGACGAACGCGGACTCAAGGGCGCCGTCACCCTCCCCGCGGACGCCGAGGCGCATCTCCTGCGGATCGCCGGCGGCGACGCCCGGCGCGCCCTGACGGCCCTGGAGGCCGCCGCCGGCGCCGCCCTCGACCAGGACGAGACCGAGATCAGCCTGCGGACACTGGAGCAGACGGTCGACCGCGCGGCCGTGAAGTACGACCGCGACGGCGACCAGCACTACGACGTCGCCAGCGCCCTCATCAAGTCCATCCGCGGCTCGGACGTCGACGCGGCCCTGCACTACCTGGCCCGCATGATCGAAGCGGGCGAGGACCCCCGCTTCATCGCCCGCCGCCTGATGATCTCCGCCAGCGAGGACATCGGCCTCGCCGATCCGAACGCCCTGCCGATCGCGGTCGCCGCAGCCCAGGCCGTCGCCATGATCGGCTTCCCCGAGGCCGCCCTCACCCTCAGCCACGTCACCATCGCCCTGGCGCTCGCGCCCAAGTCCAACGCCGCCACCACGGCGATCGGGGCCGCCCTGGACGACGTCCGCAAGGGCCTGGCCGGGCCCGTCCCGCCCCATCTGCGGGACGGCCACTACAAGGGCGCCGCCAAGCTCGGGCACGCGCAGGGGTACGTGTACCCGCACGACCTGCCGGAGGGCATCGCCGCCCAGCAGTACGCGCCGGACGCGATCCACGGCCGGGAGTACTACACCCCCACCCGGCACGGAGCCGAGGCCCGCTACGCGGACGCGGTGGAGTGGACCAGATCGCACCTCGGTCGGAACGGGTCCTGAGCACCCTGTAGACTTCCCCGAAGTGCTGCGTCCCGTGCAGTCAGAACGGGACAGTCAGCCGGAGCACCGGTCCCTCGGACCTGCTCCAGGAGCGTCGCGCACCGTCGAAGGTGTCGCGGGCAGCCCATCACCACCCGGAATCCGGGATCGGTCGGTGGGCAACTCGCGTGCTGCACGTATGTGCCCAGACCAGGGGAGCGGCTGCCCGGCAGGTCCCACGCGGACCCCACGGGTTTCCCCGGCTGCGGATTGCGACCTCCCTCAACCCTGACAAGCCGAAACCAGGAAACGAGAGACAGTGGCGAACCAGTCCCGCCCCAAGGTGAAGAAGTCGCGTGCCCTCGGCATCGCGCTGACCCCGAAGGCCGTCAAGTACTTCGAGGCCCGCCCCTACCCGCCGGGTGAGCACGGCCGCGGCCGCAAGCAGAACTCGGACTACAAGGTCCGTCTGCTCGAGAAGCAGCGTCTGCGCGCGCAGTACGACGTGTCCGAGCGCCAGCTCGTCCGCGCCTACGAGCGTGCCTCCAAGGTCCAGGGCAAGACCGGTGAGGCCCTGATCATCGAGCTCGAGCGCCGTCTCGACGCGCTGGTCCTGCGTTCGGGCATCGCCCGCACGATCTACCAGGCCCGTCAGATGGTCGTGCACGGCCACATCGAGGTCAACGGTCAGAAGACCGACAAGCCCTCCTTCCGTGTCCGTCCCGACGACGTCGTGATGGTCCGCGAGCGCAGCCGTGAGAAGACCCTCTTCTCCATCGCCCGCGAGGGCGGCTTCGCCCCCGACGGCGAGACCCCGCGCTACCTCCAGGTGAACCTCAAGGCCCTGGCGTTCCGCCTGGACCGTGAGCCGAACCGCAAGGAGATCCCGGTGATCTGCGACGAGCAGCTCGTCGTCGAGTACTACGCCCGCTGATCCCCGCCGGGATCGGCCCGCGGAGGTCGTAGCGCCTGCGCACCCCGGCCCGTCGTCCTCCCGCCCTTCGGGGCGGGCGGGGCGACGGGCTTTTGCACGCCCCTAATCCGGTACGGAACGCCGGTGGCGGCGCGATAGGCTCGCCTCCAGAGATAGGTGTTCGTCGGCCGAGGGAGCGGGTGCGCAGTGTCCGGTGGAGAGGTGGCCGGCATTCTGGTGGCCGTGTTCTGGGCGATCCTGGTCTCCTTCCTCGCGGTCGCGCTGGCGAGGCTGGCCCAGACGCTCAGGGCGACCACCCGGCTGGTCGCGGACGTGACCGAACAGGCCGTCCCGCTGCTGGCCGACGCCTCCGCCGCCGTGCGTTCCGCGCAGACCCAGATCGACCGGGTCGACGCCATCGCCAGCGATGTCCAGGAGGTCACGTCGAACGCGTCGGCGCTCTCCACCACGGTCGCCTCCACCTTCGGCGGGCCCCTGGTGAAGGTCGCCGCGTTCGGCTACGGCGTCCGCCGGGCCCTCGGCGGACGCGACGAAGACACGCCCGCGAGGGAGCCCCGGCGGACCGTCATCGTGGGCCGCACGGTCTCCCGGCGGGAGAAGCGCAAGCCCCGTGGAAAGAGGGACTGAGACCAGCGATGTTCCGCCGTACCTTCTGGTTCAGCACGGGCGTCGCCGCCGGTGTCTGGGCCACCACCAAGGTCAACCGCAAGCTGAGGCAGCTGACCCCCGAGAGCCTCGCCGCGACCGCGGCCGACAAGGCCCTCGAGACGGGAGCACGCCTCAAGGACCGCGCGGTGGGCTTCGCGCTCGACGTCCGCGACAACATGGCCCGGCGGGAGGCCGAGCTGGGCGAGGCGCTGGGGATCCGCGAGAACCCCGCCCTGCCCGCCCCCAGGCGGTACCCCGCCATCGAGAACCGCACCGACCCGCAGTATCGCGACAACCCGAAGTACATCGAGAACACGACGTACTCGAACGACCGGAATGAGGACCACTGATGGAGTCGGCCGAGATCCGCCGCCGCTGGCTGAGCTTCTACGAGGAGCGCGGGCACACCGTCGTCCCTTCGGCGTCGCTCATCGCGGACGACCCGACTCTGCTCCTGGTCCCCGCCGGCATGGTTCCCTTCAAGCCGTACTTCCTCGGCGAGGTGAAGCCGCCGTGGGCGCGCGCCACCAGCGTGCAGAAGTGCGTGCGCACGCCGGACATCGAAGAGGTCGGCAAGACCACCCGGCACGGCACGTTCTTCCAGATGTGCGGCAACTTCTCCTTCGGCGACTACTTCAAGGAAGGCGCCATCAAGTACGCCTGGGAGCTGCTCACCAGCCCCCAGGACAAGGGCGGTTACGGCCTGGAGCCGGAGAAGCTCTGGATCACCGTGTACCTGGAGGACGACGAGGCCGAGCGCATCTGGCACGAGGTCGTCGGCGTGCCCAAGGAGCGCATCCAGCGCCTCGGCATGAAGGACAACTACTGGTCCATGGGCGTCCCCGGCCCGTGCGGTCCCTGTTCCGAGATCAACTACGACCGCGGCCCCGAGTTCGGCGTCGAGGGCGGCCCGGCCGTCAACGACGAGCGGTACGTGGAGATCTGGAACCTCGTCTTCATGCAGTACGAGCGCGGGGAGGGCATCGGCAAGGACAACTTCGAGATCCTCGGCGAGCTGCCCAGCAAGAACATCGACACGGGCCTCGGCCTGGAGCGCCTCGCCATGATTCTGCAGGGCGTGCAGAACATGTACGAGATCGACACCTCCATGGCCGTCATCAAGAAGGCCACCGAGCTGACCGGCGTCGCGTACGGCGAGGCCCACGACTCGGACGTCTCGCTGCGCGTGGTCACCGACCACATGCGCACCTCCGTGATGCTCATCGGCGACGGCGTCACCCCGGGCAACGAGGGCCGCGGCTATGTGCTGCGCCGCATCATGCGCCGCGCCATCCGCAACATGCGCCTCCTCGGCGCCACCGGCCTCGTCGTCAAGGACCTCATCGACACGGTCATCGAGATGATGGGTCAGCAGTACCCGGAGCTGGTCACCGACCGCGAGCGCATCGAGAAGGTCGCCCTCGCCGAGGAGAACGCCTTCGTCAAGACGCTGAAGGCCGGCACCAACATCCTCGACACGGCCATCACCGAGGCCAAGGCCGCCGGCGGGCGGGTCCTCGCCGGCGACAAGGCCTTCCTGCTCCACGACACCTGGGGCTTCCCGATCGACCTCACCCTGGAGATGGCCGCCGAGCAGGGGCTGTCCGTGGACGAGGACGGCTTCCGCCGCCTGATGAAGGAACAGCGGGACAAGGCCAAGGCCGACGCCCAGGCCAAGAAGACCGGCCACGCCGGCGTGGGCGCCTACCGCGAGATCGCCGACAAGGCCGGCGAGACCGACTTCATCGGTTACTCCGACACCGAGGGCGAGTCCACGATCGTCGGCATCCTCGTCGACGGCGCCTCCTCGCCGGCCGCCACCGAGGGCGACGAGGTCGAGATCGTCCTCGACCGCACCCCGTTCTACGCCGAGGGCGGCGGCCAGATCGGCGACACCGGCCGGATCAAGGTCGACACCGGTGCCGTCGTCGAGATCCGCGACACCCAGAAGCCGGTCCCGGGCGTGTACGTCCACAAGGGCGTCGTCCAGTTCGGCGAGGTGACGGTGGGGGCCAAGGCCCATGCCTCGATCGACGGCCGCCGCCGTACGGCCATCGCCCGCGCCCACTCGGCCACCCACCTGACCCACCAGGCGCTGCGCGACGCCCTCGGCCCGACGGCCGCCCAGGCCGGTTCCGAGAACCAGCCCGGCCGCTTCCGCTTCGACTTCGGCTCCCCGTCCGCCGTTCCGACGGCCGTGATGACCGACGTCGAGCAGAAGATCAACGAGGTGCTGGCCCGCGACCTGGACGTCCAGGCCGAGGTCATGGGCATCGACGAGGCCAAGAAGCAGGGCGCCATCGCCGAGTTCGGCGAGAAGTACGGCGAGCGCGTCCGGGTCGTCACCATCGGCGACTTCTCCAAGGAGCTGTGCGGCGGCACGCACGTGCACAACACCGCCCAGCTGGGTCTGGTCAAGCTGCTCGGCGAGTCGTCGATCGGCTCGGGCGTGCGGCGCATCGAGGCCCTCGTCGGCGTCGACGCCTACAACTTCCTGGCTCGTGAGCACACGGTCGTCGCCCAGCTCCAGGAGCTGATCAAGGGCCGTCCGGAGGAGCTTCCGGAGAAGGTCTCCGCCATGCTCGGCAAGCTGAAGGACGCCGAGAAGGAGATCGAGAAGTTCCGCGCCGAGAAGGTCCTGCAGGCCGCCGCCGGTCTCGTGGAGTCCGCCAAGGACGTCCGCGGAGTCGCCGTCGTCACCGGCCAGGTCCCGGACGGCACCACGCCGGACGATCTGCGCAGGCTGGTCCTCGACGTGCGTGGCCGCATCCAGGGCGGACGGGCCGCCGTGGTCGCCCTGTTCACGGTCAACAACGGCAAGCCGCTGACGGTCATCGCCACCAACGAGGCCGCCCGTGAGCGCGGGTTGAAGGCCGGCGAGCTGGTCCGCACGGCCGCCAAGACCCTCGGCGGCGGCGGTGGCGGCAAGCCCGACGTGGCCCAGGGCGGTGGTCAGAACCCGGCCGCCGTCGGCGACGCCGTCGACGCCGTCGAGCGGCTCGTGGCGGACACGGCCAAGTGAGCGGTCCCATGCGCCGGGGCCGCCGACTCGCGATCGACGTCGGGGACGCCAGGATCGGGGTCGCCTCGTGCGACCCCGACGGGATCCTCGCCACACCGGTGGAGACGGTCCCCGGCCGGGACCTGCCCGCGGCCTACCGGCGGCTCGGACAACTGGTCGAGGAGTACGAGCCGATCGAGGTCGTGGTGGGTCTTCCTCGCTCCCTCAAGGGGGGCGAGGGCCCGGCCGCGGTGAAGGTACGCGGTTTCGCACAGGAACTGGCGAACAAAATCGCGCCCGTATCCGTACGTCTGGTTGACGAGCGGATGACGACCGTGACGGCCAGTCAGGGACTGCGGGCATCGGGGGTGAAGTCGAAGAAGGGCAGATCGGTCATCGACCAGGCAGCCGCTGTGATCATCCTTCAGCAGGCGCTGGAATCCGAACGGGTGTCAGGTAAAGCACCGGGCGAGGGCGTCGAAGTGGTCATCTGATCGCGATACGGTAACGTTCCGCGCGATGCGGGGCTGTTCGAACAGTCGCCGCACAGAGAGAGGCGGAACGGTGACGGGCTCGCGAAGGCTTCGTGTCCACCGCCTCGCGGCTCTAGGGGATCGATGACTGAGTATGGCCGGGGCCCCGGCTCCGAACCGTGGCATCCGGAGGACCCGTTGTACGGGGACGGCGGATGGGAAGGGCAGCACGCCCACCCGGGCCATCAGCCTGTCTACGGCGGCCAGCAGCAGCACGACCCCTACCCGCAGGGCCGGCAGCAGCCGCAGGAGCAGCAGCAGGGGTACGGCGACTGGGGCCAGGGGCAGCCGCAGCAGTACGACCCGCAGTACCAGGGTTACGGCCAGCAGCAGTACCCGGGGCAGGAGCAGCAGCAGTACGTCCAGCAGAACCAGCAGCCCTACCACGAGGGGTACCAGGAGGGCGGCTGGGACGGCGCGGGCACGCATGCGCAGGTCCCGTACGCGGCCGACCCCGGCGACCCCTACGGTCAGCAGGCCGCGGCCTACGGCGCCCAGCAGCCCGACTTCTACGGCACCCCGGACGCGTACCCGCCGCCGGAGCCGCCCGGCCGGCGGCAGGCGGAACCGGAGCCAGCGCCGGAGGCGGCGAGCGCGCCGGAGCCCGAGCCCGGCCGGAACACCGACTGGGATCCCGGTCCCGACCAGGGCGAGCAGGCGTTCTTCGCGGACGGCGCCGGCCAGGACGACGAGGACGACGGCGACGAGCCGGAGGGGCGTGGCGAGCGGCGGGGACGCAGCGGGAAAGGCGCCAAGGGCGGCAAGGGGTCCAAAGGGGCCAAGGGCAAGAAGAGCCGTAACGGCACCGCCTGCCTGATCGTCGTCCTGGTGTTCACCGGCGGTCTCGGCGGAGTGGGCTATTTCGGCTACCAGTTCTACCAGAATCGTTACGGCGCGGCCCCGGACTACGCCGGCGACGGCTCCGGCACGGCGGTGACCGTCGAGATTCCCAAGGGTGCGGGCGGATACGACATCGGCCGCATTCTGAAGGCGGCCGGCGTCGTGGAAAGCGTCGACGCCTTCGTCTCGGCCCAGCAGGGGAATCCCAAGGGCAAAACGATTCAGGACGGCGTCTACACGTTGCAGAAACGTATGTCTGCGGCGAGTGCGGTCGAACTGCTGCTGAGCCCGAAGAGCCGCAGCAACCTCGTCATCGCCGAAGGGCTGCGCAACTCCGCGGTCTACGCCCTGATCGACAAACGTCTCGACGTGGCGGCGGGAACCACCGCCGGGGTCGCCAAGAAGTCGTACAAGACGCTCGGCCTGCCCTCCTGGGCGCTCAACCGGCCCGATCTGAAGGACCCGCTGGAAGGATTCCTCTATCCGTCCAGCTATGCGGTCTCCAAGGGGCAGAAGCCCGATGCCGTCCTGAAGAAGATGGTCGCGCGGGCCGCCGAGAAGTACCAGGACTTCGACCTGGCGAAGAAGGCCTCCGCCCTGGGCCTCGACGGTCCGTGGCAACTGCTGACCGTGGCGAGCCTGGTGCAGGCGGAGGGCACGAGCCACGACGACTTCCGCAAGATGGCCGAGGTGGTCTACAACCGCCTCAAGCCCGGTAATCCCCAGACGTACGGCTCGCTCGAGTTCGACTCCACGTACAACTACGTGAAGAACCAGAGCAAGATCGACCTGTCCATCGCCGAACTGCGGAATTACGACAACCCGTACAACACCTATCACGAGAAGGGCCTGCCTCCGGGGCCCATCGACAATCCCGGTGACGACGCGCTGAAGGGCGCGCTCAACCCGACGCACGACGGCTGGTACTACTTCCTCTCGACGGACGGCAAGAGCAGCAAGTTCACCAGAACGCTCGCCGAGCACGAGAAGCTGGTCAACGCGTGGAATGCGAGCAAGGGAAAGAACTGACGTCCGTCCGGGTGTGCGCAGGGTTCGACGACAGGACAACGGCGGGCGTCGGGCGGGTGGCCGGCTGCTCCGCGCCACCCGCCCGTACGGTGCGCCGTGAAGGCTCAAGGACTGGTTTCCATGGCAGCAGCAGAAGCAACCGGCGCCCGCAGGGCCGCCGTGCTCGGCAACCCCATCGCCCACTCCCTCTCCCCGGCGCTGCACCGCGCCGCATACCGGGCGCTGGGGCTGACCGGCTGGACGTACGACCGCTTCGAGGTGGACGAGGAGGCCCTGCCCGCCTTCGTCGACGCACTCGGCGCCGAATGGGCCGGACTCTCGCTGACCATGCCGCTGAAGCGCGCGGTCATCCCGCTGCTCGACGAGATCAGTGAGACGGCGGCCTCCGTCGAGGCGGTCAACACCCTGGTCCTCACCGAGGACGGCCGCCGGGTCGGCGACAACACCGACATCCCCGGCATGGTCGCGGCGCTGCGCGAGCGCGGCGTCGAACAGGTGGAGTCGGCCGCGATCCTCGGCGCGGGCGCCACCGCGTCCTCCGCGCTGGCCGCCCTGTCCCGGGTGTGCGCCGGCGAGATCGTCGCCTACGTCCGCAAGTCGGCCCGGGCCGCCGAGATGCGGCAGTGGGGGGCACGGCTCGACGTCGACGTGCGGATCGCCGACTGGGCGGACGCCGCCGACGCCCTGCGCTTCCCGCTGGTCGTCGCGACCACCCCGGCCGGGGCCACCGACGCGCTGGCGGCCTCGGTGCCCGAACGCCCGGCCACCCTCTTCGACGTGCTCTACGATCCGTGGCCGACCGAGCTGGCCGCCCGCTGGTCGATGTTCGGCGGCGCCGTGGTCAGCGGCCTCGACCTGCTCGTGCACCAGGCGGTGCTCCAGGTGGAGCAGATGACCGGCCGGGCCCCGGCGCCCGTGGAGGCCATGCGCACGGCCGGTGAACACGCGCTGAGCGCCCGGCGGCAGTCGCCCTGACCGGCGGGGGCGCCCCGTGCGCCCCGTGCGGTCCGCGCCGGCGGCGCTCCCGGCTCCGGCCGTGCGCAGGGGCCGTCCCGTGTCCCGTCCGGAGCCGGGCCGTGACCGGCGCCCGTCGGCCCCCCTTGACGCCGTGCCGTCCGGTTGGTGGACCGACGGCCGGGTTCGGCTTCCGGACGTGGGAGGATCGAAGGCGGCGGGCCAGGGCCGCGCACCCGGTCACGCCGACGACGTACGCGACGTACGCGCGTGCGCAGAGCAGTACAGGGCGCGAGCACTGAGGAGCATCGTTGAGCAGGCTGCGTTGGCTGACCGCGGGGGAATCCCACGGTCCCGCACTTGTCGCGACGCTGGAGGGCCTTCCCGCCGGCGTGCCGATCACCACGGAGATGGTCGCCGACCATCTTGCGCGGCGGCGGCTCGGCTATGGGCGTGGTGCGCGCATGAAGTTCGAGCGCGACGAGGTCACCTTCCTCGGCGGCGTCCGGCACGGCCTGACCATGGGCTCCCCGGTGGCCGTCATGGTGGGCAACACGGAGTGGCCGAAGTGGGAGCAGGTCATGTCGGCGGACCCGGTCGACCCGGAGGTGCTGGCCGGCCTCGCCCGCAACGCCCCGCTCACCCGGCCGCGTCCCGGCCACGCCGACCTCGCCGGGATGCAGAAGTACGGCTTCGACGAGGCCCGGCCGATCCTGGAGCGCGCCTCTGCGCGGGAGACGGCCGCCCGGGTCGCACTCGGCGCGGTCGCCCGTTCGTACCTCAAGGAGACGGCCGGCATCGAGATCGTCTCCCACGTCGTCGAGCTGGCCGCCGCGAAGGCGCCCTACGGCGTGTACCCGACCCCCGCGGACGTGGAGAAGCTGGACGCGGACCCGGTGCGCTGCCTGGACGCGGACGCCTCGAAGGCGATGGTCGCGGAGATCGACCAGGCCCACAAGGACGGCGACACCCTCGGCGGCGTCGTCGAGGTGCTGGCGTACGACGTCCCGGTCGGCCTCGGTTCGCACGTGCACTGGGACCGCCGGCTGGACGCCCGCCTGGCCGGCGCGCTGATGGGCATCCAGGCGATCAAGGGCGTCGAGGTCGGTGACGGCTTCGACCTCGCGCGCGTGCCCGGCTCGAAGGCGCACGACGAGATCCTCGCCACCGGCGACGGGATCCGGCGCGCCTCGGGCCGCTCCGGCGGCACCGAGGGCGGGCTGACCACCGGCGAACTGCTGCGTGTGCGCGCGGCGATGAAGCCGATCGCGACCGTCCCGCGGGCCCTGCAGACGGTCGACGTCGCCACGGGCGAGGCGACGCAGGCGCACCACCAGCGCTCCGACGTGTGCGCGGTCCCGGCCGCCGGGATCGTCGCCGAGGCGATGGTCGCGCTGGTGCTGGCGGACGCGGTGGCTGAGAAGTTCGGCGGCGACAGCGTCGCCGAGACCCGCCGCAACGTGCGCTCGTACCTCGACAACCTGCACATCCGATGAACGGGCCGCTGGTCGTCCTGGTCGGTCCGATGGGCGTCGGCAAGTCCACCGTCGGGCAGCTGCTCGCCGAACGGCTCGGCGTCGGCTACCGGGACACCGACGACGACATCGTGGCCGAGCAGGACCGCAGCATCGCGGAGATCTTCGTCGACGACGGCGAGGAGGCGTTCCGCGCGATCGAGAAACGGGCCGTGCGGCGCGCACTCGACGAGCACGACGGCGTCCTGGCGCTCGGCGGCGGCGCGATCCTGGACGCCGACACCCGCGGCCTGCTGGCCGGGCGGCGCGTGGTCTACCTGGCCATGGACGTCGAGGAAGCCGTCAAGCGCACCGGACTCAACGCGGCCCGCCCGCTGCTCGCCGTCAACCCGCGCAAGCAGTGGCGCGAGTTGATGGAGGCCCGCCGCCACCTCTACGAGAGCGTGGCCACGGCCGTGGTCGCGACGGACGGCCGCACCCCCGAAGAGGTCGGACGCATCGCCCTGGACGCTTTGGAGTTGAAGGAAGCATGAGCAGCGAGTCAGTGACCCGGATCCAGGTCGGCGGCAGCGCGGGCACCGACCCGTACGAGGTCCTGATCGGCCGTGCGCTGCTGGGCGAGCTCGCCGGGCTGATCGGCGACCGGGTCAAGCGGGTCGCGGTGATCCACCCCGAGGCGCTGGCCGAGACCGGCGACGCGCTCCGGGCCGATCTCGCCGGGCAGGGGTACGAGGCCGTCGCGATCCAGGTGCCCAACGCGGAGGAGGCCAAGACCGCCGAGGTCGCCGCGTACTGCTGGAAGGCGCTCGGCCAGTCCGGGTTCACCCGCTCGGACGTCGTGGTGGGCGTCGGCGGCGGCTCCACCACCGACCTCGCCGGGTTCGTCGCCGCGACCTGGCTGCGGGGGGTGCGCTGGATCGCCGTCCCGACGACCGTGCTCGCCATGGTCGACGCGGCCGTCGGCGGCAAGACCGGCATCAACACCGCCGAGGGCAAGAACCTCGTCGGTTCGTTCCACCCGCCGGCCGGTGTGCTGTGCGACCTGGCGGCGCTCGACTCCCTCCCGGTCAACGACTACGTCTCCGGGCTCGCCGAGATCATCAAGGCCGGGTTCATCGCCGACCCGGTGATCCTCGAGCTGATCGAGTCCGATCCCGAGGCGGCCCGCACCCCGGCGGGCCCGCACACCGCGGAGCTCATCGAACGCTCCATCAGGGTCAAGGCGGACGTGGTGTCCTCGGATCTGAAGGAGTCGGGCCTGCGGGAGATCCTCAACTACGGCCACACCCTCGCGCACGCCATCGAGAAGAACGAGCGCTACAAGTGGCGGCACGGCGCGGCGGTCTCCGTCGGCATGCACTTCGCCGCGGAACTGGGCCGCCTCGCCGGCCGGCTGGACGACGCGACGGCCGACCGCCACCGCACGGTCCTGGAGTCGGTGGGCCTGCCGCTGCACTACCGCCACGACCAGTGGCCCCGGCTGCTGGAGACCATGAAGGTCGACAAGAAGTCCCGCGGCGACCTGTTGCGGTTCATCGTCCTGGACGGACTGGCCAGGCCCACCGTGCTCGAGGGCCCCGACCCGGCCGTCCTGCTCGCCGCGTACGGCGAGGTGGGCGAGTAGCCCGACGGGGAAGCACGCGGTCAGGCGCGCCCGGTCCTCCTCCGCCGGAATCCGCCTGCCGCGCCGGGCACTTCCGACCGCCCCCGGCCGTTCACCGAACGACGGCCGGGGGCGGTACCGTTCAGTCCCGAAGGGGGCCGCGGCCCCCGTCACGACCAGCGCCCATTGCCTGTACGAGACGGAGTGGCACCGGATGCAGCACGCAGTGGGTTCTCCGCTGCCGCCGCCCCACCAGCCGGGGCACGGTCCGGCCGCCGGCTGGCCGCCGGCCGCACATCACCCCGGCCCGCACCAGCCGGGCAGCGCCCCGCCGCCGCAGCCGGGTCACCTCGGGGCCCCCTCGGGCCCGGTCCCGCCGGCCCCCCACCCGCCGGTGCCGCCCGTGCCGCACCCACCCGCCCCGCAGCACGCCCCCGCCCCGCCGGGTCCCGACGTCACCGGACATGTGCCGCTGCCCCCGGGCGGCCCGGTCGCCATGCCCAGCGCGCCGCCCGCCCCGGTCGCCCCCGACCCCGGGGCGACCACCCTCGCGGTGCTGCTGATCGGTCCGGCGGGCGCCGGCAAGACCAGCGTCGCCAAGTTCTGGGCCGATCACCGCCGGGTGCCGACCGCCCACGTCAGCCTCGACGACGTGCGGGAATGGGTCCGCTCGGGCTTCGCAGACCCGCAGTCCGGATGGAACGACCACTCCGAGGCGCAGTACCGCCTGGCCCGCCGCACCTGCGGCTTCGCCGCGCGCAACTTCCTGGCCAACGGCATCTCGTGCATCCTCGACGACGCGATCTTCCCCGACCGCCCGGCCGTCGGCCTCGGAGGCTGGAAGCGGCATGTGGGCCCCGGCCTGCTGCCCGTCGTCCTGCTGCCCGGGCTGGAGGTCGTCCTGGAGCGCAACGCCGAGCGCTCCGGCAACCGCCGCCTCACCGACGAGGAGGTGGCCCGCATCCACGGCCGCATGGCCGGCTGGTACGGCTCCGGCCTGCCGATCATCGACAACTCCCAGCTGGACGTCCCCACCACGGCGAGGGTCCTGGACGACGTCCTGGCACGGGCGATCGCCAGCCCCCCGAAGTGGTAACGGACCGGGCCCAGGAGCCGCGCGGAGGCCCTCCCGTCCCCCGAACGCCTCTCCAACCGGCGTGATCCGGCCGACGCTCCTAGGCTCGACTCATGTCAGAGGTCTACGCGTCCCGCCGAAATAGCCTGCGCGAGCGCTGCAACGCGGCCGGAAGCGCGGCTGCGCTCGTCTCCCGCCCGGCCAACGTGAGGTATCTCGCGGGCGCCGCCCCTCAGGGCGCCGTCCTGCTGCTCGGCCGGAGCGAGGATCTCCTCGTCTGCTCCGGGCCGGCCGACGACCGCCCGGGGGAGGGCCGGCCGGACGAGTCCCTGCGGGTCCACACCCTGCCCCACGCCGGAGGGGACCCGGCGGTGGCCGCCGCCGACCTGCTCACGGCCCAGGGCGGCGACTCCTTGGCCGTCGAGGAGCACCACCTGACGATGGTCCGCCACCGCGAACTGCGCTCCGTGGCGCCCCGACTGCGCCTGGCCGACCTGGGCTGCGCGGTCGAACAGCTCAGAGTGGTGAAGGACGAGGAGGAGATCTCCTGTCTGCGGATCGGCGCCGAGATCGCCGACCAGGCGCTGGGGGAGCTGCTGGAGTCGATCCTGGTGGGGCGCACCGAGCGGCATCTCGCCCTCGAACTGGAGCGGCGCCTCGTCGACCACGGCGCCGACGGCCCGGCCTTCACCACCTCCGTCGCCACCGGGCCGAACTCCGGTCGCCGCGGCCACCGCCCCACGGACCGGCGCGTCGAGGAGGGCGACTTCCTCTCCGTCTGCCTGGGCGCGGCCTATCGCGGCTACCGCTGCGAGATCGGCCGCACGTTCGTGATCGGCACGTCCCCCGCCGACTGGCAGATCGAGCTGTACGACCTCGTCTTCGCCGCTCAGCGGGCCGGACGGGAGTCCCTGGCGCCGGGCGTGGCCTGCCGCGACGTGGACCGGGCGGCACGCCAGATCCTGGACTCCGCGGGGCACGCCGAGGGCCTTTTGGCGCTCACCGGGCACGGTGTCGGACTGGAAATCGAAGAGGACCCGCAGTTGACCCCCGCGGCCATGGGTAAACTGGACGCTTGCGTGCCGGTCACCGTCGAACCCGGGGTACACCTCCCGGGCCGGGGCGGCGTCCGGATCGATGACACGCTCGTCGTGCGCCCCGAGGCGGACGGCGGACCCGAGCTACTCACCATCACGACCAAGGAGCTGCTCGCGCTGTAGGAGTGCGTGCCCCGGGGTCGTCGTCAGTCCAGGAGATTCCGCAACCGTGGCTTCCACGAACGACCTCAAGAACGGCCTGGTGCTCAAGCTGGAAGGCGGGCAGCTCTGGTCCGTCGTCGAGTTCCAGCACGTCAAGCCCGGCAAGGGCCCCGCCTTCGTGCGCACCAAGCTCAAGAACGTGCTTTCCGGCAAGGTCGTCGACAAGACGTTCAACGCCGGCGTCAAGGTCGAGACCGCCACTGTCGACAAGCGCGACATGCAGTTCTCGTACATGGACGGCGAGTACTTCGTCTTCATGGACATGGAGACCTACGACCAGCTCATGGTCGACCGCAAGGCTGTCGGAGACGCGGCCAACTTCCTGATCGAGGGCTTCACGGCCACCGTCGCGCAGCACGAGGGCGAGGTGCTCTTCGTGGAGCTGCCGGCCGCCGTCGAGCTCGTGGTGCAGGAGACCGAGCCGGGCCTGCAGGGCGACCGCTCCACCGGCGGCACCAAGCCCGCCACCCTGGAGACCGGTCATCAGATCCAGGTCCCGCTCTTCATCACCACCGGTGAGAAGATCAAGGTCGACACCCGGACCAGCGACTACCTCGGCCGGGTGAACAGCTAACCGTGGCTGCCCGCAACACGGCCCGCAAGCGCGCCTTCCAGATCCTCTTCGAGGGCGACCAGCGCGGAGTCGACGTCCTGACGGTCCTCGCGGACTGGATCCGGCTCTCCCGGGCCGACACCCGGCAGCCGCCGGTCAGCGAGTACACCATGCAGCTGGTCGAGGGCTACGCGGAGCACACGCGGCGCATCGACGAGCTGATCGCCCAGTACGCGGTCGGCTGGACGCTCGACCGGATGCCGGTCGTCGACCGCAACCTGCTGCGTCTCGGCGCGTACGAGCTCATCTGGGCCGACGAGACCCCGGACGCGGTCGTCCTCGACGAGATGGTGCAGCTGGCGAAGGAGTTCTCCACGGACGAGTCGCCCTCGTTCGTCAACGGTCTGCTCGGCAGGCTGAAGGAGCTCAAGCCGTCGCTGCGCCGGACCGGCGAGTAGCCGACGGCGCAGAGTCCGGCGACCGCGGGCCCCACGGGGCCTGCGGGCCGCCTGGGGCTCGTTGCGCAGTCTCACGCGTCCCTCTCGAGGGCGTACACGCCGGAGGGCCCACAGCGCAGGCTGTGGGCCCTCCGGCGTACCCGGACCGAGTCGGGCGGCCGGAACCATCCGATTCCGGCCAACCCGGCGGCACGTTTCTGCAGAGCTCTGTGGGCCCGCTGGGGCCTCAGCCCTCCTCGTGGGCGACCGCGCGCCGGGCGTCCGCGTCCAGCACGCCCCAGTTGATCAGCTGCTCGGTGAGGACCGAGGGCGACTGGTCGTAGATGACGGCGAGGGTGCGCAGGTCGTCCTGGCGGATAGACAGCACCTTGCCGTTGTAGTCGCCGCGCTGGGACTGGATCGTGGCCGCGTACCGCTGCAGCGGGCCGGCCTTCTCGACCGGCACGTGGGCCAGCCGCTCCAGGTCCAGGACCAGCTTCGGCGGGGGCTCGGCCGCCCCGCCCGGGGTGGTGCCCGGCAGCAGTTCCTGCACGGGGACGCCGTAGAAGTCCGCCAGCTCGGCAAGACGCTGCACGGTCACGGCGCGGTCGCCGCGCTCGTACGATCCGACCACGACCGCCTTCCAGCGTCCCTGGGACTTCTCCTCGACCCCGTGGAGGGAAAGGCCCTGCTGGGTGCGGATGGCCCGGAGCTTGGCCCCGAGCTGCTTGGCGTATTCGCTGGACATATAGCTCCCGGCAATGGGTCGACGCGGCACGAACCGCGTGCTGGTAACTCACTGTGAGGTTACGCAGCGTGATTCTTCTGCGTCAAGCCGAATGGTCCACACCGACTCTTCCGTGGTATCGATGGCCGATTGGGCCAGGGGGGTGATCAGGGGCGCCCCTCGGGCCTGGTAGCGTGGTTGGCGCAAATCCGACGTCCTTTAAGGTCCGTCCCGTGAGGCGGAGAAGGAGGTCCGTTTCGTATGGACAAGCAGGACACCCAGCAGGACCCGCGGCAAACCGATGCCCGGCCCGTACTCGAGGCCCCCGACATCGCGCGCGTGCTGACCCGCATCGCCCACGAGATCGTCGAACGCGCCAAGGGCGCCGACGACGTGGTGCTGCTCGGCATTCCGACCCGCGGCGTCTTCCTCGCCCGGCGGCTCGCCGACAAGCTCGAGCAGATCACCGACCGCAAGGTTCCGGTCGGCTCCCTCGACATCACCATGTACCGCGACGACCTGCGCATGCACCCGCCGCGTGCGCTGGCCCGCACCGAGATCCCCGGTGACGGCCTGGACGGCAGGCTGGTCGTCCTCGTCGACGACGTGCTCTTCTCCGGCCGCACCATCCGCGCCGCCCTCGACGCGCTGAACGACCTCGGACGCCCGCGCGCGGTCCAGCTCGCGGTCCTCGTCGACCGCGGCCACCGGGAACTGCCCATCCGCGCCGACTACGTCGGCAAGAACCTCCCCACGTCGTTGCGGGAGACGGTCAAGGTCCTGCTCGCCGAGGAGGACGGTCGCGACACCGTGCTGCTCGGTGTAAAGCAGACCGCCCAGCAGTAGCACGCGCGCGTGCGGCCCCGTCGCCGCGCGCCGCGCCGTCGTGCCCCTGCACGCCCGTGATCTCCCCATGTCTGAACTGCCTTACGGAGCCTGACAGATGCAGCGTCATCTCATCTCGGCCGCCGACCTCACCCGCGACGACGCCGTCCTGATCCTCGACACCGCCGAGGAGATGGCCCGGGTCGCCGACCGGCCCATCAAGAAACTGCCCACCCTGCGCGGCCGCACCATCGTCAACCTCTTCTTCGAGGACTCCACGCGCACGCGCATCTCCTTCGAGGCCGCCGAGAAGCGCCTCTCCGCGGACGTCATCAACTTCTCCGCCAAGGGGTCGAGCGTCTCCAAGGGCGAGTCCCTGAAGGACACCGCGCAGACCCTGGAGGCCATGGGCGTCGACGCGGTCGTCATCCGGCACGGCGCCTCAGGGGCGCCCTACCGCCTGGCCACGTCCGGCTGGATCGACGCCGTCGTCGTCAACGCGGGCGACGGCACCCACCAGCACCCCACCCAGGCCCTCCTGGACGCCTTCACCATGCGCCGCCGACTGGTCGGCCGGGACGCCGGACTCGGCCGGGACCTCTCCGGCAAGCGCATCACGCTCGTCGGCGACGTGCTGCACAGCCGGGTCGCCCGCTCCAACGTCGACCTGCTGCACACGCTCGGGGCCGAGGTCACCCTCGTCGCCCCGCCCACCCTGGTGCCGGTCGGCATCGAGACCTGGCCCTGCGAGGTGTCCTACGACCTCGACAGCACGCTGCCCAAGTCCGACGCCGTGATGATGCTGCGCGTGCAGCGCGAGCGGATGAACGCCGCGTTCTTCCCGACCGAGCGCGAGTACTCGCGGCGCTACGGCCTCGACGGCGACCGGATGGCGCGGATGCCCGAGCACGCGATCGTCATGCACCCCGGCCCGATGGTCCGCGGCATGGAGATCACCGCCGAGGTCGCCGACTCCGAGCGCTGCACCGTCGTCGAACAGGTCGCCAACGGCGTGTCCATCCGGATGGCCGTCCTCTACCTGCTCCTGGGCGGCAACGAACCCGCCGTCAGCCACGCCCGTACCACCGAGGAGAAGTAAGTCCATGAGCAAGATCCTGATCCGTGGTGCGAAGGTGCTCGGCGGCGAGCAGCAGGACGTCCTGATCGACGGCTCCACGATCGCCGAGGTGGGCACGGCCCTGAGCGCCGAGGGCGCCGAGGTCGTCGAAGCCGCCGGCAAGGTGCTGCTGCCGGGCCTGGTCGACCTGCACACCCATCTGCGCGAGCCGGGCCGCGAGGACTCCGAGACGGTGCTGACCGGCACCCGCGCGGCCGCTTCCGGCGGCTACACGGCCGTCTTCGCCATGGCCAACACCTTCCCGGTCGCCGACACCGCCGGCGTGGTCGAGCAGGTCTACCGGCTCGGGCAGGAGCACGGCTACTGCGACGTCCAGCCCATCGGCGCCGTCACCGTCGGCCTGGAGGGCAGGAAGCTCGCCGAGCTGGGCGCCATGCACGAGTCGGCCGCCGGCGTCACCGTCTTCTCCGACGACGGCAAGTGCGTCGACGACGCCGTGATCATGCGCCGGGCCCTGGAGTACGTGAAGGCCTTCGGCGGGGTGGTCGCCCAGCACGCGCAGGAGCCGCGGCTGACCGAGGGCGCCCAGATGAACGAGGGCGTCGTCTCCGCCGAGCTGGGGCTGGGCGGCTGGCCCGCGGTCGCCGAGGAGTCGATCATCGCCCGGGACGTCCTGCTCGCCGAGCACGTCGGCTCCCGCGTCCACATCTGCCACCTCTCCACCGCCGGCTCGGTCGAGATCGTCCGCTGGGCCAAGTCCCGCGGCATCGACGTCACCGCCGAGGTGACCCCGCACCACCTCCTCCTCACGGACGAGCTGGTCCGTTCCTACAACCCGGTCTACAAGGTGAACCCGCCGCTGCGCACCGAGAAGGACGTGCTGGCCCTGCGGGAGGCGCTCGCCGACGGCACCATCGACATCGTCGCCACCGA
The DNA here is from genome assembly GCF_044335095.1 of Streptomyces sp. NPDC020597. Lineage (NCBI taxonomy): Bacteria > Bacillati > Actinomycetota > Actinomycetes > Kitasatosporales > Streptomycetaceae > Streptomyces > Streptomyces sp. NPDC020597. The sequence continues at coordinate 10,765 of NZ_JBIRUL010000008.1, read as the reverse complement.
CCACGCCCCGCACCCGCACGAGGACAAGGACTGCGAGTGGGCCGCGGCCGCCATGGGCATGGTCGGCCTGGAGACCGCGTTGTCGGTGGTCCAGGAGACGATGGTGGAGACGGGCCTGCTGGACTGGGCCGGGGTCGCGAGCCGGATGTCCTTCCGGCCCGCCGCCATCGGGCGGGCCAAGGGCCACGGCCGTCCCGTCTCGGCAGGTGAGCCCGCCAACCTCACGCTCGTCGACACGCAATACCGTGGGTCCGTGGACCCCGCGGGCTTCGCCTCGCGCAGCCGGAACACCCCGTACCAGGGTCGTGAGCTGCCGGGCCGTGTCACGCACACGTGGCTCCGGGGCAAGGCCACGCTCGTCGACGGGAAGCTCACGTGACATCTGCACTACTGCTCGCGGCCGAGAAGGAATCGGCCCAAGTGACCGACTGGGCCGCCCGGGCCGGCTGGGTGGTCGGCCTCGGACTGTTCGTCGCGCTCGTGTACTGGCTGATGCGCGAGGGCTGGAAGTGGCGCGGCACGCTCCAGGGCGACATCCCCGAGCTGCCCGTCCGCCCGTCGCCCGCCGCCACCGTCGACGGAGGCGGCACGCCGCCGCTGCCTGGAATGCCGGACGCCCTCGGCCCGGCGAGACTGAGCATGAGCGGCCGCTACCACGGCTCCACCACCGCCGGGCAGTGGCTCGACCGCATCGTGGCGCACGGCCTGGGCGCGCGCAGCCGGGTCGAGCTCACCCTGACGGACGCGGGACTCGACGTCGTACGACCGGGCGCGAACGACTTCTTCATCCCGGCCGACGCGCTGCGCGAGGCCCTGCTCGGCAAGGGCATCGCCGGCAAGGTCCTCACCGAGGGCGGACTGCTCGTGGTGACGTGGGCGCACGGCGACAGGCTGATCGACTCCGGCTTCCGCTCGGACCACGCGGCCGAGCACGCCGCCTGGGTCGACGCCATCAACTCCATGATCAAGAACAACACGACGGAAGGCGCACGATGACGACCTCCACCAGGGGAGCCGCCAGGACTCCCGCCGTACTCGTCCTGGAGGACGGCCGCATCTTCCGCGGCCGCGCCTACGGGGCCGTGGGGGAGACCTTCGGCGAAGCGGTGTTCTCCACCGGCATGACCGGCTACCAGGAGACCCTGACCGACCCGTCGTACGACCGCCAGATCGTCGTCGCGACCGCCCCCCAGATCGGCAACACCGGCTGGAACGACGAGGACGACGAGTCCGGCCGCATCTGGGTCTCCGGCTACGTCGTGCGCGACCCCGCGCGCGTGCCCTCCAACTGGCGCGCCAGGCGCTCCCTGGACGACGAGCTCGTCGCCCAGGGGATCGTCGGGATCTGCGGCATCGACACCCGCGCCCTCACCCGCCACCTGCGCGAGGGCGGCTCGATGCGGGCCGGCGTCTTCTCCGGCGAGGCGATCGCCCCGGACGCCGAGCTCCTCGCGCGCGTGCAGGCCCAGCCGCACATGAAGGGCGCGAGCCTGTACGAGGAGGTCGCCACCAAGGAGGCCTATGTGGTGCCCGCGGTCGGCGAGAAGCGGTTCACCGTGGCCGCCATCGACCTCGGCATCAAGGGCATGACCCCGCACCGCATGGCCGAGCGCGGCATCGAGGTCCACGTGCTGCCCGCGACGGCCTCGGCCGACGAGGTGTACGCCGTGAACCCCGACGGCGTGTTCTTCTCCAACGGCCCGGGCGACCCGGCCACCGCCGACGGCCCCGTCGCGCTGATGACCGAGGTCCTCGAACGCCGGACGCCGCTGTTCGGCATCTGCTTCGGCAACCAGATCCTCGGCCGCGCCCTCGGCTTCGGCACCTACAAGCTGAAGTACGGCCACCGCGGCATCAACCAGCCGGTCCAGGACCGCACGACCGGCAAGGTCGAGGTCACCGCGCACAACCACGGCTTCGCCGTGGACGCGCCGCTCGACAAGGTCAGCGAGACGAAGTTCGGCCGAGCCGAGGTCTCGCACGTCTGCCTCAACGACGACGTCGTGGAGGGGCTGCAGCTGCTCGACCAGCCGGCCTTCTCCGTCCAGTACCACCCCGAAGCGGCAGCGGGCCCGCACGACGCCGCCTACCTGTTCGACCGCTTCGTATCCCTGATGGAGGGCCAGCGTGCCTAAGCGCACCGATATCCAGTCCGTCCTGGTCATCGGCTCCGGCCCGATCGTCATCGGCCAGGCCGCCGAGTTCGACTACTCCGGCACCCAGGCGTGCCGCATCCTGCGCGCCGAGGGCCTCAGGGTGATCCTGGTCAACTCCAACCCGGCGACGATCATGACCGACCCGGAGATCGCCGACGCCACCTACGTCGAGCCGATCACCCCCGAGTACGTCGAGAAGATCATCGCCAAGGAACGCCCGGACGTCCTGCTGCCGACGCTCGGCGGCCAGACGGCCCTCAACACCGCGATCTCCATGCACGAGCAGGGTGTGCTGGAGAAGTACGGCGTCGAGCTGATCGGCGCCAACGTCGAGGCGATCAACAAGGGCGAGGACCGCGACCTCTTCAAGGGCGTCGTCGAGGCCGTCCGCCAGAAGATCGGGCACGGCGAGTCCGCCCGGTCCGTGATCTGCCACTCCATGGACGACGTGATCGCGGGCGTGGAGACGCTCGGCGGCTACCCCGTCGTCGTCCGCCCCTCCTTCACCATGGGCGGCGCCGGTTCCGGCTTCGCCCACGACGAGGAGGAGCTGCGCCGCATCGCCGGCCAGGGCCTGACGCTCTCCCCGACCACCGAGGTGCTCCTGGAGGAGTCCATCCTCGGCTGGAAGGAGTACGAGCTGGAGCTGATGCGCGACAAGAACGACAACGTCGTGGTCGTCTGCTCCATCGAGAACTTCGACCCCATGGGCGTCCACACCGGTGACTCGATCACCGTCGCGCCCGCGATGACGCTGACCGACCGCGAATACCAGCGCCTGCGCGACATCGGCATCGCGATCATCCGCGAGGTCGGCGTCGACACCGGCGGCTGCAACATCCAGTTCGCGGTCAACCCCGTCGACGGCCGCATCATCGTCATCGAGATGAACCCGCGCGTGTCGCGTTCGTCGGCCCTGGCCTCGAAGGCGACCGGGTTCCCGATCGCCAAGATCGCGGCCAAGCTCGCCGTCGGCTACACCCTCGACGAGATCCCCAACGACATCACACAGGAGACCCCGGCCTCCTTCGAGCCGACGCTCGACTACGTGGTCGTCAAGGCCCCGCGGTTCGCCTTCGAGAAGTTCCCGTCCGCCGACTCCACCCTCACGACCACCATGAAGTCGGTCGGCGAGGCCATGGCCATCGGCCGCAACTTCACCGAGGCCTTCCAGAAGGCGCTGCGCTCGCTGGAGAAGAAGGGCAGCCAGTTCACGTTCGTCGGCGAGCCCGGTGACAAGGACGAGCTGCTGCGGGAGGCCGTGCGGCCCACCGACGGCCGGATCAACACCGTCATGCAGGCCGTACGCGCGGGCGCCACGCCCGAGGAGGTCTTCGAGTTCACGAAGATCGACCCCTGGTTCGTCGACCAGCTCTTCCTCATCAAGGAGATCGCCGACGAGCTGGCCGCGGCCGACCGCCTGGAGGCCGGCCTGCTCGCCGAGGCCAAGCGGCACGGCTTCTCCGACCAGCAGATCGCCGAGATCCGCGGGCTGCGCGAGGACGTCGTCCGCGAGGTCCGGCACGCCCTGGGCGTCCGGCCCGTCTACAAGACGGTCGACACCTGCGCCGCCGAGTTCGCCGCGAAGACGCCGTACTTCTACTCCTCCTACGACGAGGAGACCGAGGTCGCACGCCGCGAGAAGCCCGCGGTGATCATCCTGGGCTCCGGCCCGAACCGCATCGGCCAGGGCATCGAGTTCGACTACTCCTGCGTCCACGCCTCCTTCGCGCTGTCCGACGCCGGGTACGAGACCGTGATGGTCAACTGCAACCCGGAGACGGTCTCCACCGACTACGACACCTCCGACCGCCTGTACTTCGAGCCGCTGACGCTCGAGGACGTGCTGGAGATCGTCCACGCGGAGGCGCAGGCCGGTCCCATCGCCGGTGTCGTCGTGCAGCTCGGCGGCCAGACCCCGCTGGGGCTGGCGCAGGCCCTCAAGGACAACGGCGTGCCCATCGTGGGCACCTCCCCGGAGGCCATCCACGCGGCCGAGGACCGGGGCGCCTTCGGACGCGTGCTCGCCGAGGCCGGCCTGCCTGCCCCCAAGCACGGCACCGCCACCACCTTCGCCGAGGCCAAGGCCATCGCGGACGAGATCGGCTACCCGGTCCTCGTCCGGCCCTCGTACGTGCTCGGCGGCCGCGGCATGGAGATCGTCTACGACGAGACCCGCCTGTCCTCCTACATCGCCGAGTCGACCGAGATCAGCCCCACCCGGCCAGTCCTCGTCGACCGCTTCCTCGACGACGCCATCGAGATCGACGTCGACGCGCTGTACGACGGCGACGAGCTGTACCTCGGCGGCGTGATGGAGCACATCGAGGAGGCCGGCATCCACTCCGGCGACTCGGCGTGCGCCCTGCCTCCCATCACCCTGGGCGGCTTCGACATCAAGCGCCTGCGGGCCTCCACCGAGGCGATCGCCAAGGGCGTCGGCGTGCGCGGCCTGATCAACATCCAGTTCGCGATGGCCGGCGACATCCTCTACGTCCTCGAGGCGAACCCCCGCGCGTCCCGTACGGTCCCCTTCACCTCGAAGGCGACCGCGGTACCGCTGGCCAAGGCCGCCGCCCGCATCTCGCTCGGCGCGACCATCGCCGAGCTGCGCGCCGAGGGGCTGCTCCCGGCGACCGGCGACGGCGGCGAGCTGCCGCTGGACGCGCCGATCTCCGTCAAGGAGGCCGTGATGCCGTGGACCCGCTTCCGGGACACCTCCGGCCGGGGCGTCGACACCGTCCTCGGCCCGGAGATGCGTTCCACCGGCGAGGTCATGGGCATCGACTCCGTCTTCGGCACGGCGTACGCCAAGTCGCAGGCGGCCGCGTACGGCCCGCTGCCCACCAAGGGCCGCGCGTTCATCTCGGTTGCCAACCGGGACAAGCGCTCGATGATCTTCCCCGCGCGTGAGCTGGTGGCCCACGGTTTCGAACTGCTCGCCACCTCCGGCACGGCCGAGGTCCTCAAGCGCAACGGCATCAACGCCACCGTGGTGCGCAAGCAGTCCGAGGGCGCCGGCCCGAACGGCGAGAAGACGATCGTCCAGCACATCCACGACGGTGACGTCGACCTCATCGTGAACACCCCGTACGGCACCGGCGGCCGGCTCGACGGCTACGAGATCCGTACGGCGGCCGTGGCGCGGTCGGTGCCGTGCCTGACGACGGTGCAGGCGCTGGCCGCCGCCGTCCAGGGCATCGACGCCCTCAACCGGGGCGAGGTGGGCGTCCGCTCGCTCCAGGAACACGCCGAACACCTGACCGCGGCTCGCGACTAGCAGCTGAAGAGGGGGACACCGGAAACGGTGTCCCCCTCTTCATGAGGGAACCATGTACAAGATCTTCTTCAAGCTCCTCTTCCAGCGGATGGACCCCGAGCAGGCCCACTGCCTGGCCTTTGGCTGGATCCGCCTCGCCGTGCGCGTTCCCGTGCTGCGCACGTTCGTGGCCGCCGCGCTCGCCCCCCGCTACAAGGAGCTGCGCACGGAGGCCTTCGGGCTGCGCATGCACGGCCCGTTCGGGCTCGCGGCCGGCTTCGACAAGAACGCCGTCGCGATCGACGGCATGGCGATGCTCGGCTTCGACCACGTCGAGATCGGCACGGTCACCGGCGAGCCGCAGCCCGGAAACCCCAGGAAGCGGCTGTTCCGGCTGGTCGGGGACCGGGCGCTGATCAACCGCATGGGCTTCAACAACGACGGTTCGCTGGCGGTCGCCGCCCGTCTCGCCTCCCGGACGCCCGTCTTCAAGCCCGTGGTCGGCGTCAACATCGGCAAGACCAAGGTCGTGCCGGAGGAGGAGGCCGTCGCCGACTACGTGAAGTCGGCCGAGCGGCTCGCGCCGTACGCCGACTACCTGGTCGTCAACGTGTCCTCGCCGAACACGCCGGGGCTGCGGAACCTGCAGGCCACCGAGGCGCTGCGACCGCTGCTGAGCGCCGTGCGCGAGGCCGCCGACCGTGCCGTCGTCTCGCGCCGCGTCCCGCTGCTGGTGAAGATCGCCCCCGACCTCGCCGACGAGGACGTCGACGCGGTCGCCGACCTCGCCGTGGAGCTCGGTCTGGACGGGATCATCGCCACGAACACCACCATCGCCCGCGAGGGCCTCGGCCTGACGTCCGAGCCCTCCGTGGTGAAGGAGACCGGCGGGCTGTCCGGAGCGCCCGTCAAGGCCCGGTCCCTCGAGGTGCTGCGTCGCCTCTACGCGCGCGTGGGCGACCGCGTGACCCTGGTCGGCGTCGGCGGTGTGGAGAACGCCGAGGACGCCTGGCAGCGCATCCTGGCCGGCGCGACCCTGGTGCAGGGGTACAGCGCCTTCGTCTACGAAGGGCCCTTCTGGGGCCGGGCCATCCACAAGGGACTCGCCGCCCGTCTGCGGACGAGCCCCTACGCCACCCTCGCCGACGCGGTCGGCGCCGACGTGAGGAAGACGGCATGACGAGCGAGCCCTTCGGCGCGCGGCTGCGGCGGGCCATGGACGAACGCGGTCCGCTGTGCGTCGGCATCGACCCGCACGCTTCCCTGCTCGCCGAGTGGGGTCTGAACGACGACGTCGCGGGTCTGGAGCGGTTCAGCCGCACGGTCGTGGAGGCGACGGCCGACCGGGTCGCCCTGCTGAAGCCGCAGAGCGCCTTCTTCGAGCGGTTCGGCTCGCGCGGGGTGGCCGTCCTGGAGAAGGCGGTGCAGGAGGCGAGGGCGGCGGGCGCCCTGGTCGTGATGGACGCCAAGCGGGGCGACATCGGCTCGACCATGGCGGCGTACGCCGAGTCGTTCCTGCACAAGGACGCGCCGCTGTTCTCCGACGCCCTCACCGTCTCCCCCTACCTCGGCTACGGATCGCTGTCGCCGGCGGTGGCGCTGGCCCGGGAGAGCGGCGCCGGTCTGTTCGTCCTGGCGCTGACGTCCAACCCGGAGGGCGGCGAGGTCCAGCACGCGGTGCGGCCCGACGGGCGGGACGTGGGCGCGACGATGCTGGCGCACCTGGCCGCCGAGAACGTGGGGGAGGAACCCCTGGGCTCCTTCGGCGCGGTCGTCGGGGCCACGCTGGGCGACCTCTCGACGTACGACCTGGACATCAACGGTCCGCTCCTCGCGCCCGGGGTGGGCGCCCAGGGGGCGACGCCGGCCGATCTTCCCCGGGTCTTCGGGTCCGCGGTGCGCAACGTCGTCCCGAACGTGAGCCGGGGCGTGTTGCGTCACGGTCCCGACGTCGTCGCTCTGCGTGACGCCGTGGAGCGGTTCGCGTACGAGGTCCGGGCCGCCGTGACCGCCGCCTGACCTCCGCCGGAGCGGCGCCGGCCGCCCGACCGGGGGTTCGGTGGGGCGGCTCGGGGGCGACTTGAGCCTGGATACATTCTCAAATCAGGGGCATTATGTCGTAAATGTCCGGCCCTGCGGAGGCTGACCAGGACTTTTCCTCTGTTCTCGCTGACTCTGGCGGAGTTGGCCGCTAGTCTCCGACGGAGAGTGAACGGGCAGAGCGTGTTGCTCGTATCTCACCAGGTGTGGGGCCGCTAGGTTCCTCACCGGTCCGTATCCGACAGTTCGACATCCGAGGTGACGTAGGCGTGGCTCTTCCGCCCCTTACCCCCGAACAGCGCGCAGCCGCGCTCGAAAAGGCCGCCGCGGCTCGCCGGGAGCGGGCCGAGGTCAAGAATCGACTGAAGCACTCCGGCGCCTCCCTTCACGAGGTCATCAAGCAGGGTCAGGAAAACGACGTCATCGGCAAGATGAAGGTCTCCGCCCTCCTGGAGTCGCTCCCGGGCGTGGGCAAAGTCCGCGCCAAGCAGATCATGGAGCGGCTCGGCATCTCCGAGAGCCGTCGCGTGCGCGGCCTCGGCTCCAACCAGATCGCATCCCTGGAGCGTGAGTTCGGCAGCACCGGCTCCTGATCCCGGGGTCCTGCCGGAAGGGAGTCCCGGGCACTCCGGGATTGCTGGAATAATCGCTGCATGGCAGTAAACCTCCGGGGGACGACCCCCGAACCCCCGGACGCACGTCCGCGGCTGACCGTGCTCTCCGGCCCCTCCGGGGTCGGTAAGAGCACGGTCGTCGCTCATATGCGCAAAGAACACCCCGAGGTCTGGCTCTCGGTGTCGGCGACGACGCGTAAGCCCCGGCCCGGCGAACGGCACGGCGTCCACTATTTCTTCGTCACCGACGACGAGATGGACAAGCTGATCGCCAACGGCGAGCTGCTGGAGTGGGCCGAGTTCGCCGGCAACCGCTACGGAACTCCGCGCGCCGCCGTGCTGGAGCGCCTGGAGTCGGGCGAGCCGGTGCTCCTGGAGATCGACCTCCAGGGCGCCCGGCAGGTCCGTGAGTCCATGTCCGAGGCCCGGCTGGTGTTCCTGGCCCCTCCCTCGTGGGACGAGCTGGTGCGCAGGCTCACCGGGCGGGGCACCGAACCGCCCGAGGTGATCGAGCGCCGCCTGGAGGCGGCGAAGGTCGAACTCGCGGCCGAGCCGGAGTTCGACGTCACCCTGGTCAACACCTCCGTCGAGGACGTGGCACGCGAGCTGCTAGCCTTGATGGATGTTGTGTGATCACGAATCTGTGATCATGACCTATTTTTTCCCATCCATCGGAAGGTAGAGCGTGTCCTCTTCCATCTCCGCGCCCGAGGGCATCATCAACCCGCCGATCGACGAGCTCCTCGAGGCCACCGACTCGAAGTACAGCCTCGTGATCTACGCGGCCAAGCGGGCGCGTCAGATCAACGCGTACTACTCGCAGCTCGGCGAGGGCCTCCTCGAGTACGTCGGTCCGCTCGTCGACACCCACGTCCACGAGAAGCCGCTGTCGATCGCCCTGCGCGAGATCAACGCCGGTCTGCTGACGTCCGAGGCCGTCGAGGGCCCCGCGCAGTAGTATTTTCGGCTCACCGTGGGTTTTTCCACAGGCCCGGCAGCGCGACTGCCGGGCCTGTGGTGTGTGATGGACCCGTACGCCGGGAGCCGCGGCGTACGCGCGCCGAGGTCCGGGGAGAAGCGGTGGACAAGCCGAAGGTCGTTCTGGGGGTCAGCGGCGGCATCGCCGCCTACAAGGCCTGCGAGCTGCTGCGCAGACTGACCGAGTCGGGACATGACGTGCGTGTCGTGCCCACCGCGTCCGCACTGCACTTCGTCGGCGCCGCCACCTGGTCCGCCCTCTCCGGCCACCCCGTCTCCACGGAGGTCTGGGACGACGTCCACGAGGTCCCGCACGTCCGCATCGGCCAGCACGCCGATCTGGTGGTCGTCGCTCCCGCCACGGCGGACATGCTCGCCAAGGCCGCCCACGGCCTGGCCGACGACCTCCTCACCAACACGCTCCTCACCGCCCGATGTCCGGTCGTCTTCGCCCCCGCGATGCACACCGAGATGTGGGAGCACCCGGCCACCCAGGAGAACGTGGCCACGCTCCGCCGCCGGGGTGCCCTGGTGATCGAGCCCGCCGTCGGGCGTCTCACCGGCGTCGACACCGGCAAGGGCCGGCTGCCCGACCCGGCGGAGATCTTCGAGGTGTGCCGCCGCGTCCTGGCCAGAGGCGTGCGGGAACCCGACCTGGCCGGCCGGCACGTCGTGATCAGTGCCGGCGGCACCCGGGAGCCCCTCGACCCGGTCCGCTTCCTCGGCAACCGCTCCTCCGGCAAGCAGGGGTACGCCCTGGCCCGCACCGCCGCCGCCCGCGGCGCCCGCGTCACGCTCATAGCGGCCAACACCGGTCTGCCCGACCCCGCGGGGGTCGACGTGGTCGCGGTCGGCACGGCCGTACAGCTGCGCGAGGCGGTCCTGAAGGCCGCGGGCGACGCCGACGCGGTCGTCATGGCCGCCGCGGTGGCCGACTTCCGGCCGCAGACCTACGCCTCAGGCAAGATCAAGAAGAAGGACGGCGAGGAGCCCGCCCCCGTCGTCCTGGTGCGAAATCCGGACATCCTCGCGGAGCTGTCCGCCGACCGGGCGCGCCCCAACCAGGTGGTTGTCGGCTTCGCCGCAGAGACCGACGACGTGCTGGCGAACGGCCGCACGAAGCTGCGGCGCAAGGGCTGTGACCTCCTCGTGGTGAACGAGGTCGGGGAGCGCAGGACGTTCGGCTCCGAGGAGAACGAGGCCGTCGTGCTGGGGGCCGACGGCAGTGAAACCCCCGTGGCCCACGGCCCGAAGGAGGCCCTCGCCGACATCGTGTGGGACCTGGTGGCGGAGCGCCTGGGCTGACCGCCCGGCACGGTCCCGATCACGACCGGCCCGGCCGGATTCGGGTCCGCGTCCCCTGGCCAAGGGCGGCGGGCATTCGGCAGAATGCCCGTGCCGCAGGTCACAGCGCTCCCGAGAGGCGAGACGGGTGGGCCCGTGGCGGGGCACGACCGATAAACTGTTCTCGGACGACGCCGGGCGCAGCTCCTGTCGCGTCCGCCAATGATCAGCCAGCAGCCGCTGCAACCCCAGGGAGCGTTGTGTCCCGTCGCCTGTTCACTTCGGAGTCTGTGACCGAGGGTCACCCCGACAAGATCGCTGACCAGATCAGCGACACCATCCTCGACGCCCTGCTGCGTGAGGACCCGGCATCCCGGGTCGCCGTCGAGACCCTGATCACGACCGGTCTGGTGCACGTGGCCGGCGAGGTCACC